>CAJUSB010000115.1 GCA_910589115.1 uncultured Clostridia bacterium | reverse complement strand
ACGCTTAGAAATAGACAATTTATTAGGATAAATATGAATAAGACTATACACTAGGGCTTCCAGACGAAACACCCTTTAAGCAGCGCGTATATTACCGGATCGGCAGCACGAAAGGCATGAGTGCGAAGCAGAAAAAGGATTTTGAAGAACGCCGTAAACGCTATCAGCTTCCAGAACGCGGGGCAATCGATCACAAACTCTCTCTGCTGGAACGCGATACGGCAATCAAAAAATATGTTGCAGACCGTTTTAAGGAAGTGAATGCAAAATCATAATCAATCCTGATGCATAAGGTGGTGATGCAATGGCACAATCAGACGGCTCCGTCATTATTGATATTGAGGGAAACGTAGAAAAATTTAAGAGCGCGTTAGGGAAACTCGGCAGCGTTGCGGGAACGGCTATGAAAGGTGTGTCTGTTGCGGTTGGTGCGGCAAGCTCAGGCGTCGGTGTTCTGGCAAAGTGGTCTCTTGACGCTTATGCGAACTACGAACAGCTTGTAGGCGGCGTAGAAACGCTGTTCAAGAGCAGTTCCGGCGTTGTGATGGATTACGCCAACAACGCATACAAAACCGCTGGTCTATCCGCAAACGAATACATGGAGACCGTGACAAGCTTTTCGGCAAGCCTGTTACAGGGTCTCGGAGGCGATACGAAAGCCGCCGCAGACACCGCCCATGTAGCGATTACAGATATGGCAGATAACGCCAATAAGATGGGCACTGCAATGGGTTCCATTCAGGAAGCGTATCAGGGCTTCGCCAAGCAGAACTATACAATGCTTGATAATTTGAAACTAGGCTACGGCGGCACACAGGCGGAAATGGCGCGTCTTATCAATGATTCCGGCGTACTCGGCGACACGATGGAAGTCACCGCGAAAACCGTCAATGACGTTTCGTTCGATAAAATCATTGAAGCAATCCACGTTGTGCAGGAGCGCATGGGTATCACCGGCACGACAGCAAAAGAAGCGTCCGAAACCATCGAAGGCAGCATAAACGCCGCGAAAGCCGCATGGACAAACCTTGTAACTGGCATTGCAGACGAAAACGCGAATTTAGATGTTCTTATACAAAATCTTATAGAAAGCGCAAGCACAGCCGCAGACAATATCATCCCCCGCATAACACAAATACTATCAGGACTGGGCAAAGCAATTCAGAAAGCATCACCTGTGCTGGTTAGCCAAATATCCGAGTTGATTTCAAGTGCATTGCCAGCAATGTTGGGCGCTGGTGCTGAACTAATAACGAGTTTATTCAATGGGATTATTTACTCGCTTCCGCAGATTGCTAAAGCAGTTCCACAGATTATCGCATCAATTATCAATCCGCTTTCCACAAGTTTTACAGCAATAATTGATGTTGGCGGTCAGCTGATTCAAATGTTGATTCAAGGCATTACAAGTGGTGCACCAAATCTTTTTGCAAAAGCTTCTGCTGTTATGACGCTGTTTGCCTATAATCTTCGTCAAAACCTTCCGCAAATACTAACAGTTGGGTCAGATATGATTTCTAATTTGCTCCAGTCTCTACTAGCTGGATATCCTATGCTAGTTACATCTGGGATGAATGTAGTTGAATCATTTGTCCAAGGTTTGGTTCAGGCGATGCCTGCTATTGCAAAGAGCGCACTGGAAGTAATACATACGTGCATTAATATGCTAACAATAGGTGCAGTTGCAATAATTGAATCCGGCGCAAATATTATTTCGATGCTGATTTCTGGTATTGTTCAGGCACTACCGGGAATCGCCCAAGCAGCTGCTGATATTGTAAACCATCTTCTTTCTGGCATATCAGTCGTTATTCCTTCCCTATTAGATGCGGGTGTGCAGATTGCCACTTCCATAATGGACGGAATCGTCCAGGAAATTCCTACTATTATTCAAACAGGCGTGAGTATTATAGGGAATCTTGTACAGGGCATCATTATTGCGCTTCCGCAAATTATATCAAAGGCATTTGAAACAATTTCGTTTTTTGCATCTTCACTTGCAATTTACATGCCGATGCTGGTTGATATTGGACTGCAAGCAATATCTGCTTTTCTTGAGGGAATTGTGGATAATGCCGATACAATTGTCGGTGGGGCAGTTACAATTATCAATTCTCTTATTGAAGGATTCACAAATGCTCTTCCTCAAATTACGCAAAGCGCAATTATGCTCATTTCAGGTCTAGCGCAAGCGCTTATTGAAAATGCGCCACAAATATGGAGTGCGGCTATCGCCATTATTGATGAGATTGGCAACGCAATATCAGAGCAAATCCCAGGACTGTCATTTATTTTTAACAATCTCGAAGTTGCTGTTTCCGGAGCCTCCGCGGCATTTGCAACATTTAAGGCTGTTTCTGCGATTGCAGAACTTATTACAAATGTTTCTACTGCTATGACTGTATTGCAAGAAGCTATGTCTGGATTTTCTATTGCTGCTGCATTAGCGGCAGCGAAAGCAAAAATACTTGCTGCTGCGCAAGCTGTATTAAATGCTGTAATGACTGCGAATCCGATAGGTTTGGTTGTAATGGCTGTTTCGGCGTTAGTAGGCGCGCTAGTAATGCTCTTCCAAAAAAACGAAGAATTTCGAGAGGCGGTAATAGGAGCATGGAATGCTATCTGGGATACAATATCAGGTTTTACAGATTGGTTCCTTCATGACCTTCTTGGACTTCCGGAAAAAGCGGAGGGAGCCGGTAGAAAAACAGCAGACGGTTTTTCGAGAGGCCTTAGTTCTGGCAAAGATAATGCCAAAAAAGTGTCTAATGATATTGTAAATGGCATGGAAGATGGATTCTCGCAATTACCGGATGCAGCGTATAATTTCGGTGAATCAACTGTAAATGGATTTTCTGATGGGATAGAAGAAAACAGCGAGCGCGTTTCTCATGCAACTGCGAAGTTTACGGCGTACACAGGTGAAGAACTTGAAAAAGCGCGTGAGAGGGCAAAAAAAGCTGGCCAAGACACAGGGAAAGAATTTGCTGATGGAGTAAAAGGCGAGTCCGGTTATGCTTCTGCCGCATCAAAATCGGTTTCCGATCAAACTAATAAAAATTTCCAGGAAGTACAGTACGGAGCTGCGAATGCCGGTGAATCCGCTTCTCAAAATTTCGCGGGCGGAATTCAATCAGGAGAATCATTAGCGGTATCCTCGGCACGAAGCGTTGCTTCCAGTGCCGGGAATCAATTCCACGGCATGAATGAAACATTTCGAGGATACGGCAGAAGCGCAGTTGATGGTCTTGTGCAGGGTATAAATGATAACCGGCAATCGGCAATCAACGCTGCTGCTAAACTCAGTACCGATATGGCTAACAGCGCAAAGAAATCAGCAAAAATAAATTCTCCATCAAAACTTTTTGCAGACGAAGTTGGTGCATGGATACCACCAGGAATTAGCGTAGGCATAGAAAAAGCCATGCCGAAACTGGACGATGATATGCGGAACCGGCTACAAGATATGGTTGATGATGCGAATTTATCAGTTGCCGCCGAAGTCAGCGGGTTCAGCGGTAAACTTGCGGCATCGTCTTACACAGCCGACAAATACCCAAGCGAACCGTCAACCGTCACCAACGATAACGGCATCGTCATCAATCTGACCTACAACGGGACAAGCGAGCCAACGGATATCAAGAAAATCAGCCGCCAGCTAGGCATAGAGACGGCGCGTGAGATGCGCAGAAGGGGGATACCAGCGATATGACGGGAGACAGCTTCCAGTTTGGGGGGATCAACAGCGTAGACGAATGGGGGCTGATGGTCGTAGCCTATGACTATTTCCTTCCTCCCAAGCGTGCGCGAAAGATCAGTATCCCAGGGCGTTCCGGGCAATATGATTTCGGCGCTGACTGCTGGGATGAGCGGACGTTGCGGCTATCCTGTATGCTGACGCGGCATATGACGAAAGCCGAATTCCGGGAGGTCGTATATGAGCTGAGCCGGAAATCGGTGTTGCGGCTTTGGAATGAGCCGGATAAATATTACATGGCAGAGCTGTATGACCCTGCCGAGGTGCAGGATTATCCGCTGGAAATGCTGCGGGAATTCGATCTGAATTTCATCTGCGAACCGTTCGCCTATGGGAAGACCGTGTCCGTGCCTATCCGGAAAGGGACAAACCACATGCGGTATGAAGGTACAGCAGAAACGCCATGCATGATTGTCCTGCGGAACACATCAAGTACAAACATACAGAACCTGACCATTACGGCAGTGAAACGGAGGAGATAAAAAGTGTATGCCTGCAATTACCTTGAAACCGGATTTCTGAATATTTTAAGGGGAACGGCTTTTACAGCGCCGTCCCGGTGCTGGCTGGCGCTGTACCTGAACGACCCGGGCGAGACCGGGGCAGCGGGGACAGAGGCTGCCTACTCTGGATATAAGCGGATGGCGATTACATTTTCGGCCCCGGCCAGCATGAACAGCGGCATCGGGATTCAAAACCTGTCAGAAATCACGTTTGCAACACCGGCGGATGCAGTCGGTACGATTACGCATATCGGCATTTTGGATTCGCAGACAGGCGGGAATATGCTGGCACGCGGCGAGCTTACAGAGCCGCTTATGATCGGCGCAAACCAGCCGCCGGTATTCCTTGTTGGGGATGTGATGTTTTATCTGACCGGGGAAATCTCCAACGCATACAAAACGCGCCTGCTCAACATTTTCCGGGGGCAGTCGATTTCTGGGGTAACGCCGCATCATTCCCTTTGGAACGGCTCACCGGAGGCGGGAGGCGCGGAGCTTTCCGGCGATAATTACGCAAGATGCAGACTGACCTTTTCCGCCCCGGCAGAACAGGCAAGCGGTCAATTGCTGATCCAGAATTCCCTTGCCGTATCCTATAACCGTCCCTCTACTGAATGGGGTGTGTGGAATTGGTCGGCAATTTATTCCGCTGCAACCGGCGGCGAACCGATATTTATCCAGCAACGGTCTGAGGATGTCGTAATTAAACGCGGCTACATGCCGGCCATCGCGGCTGGCGCGGTCAAGCTGGGGCTGAACTGATGGGCGGGCCTTACAGCCTTTTGCGGTATTCTTCCGGGAACTCCGGCATTGAGATACCGGTCGATTTTGCTGCATCTGGTACATTGACGGCAGTCTGCGGCAATGCAGTCCTGATTGAATATACGGCCTTGATGACCGGCAGTCTTATGGCTGTTGTCAGCGGCCAGCATGGGGATGCTGCACCTGCATCCGACCGGGCATACAGCCTTTTGCGGTATTCCATCAATCCTGGCAGGCATTTCGGCTTTCCTGTCGAGCAGATCAGCACGGCGGAGCTGAATGCTGTTGCTGGCCCAGCGGTGCCTATCGATATCCGCGCTGTATTTTCTGGGACATTAAACGGAAGGACCAGCGGGACGGTTGCGCTACAGACAGGGATTGAAGCGGCTGGAGCGCTTTCCGGGGAAGTCGGGGCACAGGCAAACATAGAAGAAGCCGCCGAATTCGGGGCGGAGCTGTTACAGGCTTCCGCCGGTGTGAAAAATATAGGGTTCACATCCGATTTTGCAGACGCTTTGAATGCAAAAATCCTAAGTGCAAAGAATATTATTACAAAATTATCGCTTTCAGGAGCGATAAACGGACGGCAGTACGGATCGAAAAATATCCGAAATACAGAACTGTTTTCAGCGGTGCTTACAGCGCTTGCCGGTGCAGTGACGCAGGAAACAGATACCGTATCGGTTACCGTTACGATACCGCCAGGTGCGGAGCTGCGGATAGACAGCGACACCTACCGCGTTACACTGAACGGGCAGAATATCCTATATGCACAGTCGGGGGATTGGGTTTATGTTTCGCGTGACCTGCTGCGGCTGAATATCGAAAGCACCAGCGGAGGCGCGATGTCTGGAAACCTGATTTATACAGAGAGGTACTTGTAAATGCTGGAAATTTTTGACCATTCCAGGCGGCGCACTGCAATCGCAGAAAACGCTTATTCCGTCACAGAGACACAACGGCTTAATGCAATTTGGAAACTCTCTTTTTCCCTGCCTTATGAAGACCCGAAAAACGAATTTTGCAAGCCCTTTTCCTACGTGCGGTACAATGGCGGGGAGTTGTACCGGATCATGCCATCTGAATTGACAGTTGATGAAACAGGCGGTTACAAATACCAATGTGAGCATGTGCTTGCGGCGCTGCTGGATAATGTTATATTCGATTATCATATCGCAGGCGGCTTGAACGATTACACAGAGGATGTTATCCGTTATATCCTGTCCCGTCAAATTGAAAAAAACTGGCAGCTTGCAGAGTGTGATTTTCGATACCGTTTTGAATATGGCTGGGAAAATGAAAACTTATTAGCCGCTTTATTTTCGGTTGCGACACCATTCGCAGAACCTTATATCTGGAAAACCGATACAAGAAGTTATCCGTGGAAGCTATCTCTAAAACGGTTAAACACAAGCGGCCACCCAGAGTTATATGTACGGCGGAATTATAACCTGATGCAAGCAAAAAGCAAATCTGACCCGCAGCAGCTGACCACCCGGCTTTATCCGCTTGGATACGGGGAAGGGATAAACCAGCTGAATATAAAGGCTGTAAATAATGGCGTTCCGTATTTGCAAAGCCCGTCAAACGTTGTTTCAAAATATGGAGTTATCGAACGGGTCTGGATAGACCGCCGTTATGAAAATCCGGAGACCTTAAAGGCGGTCGGGCAGGCAATCCTAAAAGGCCTGCAAGAGCCGCATGTTACTTATGAAATCGGTTTTCAAGAACTTAAAGCCACTGGACAGGCACAGGCCGCACCCGGGGTGCGTCTGCGGATCATTTGCCCGGAGCTTCATAAAACAGTTGATACCTATATTACAGAAGTGACACGGGAATTTGGGGATTTGCAGCAGTCCACGATCACTGTTGCGAACCAGCCGGAGGATATTGCCGCCAGCATTTCAGACCTGATGGACAAGCAGCGGATCGAGCAGGCTTATGCACAGGGGGCAACGCAGCTGTATAGCCAGGCGCTGCAAACAAACGGAAGCCCAAACCACGGCGTGACGATGGATTTCTTTATTCCATCCGAAATGCGGATTGTCAATAAAGTGCTTGCAAAAATCCGTTTGGATAAGTTCCGTGCTTATTCAAAAACAACAACGAGCGTCAGCCAGAACGGCAGGACTTACGGCATAAAGTGGAGCTTCGGCGATCATGACGGAAACGTCAGCATTACGACTGAAAAGGCTGGAAAGGTTGCAGGAAAGCTAGATGCGGTTAATGCGTTTGAGCCGGGGAATCCTGGAGGATTTAAGGTTTATACCAGTCGTGGAATACTCGACAGAAAGAATAAGCCGGAATATGATGACGATGAACGATTCGTTGGCTGGAGTGAATGGGAAGCGGAGCAAATGAAGGATGATATTAACTATGACGCTTTTTTGCCCGTTCATTACCACACATACAAGGAACGCTCTCACCGACATGGCGGTTTTATATATCCTGCACATAACCACAAGTATAAAATACCTGGGCATTATCATCGTTTCACATTGCCAAAGCATTTACACAGTATTACTCCTGGAATATACCGTTTCGGTGATCCGAGAAGTCTTTCCGTTTGGATTGACGGAGTTAAAAAGGTAAATTTTTCAACTAAAACCGCAGAAATTGACTTAACAAATTTTCTGATTGGCAGCGATGGCAAAATCCCACGCGGGAAATGGTTTGCGCTTGAGATTCGACCAAATGATTTGGCGTATATCAGCATTGTTTTGGTGGTTCAAGGGTTCATACAGTCAAGAGGTGGTATCAATGCTTGAGGTCTTTGACAGGAACAGAAGAAGGGTGGCGATTGCGGAAAATGCGCATAACGTAACAGAAGAACGGAAGATAAACAGCCTGTGGAATCTGGCATTCAGCCTGCCCGCTGATGACGCAAAAAATGATTACTGTCTTCCGTTCTACTACGTCCGCTGGAATGGCGGGCAGCTGTACCGAATTATGCCCTCCGAAATGACAGTTACGGAAACCGGGACTTTGGAATACCAATGCGAGCATGTGCTTTCTACGCTGCTTGATACGGTCATGTTTGGACATCATACAGTCGGTAATGTGGGAACTTATACGGCGGATTGTATCAACTATGTTTTGAACCGGCAGAACGTCAG
Source organism: uncultured Clostridia bacterium (assembly GCA_910589115.1). Lineage (GTDB taxonomy): Bacteria > Bacillota > Clostridia > Oscillospirales > Butyricicoccaceae > QXXE01. The sequence goes on along the minus strand of CAJUSB010000115.1, from coordinate 2,140 downwards.
AAACTGGGTTCTGTCAGCGTGCGATTTCCGCAGGCAGTTTGAATATAGCTGGGAGCAGGAAAATTTGCTTTCTGCATTGTTTTCGATCGCAACACCTCTGGAAAATTATATGTGGGTAACGGATACAAGCGTTTATCCGTGGAGGCTTTCCCTGAAAGCAATCAATACAAGCGGTCATCCAGATATATATATCCGGCGGCGATACAATATGTTATCGTATGATGTGCAAAGTGACCCGCAGCAGATAAGTACCCGGCTTTACCCTTTGGGGTATGGCGAAGGGGTAAACCAGCTGAATATAAAGGACGTAAATAACGGTATACCGTATCTGCAAAGCCCAAAGAGCTATACCGATAAATACGGCATTATCGAACGCGTTTGGATAGACCGGCGATATGAAGATGCGCAGTCTTTGAAAGCAGCTGCACAAGCTATGCTCACAGAATTACAGGAGCCGTCTGTAAGTTATGAAGTCGGATTTGCAGAGTTAGATCCATCGGCAGCAAGTACGGCTGCTATCGGGAAAAAGCTGCGTATTATTCAGCCCAACACAGGAAATTGGATCGATACGTACATTACGGGATTAAATTATAATTATTCTGATATTACGCAAAGCATGATTACCGTTGCAAACAAAAATGTAAGTATCGCAGCAAGCGTTTCTGATCTCGCGAACCGCCAGCGGATTGAACAAAGTTACGCACAGGGTGCAACACAAATTTACAGCCAGGCATTACAAGCAAACTGTGATAAGGAAACCGGTGCGGTAATGGATTTTTTCATACCGGATGAAATGCGGATTATCAATAAGGTGCAGTTAAAAGTTAGAATGGGGAAGTTTCTTGCTTATTCAAGTACAACGGAAACATCACCGGTGATCGCAACAACTACATCAACAAATGATACCGTTTCAACAACCAGCACAATGAGCGGAGAAACCAGACGAACAACAGAAGCGGTTAGGATATCATATACAACCGACAATGGATATGTTAATAACGATGCGCTTACAGATTCGTTTGTTCTTGCGCATTATCACTCGATATTTACAGAACCGCACAGCCATGAGGTTGATATCCCAGACCACACGCATTCGTTTACTATGGCAGCGCATGAACATAATTTTGAAGTCCCTGCGCATTCCCACGATATAATCCCGGGTATTTATGAGTTTGGCGATGCAAAGAGTTTTTCAATCTATGTGAACGGGACGAAAAAGGCATCTTATGTTGGAAAGACAGCGGAATTAAATATTACGGATTATCTGCTCGGCGATGATAAAAGAATCCCGCGCGGGAGTTGGATGTCGATTGAAGTCCGGCCTGATGATCTTGCGTATATCAGCATTGATTTGGTGTTTCAGGGTTTTGTCCAGTCACGCGGTGACGCAGCAGTCTAAAATACGAGGAGGAAAAGAAATGACAGCGGAAAAATTTTTACAGGGGCACATCTGCTTGGACGGGAAGCCGGTTCATAATGTAGTCCAGGTTCAGATGGATGCAACACAGACAACGCTTGTTTATTATGTTGCGGGTAATTGCCGCCGCGCAGTAACTGTGGAAACGGAGGCGATCACCATTGAGTGAATTATATCCGGGGATTGCGTTTTCTCCACAGGCAGTCCTTACTGAAAGTATCGGTGAAGCAGATACTGTTATAAAAGTGTCTAATACATCAGTGTTTCCGGAAGGGCCTAACTATGCTACTATTGGCACGGATGAACAGGGGGAGACCATTAAATATGCTGCGATAGCGGATGGACTTCTGTCCGGCTGCCAGCGTGGCGTAGAGGGCACAGCCAGGGCGTGGCAGTCAGGAGAAGTCATTGCCCGCAATTTTACGGCGCTGGATCATGCGGAGTTGATCGCCGCGATAACAGAGATCAGGGAGATGCTCGAAACGCTGGAAAACAGTATCGACGAAAAAATCGCAGCCCACAATCGATCAGAGGAATCGCATCCGACGTTCCTTTCTGTGGGAGAAATGGAGGAAACCAATGGCGCAGAAACCTGAAAAATTGCAAAATATTGATATTTTGAACGGGGGGGGGGTAGATTCCTTCCTTGTTAGAAAAGGTATGGGGATAGCCCAGCTTCCCGCTTCACTTTTACCGCAGATTTTAACGGCTGATAAACTCTTG
>CAJUSB010000114.1 GCA_910589115.1 uncultured Clostridia bacterium | reverse complement strand
CCCTGCCGCTGTCCGCGTAGGACGCTCCCGGCGAGGGCGGGAGTCCAGAGGGCAGGGCCCTCGGTGCCCGCCGCAAAGGCGCGGGTGCAGGGCAGAGCCCTGCCGCTGTCCGCGTAGGACGAACGTCAGGCGGGCATAGCGCTGCCCAGCGTGCGGAGTATGTAAATCGTCAGCAGCAGCAGGACAGGCACCGAAGTCAAGAACCAGTGCACCACCGGCAGACCGCTTCCGCGGCACCAGCGCAGCAGCGCCTCCGACCGCGTCAGGCACCAGTAAAGCAAATAAGCCGCGCAGAGCAGCATAGCAACCGAATAAACCGCCCATACAATATTCCAGTCGTCCGGGAGGAGACCAATCAGCTCCACAATCATATTGTTCGCAGCGTGTGCGGCAATCGAGGCGCGGAGGGAAAAACGCTGCGCAATATATCCGAATAACAGCCCGCAGGCAAAAGCAACCGGCAGCTGCACCAGATTGTTGTGCATCAGCCCGAACAGCACCGCGCTCGTTATGAGCGCAAAGCCGCGTCCCCAAGGCTCCAGCCAGCGCTGGACCGCACCCCGGAAAACCACTTCCTCTACCATCGGTGCAATGATGATAGAGTATAAAAACATTGATGCCGTTGCGGAAGTGCCGGTAGAGGCTTCAGTCGCCTGCTCAAGCGAATAACCGGCACGCTCGACGATGCGTTCAATCGGGATGGTCACAATCGTTGCCAAGAACTGCATCCCGTTGATGCCCACCAGCGCAAGCAGGAATTGACGCGGCCCCATGCGTTCACCAGGACTGCGCCGCCGCAGCCGGCTGCCCAGCAGAAGCATTACAACCGCAAAGCCAAGCAGTGACGCCGCAATCATATCCATGCCGGTGTTCCAGAGCCGGTCATAAAGCTCGCTTGCCGTTACTGCCGGGTTTTGGTCTTTCCAGTAGCTAATCAGTAAGTGCTGGATGCTGTAAGCAGAGCCGAGCAGGACGATTTCCTGTAAGATCAGCGTGATTGCCAGCCGGCGGAAATCACGCTTGGCTGTGTGACGAAGGTCGTTTTCATCCCACATGGTTTGTCTCCTCCCTGTGCCGCCGGGGCAGGCCGCGCCCATCACTGAGGATGACCCCCAAAATGACAAGCAGCACGCCTAATGCGCCTGCGGCGGTCAGCCGTTCACCGAGTACAACGGCTGCAACAATGATTGTAACAACTGGTGTGATATAGATATATATGCTGGATTTCACTGCGCCCAGATATCCGACCGCCGTATTCCAGCTAACGAACCCTACCGCGCCCGCAAGGAAACTCAAATGCGCCAGATTGAACAAATAAACCGGCTGCATCATTGCTTCCACAGAGGGCGAAAAGCCGGAATGCAGTACATACGGCAGCATGAATATCAGCCCCCAAAGGAAAAAGCGGCGTGTCAGCAGCGCCGGAGGATAGCCAGCCTCCGACAGGCGGCGTACCAGGATGGAATATACGCCCCAGGCGACCGCCGCCGCCAGTGCCAGCACATCCCCTTTCGGGTTGAGCCGGACGGCGGAGCCGCTGTAATTCAGCAGGAAAACGCCGATAATCGCGGCAGCGAAGCCTGCGAAAAAGTTTGGTTTCAGCGGTTCGCCCTTTAGGAAGAAACTGGCGAAAATGGCGGTGAACAGCGGTGCGGTAGAGACAATCACGCCAATGTTGGAGGCGGTCGAGTATTGCAGCGCAATGTTCTCGAATGCGTAATAGATCGTGATGCCGCACAGGCCTGCGCCTGCGCACCACAATTCGTGGCGGCGTTCCTGCAAATGCAGCAGGCGCGGGTTGAAAGCCCACAGCGCAAGATAGCCCAGCAGGAAACGGATCAGCAGGATTTCGGCCGGTGAGAATGCGCGTAAAAGAAGTTTGGTAGAAATAAAGGTAGTGCCCCAGATCAAAATGGTAAAGCCTGCGAACAGATGTCCGCGCAGCTGCTTGCTTAAATGCATGATAGTATATCTCCGGTTATCGTAATATTTTTAGAATTCTGTATTCTGTATTCACAATTCACAGACTGGGTTTCAGGTGCGGGCCGGGCAGATGAATCCGCCGCCGATGACGATATCGCCGTCATACAGCACGGCAGCCTGCCCGGGGGCAGGAGCGCGCACGCCATCCGGGAACGTAATACGCACGGTATCCCCGGCCGGATGAACGACGGCCGGGTCGGCCCGCTGTGAAAACCGTACCCGCACGCTGCATGGAAATGGGCCGTTTGCGGCATATTCCGGGGCACAGTAGTGCATCTGTTCGGCGGTCAGCTCGTAACAGCGCGGATCGGTCAGTGACAGTACGATCTCATTTGGTTCGGGGCGCAGCCCGGTCACGAACAGGCGGCCAGCCGCTGAAATGCCCAGGCCTTTGCGCTGTCCGACGGTGTAGCGGTGCAGGCCGCGGTGACGGCCCAGAATATTGCCGCTTTCATCGACAAAATTTCCTTCGGGCAGCTGTACGCCGTTGCGTTCCAGCCAGCCGCACCAGTCGCCGTCCGGGATGAAGCACAGATCCATGCTGTCTTTTTTCTGTGCGGCCGGGATGGCGGACTGTTCCGCGTAGGTGCGGACGGCCTGTTTATTTTCTGCCTCTCCCAGCGGGAAAATGCAGCGGGACAGGAACTCTCGCGGAAGCCGGTGCAGCATATAGCTTTGGTCCTTGGCACTCACTGCCCGCCGCAGGAGGGCCCGGCCCGCGCTGTCGTGTGAAATACGGGCGTAATGTCCGGTTGCAAGATATTTTGCGCCGATTTCGTCCGCATATTCAGCCAGCGCACGGAATTTGATGAGCGGATTGCAGAGGACGCACGGAATTGGGGTGCGGCCTGCGCGGTAGGATTCCTTGAAATAGGCGCAGATCGTCCGCTCAAAGTCCGCCTGCACCTGTGCATGGTACAGCGGGATGCCGAGACGGGCGGCAGCGGTTTCGGCATCCTGTCCGCCGCCGTGCCCCAAATCCAGGAACAGGCCGTGCACCTCGTATCCGTCTGCTTGCAGGAGGGCCGCAGTCACGGCGGAATCAACGCCGCCCGACAGCCCTAAAACGACTTTTTCCATTATCGGGCCTCCCAGTTCTCTATCCCTGCAAAAATCTGATAAGGATAAGGGTTGAAATTCTCCAGCAGGCCTGCGCGGGTGACCACCTGGCAGCGCTCGAAAGCAATCGGTATCACGGGCAGGGCGTTGGAAAACGCGGTATAAAAGGCAGATTTATCCTCGGAAGTGCGGGCGGCGGTGAGGGCTGCTTCAAACTCCTCGTTATTGTAGCCGCCGAAATTGAGTGCCCCGTCTGCGGCGGCCAGCGGACGGATATCAAAATCGGGCGTGAGCTTGGTTTCGCCGTAATACATATCGAAATTGCCGCGTTCGAGCGCCCGCATATATTCGTCGTAGGGGAGCGCGTTGACGGTTGCGCCGATGCCTGCTGCCTGGAGGGTCTCCGCAATGGCCTGGGCTGCTGCTACTTTGTAGCTGTTGTCGCTGTTGACCAGGATGACCGGCGCAAATTTTTCGTGCCAGTACGGGGTATACCAGCGGGTCGGGGGCGGGATATAGTCCAGGATACCGTCCCCGTTGTTGTCCGCGAAGCCTGCATCTGCCAGCAGGGCGAGCGGGTCGGGCGTGTCGCCTGATGCACCGGCGGGCTGTGGATTGACTGGCAGCATTGCCGGGTCGGCATAATTTTGCAGTTGATTGGAGCACAATTCGCTGCGCTGGATCAGCAGGCTGACGGCCTGCCGTATGGTTGCCTGACCGAGTGCGCCGTTGCTGTGATTCACGCCAAGGTAATGGAAATCGGTGGTGCGGGTCTGATAGACGTTCGTAGCGCCGGTGACGGCGTTTGCCTTGGGGGCAAGGCGTTCGGCGCGGGTGAGTGAGATGTCGCCGGTCTCGAAACCATATAAGAGGGCTTCCGCGCGGGAGGTTGCGACCAGCCGGACGGATTCAAAGGCTTCCGCGAGGCCGCCCTGCCAGTGTTCATTCCGGACCAGCGACCACGAACCGCCCTCCTGGATCGGACGGTAGGGGCCGGTGCCGTCGGCAAAGGTATCCTCTGCCGTACCGGCCCGGCAGATTGGCACATCGAGCAGGCGGGGGAAATCAATATTGGGCGTGCGCAGTGTGACGGACAGCTTCCGTCCGGCAGGGGAAAGCGCTTCCACATCTGCAAAGCGGGCGTGATAGGGGGAGCTTTCATCGTCCATGGCAGCCTGCCAGCAGGCGGCAACATCTTCAGCGGTCACCGGTGCGCCGGACCAGAAGGTAAGTCCGTCTTTGAGGGTGAAGGTCCAGCTGGAACCGTCGCCCTCAAAGGTTTCACAAAGAACCGGCACGGCGTTAAAATCCTGATCGAGCACGAACAAGCCTTCATATAAGATTTCCAGCAGGATGCGGTTGATGCGTGTGCGGGAGGCAACCGGGCTGACGGGTTCCGCCGTATAGTAGGCGAGGCCGAAGTAGCCGGGCGGCGTATCGGCGGGAGCCTGCGGGGGGCTGGTATCTGCGGCGGGCCCGTTAGTGACTGTTTCGGGCACGGGGAGCAGGCTTTCGCAGCCGGAAGCGCCCAGCGTGACGAGCAGCGAAAGGCACAGCGCCGCGATTTTCTTTTTATTCATGCTATGCGTCCCCTCACAGGCTGATGATACCGGTTTGCACGCCGCGCACGCCTTTGGTCACGCGGTGGGACCAGAATTCGTCACACATGCAGTAGGTGCACATGCCGGAGTCGATGATATTCGCGCGGGAAAGACCGGCGTCGGCCAGCAGCCCGGCATTGATGCCCTGCAAATCCACGAACCATTTACAGCCGAGTGCCTGGATGAAGGGCTGCACCCGGGCGCCCAGGCTGCGCTCCATGGCTTCGGGAACGTCAGCGTCGGTCTCGAAACAGCACTGACGGATGGACGGCCCGATGACGGCGATCATGGTTTCGCGCTTTGCGCCGAAGGCCTGCACCATCGTTTCCGCAGTTTTGGGCAGGATAGCGGCTGCCGTGCCGCGCCAGCCGGAGTGGCATACGCCGATGCTCCGGCTGCTGGGGTCGAACAGCATGGTAACCACGCAGTCGGCGTAGAACCCGGCCAGCGGCGTATCCGGCAGATTGGTGACGATCGCGTCTGATTCCCATGCCATCGGGCGGTGCAGGCCCATGCCGACGGTATCCTCGGTCACGATAGAGACCTCATCGCGGTGCACCTGTTCGGTGCGGGTGACGCGGTTGAAGTCCATACCGAGCGCGTCGCAGAGGATGCGGTAATTTTCCCGGACATTTTCGGGGTTGTCGCCCCGGCTGAAACCGAGGTTCATGCTTTCGCACGCTCCGGTGGAAACGCCTCCGGTTTTTGTCGTAAATGCGTGCCGTACCGGCAGACGGTCACAAATATAGTATCTGAAATCGCCCTTTTGGACGGGTTTCATCGTTGTATGCATCGTTTTTTCCTCCAGTCTACTTTCTTATTATAACCGATTTTGCAGCGGGCGGCAAGGGGCGCATACCAGGCGTGCAGAAAAAAACGCATTAAAATTGCAAAGGATGTGCGGCTTTTTCTTGACACCATGCACAAAACGATATAAAATAAAGAGGTAATACATTTTGTTATATTCCTGTGCCGTTATGGAATAGCAACAGCGGATTACGAAACAAGGCTTTCCGCCAGCTGCGGGGCGGGTTTCTGCCTGCCGTGTGCTGCCGATCTGCCGTAATACAGCCGGTATTCCGGGGGAGGGGCCGCAGGGGGGCGGGGCTATCCCGCACACGCCGGACGGGCCTTTGCAGCTGAAAAAAATACAGGATCAGGAGGTGTTTTATTTTTGCCAGTGATAGTTAGTATTATTATTGCTGTAGTCTGTTTGATTATTGGTGTGATCATCGGCTTTCTTTATAGAAAAAATGTCGCTGAAAAGGAAATCGGCAGTGCCGAACAGGAAGCGACCCGAATCATCAACGATGCAATCAAATCTGGGGAGACCAAGAAGCGAGAAGCCGTCCTTGAAGCGAAGGACGAGATTCACAAATCGCGCACCGAGGCTGACCGCGAGATCAAGGAGCGGCGCAACGAGGTGCAGAAGCTGGAGCGCCGTCTCAACCAGAAGGAAGAGTCACTCGACAAAAAAAATGACGCAGTAGAACGCAAGAGCGAGGAGCTGAGCCGGCGGATAGCCGATGTTCAGCGTTCGCAGGAGGAGATTGGCAAGCTCCGTGACGAGCAGCTTGCTGCGCTTGAGCGGATTTCGGGCTTTACGCGCGAAGAGGCGAAGGATTATCTTGTTCAGTCCATTGAGCAGGAGGCGCAGCATGACGCTGCTGTCAAGATCCGGGAGATCAACGCCCGTTTGAAGGAGGATGCTGACCGCAGTGCGCGTGAGGTGATCACCATGGCGATCCAGCGCTGCGCGGCGGATCATGTTGCGGAGGCGACGGTATCGGTCGTGCCGCTGCCGAATGACGAGATGAAGGGGCGTATTATCGGCCGTGAGGGGCGGAACATCCGCACGCTGGAGACGCTGACCGGTGTTGATCTGATTATTGATGACACGCCGGAGGCGATCACGCTGTCGTCCTTTGACCCGGTGCGGCGCGAGGTAGCGCGCATGGCGCTTGAGAAGCTCATTGTAGATGGTCGGATTCATCCGGCGCGCATTGAGGAGATGGTTGAGAAGTCGCGGCGTGAGATTGATCAGATTATCAAATCTGAGGGTGAGCGAGCGACCTTTGAGGCTGGGATACATGGGATTCATCCGGAGCTGGTCAAGCTGTTGGGGCGTTTGCGTTACCGCACGAGCTATGGCCAGAACGTGCTGGTACATTCGATAGAGGTAGCGCATGTAGCGGGGATACTGGCATCTGAGCTGGGCATAGACCCGGTACCGGCGCGGCGAGCGGGATTGCTGCATGATATTGGCAAGGCGGTTGACCACGAGGTAGAGGGCAGCCATGTAGATATTGGCGTAGACCTTGCGAAGCGTTACAAGGAGTCGCATCCGATTGTGCACGCGATAGCGGCGCACCATGGGGATGTAGAGCCGGAGACGGTGGTTGCATGTTTGGTGCAGGCGGCGGATGCGATTTCGGCGGCACGTCCGGGCGCGCGTCGTGAGAACCTGGAGAATTACATTAAGCGGTTGGAGAAGTTAGAAAACATAGCGAACACCACGCCGGGGGTATCCAGCTCGTATGCGATCCAGGCAGGGCGGGAGATACGGATTATCGTGAAGCCTGACCAGGTATCGGATGACGCGATGGTATTGTTGTCGCGAGACATAGCGCGTCACATAGAGGAAGAGCTTGACTATCCGGGCATGATAAAGGTGAGCATGATCCGCGAGACCCGCGCTGTTGAATATGCGAAGTAATCGTTACGTGTCCTACGCGGACAGCGCCCCTCGCCGGGGGGGGCGTCCTACGCGGACAGCGGCAGGGCGCTGCCCTGCACCCGCAATTTTTTCGAGAAAAAATTGAGTAAAAGCTTTATTCCCGCTGCGGCGGGGGATGGGTGCGGCGCTGCTTGTGCAAGCGTGCTGCCCCGCCCGCCAGAAGGACAGCGGGCGGGGCGGCGGACTGCGGAAGTTTTTGAATGATGATATGAAAAAATAGCCTGTTTTGGATGGCGCTTGAAACCATCCGGACAGGCTGTTTTTCTGTGTTAATTGCTCAATAAAACTGCCATATGTGCAAGTGAAGTGCTTTGATTGCGGAAGAATTCATCTTGCAGAGAAGTACGGCGGGCGTTATTGTGCAGCAGGATGCGGCTTGTGAGCACAATTGCCTCAAACAGGCCGTCCCGGTCAGCGGGGCTGCCGTTGCGGCAGCTCATCACGGCCATAAACCGGTAAAAGGAATACAGGTTGCAGAAACACACAAAACTTTTCCACATTTTATCATTAAAGGTTGGCTCCGGCATATGGAGATGGAAGAAAAGACCGGTCATAACATTTTCCATAAAATAATCATGGCTGCTGAAATTTTCTTCAAAACGTTTTTTTGCAATCCTCCATGGTGTGCTGGAGATAACAAGGCCGTTTATATCGCCGGTTTTCAGGGTGATTTGGAATGCCTCGGCCAGTTCTTTTTGCAGTTGGATAAAGCGCAGATCCATATCATCATTGCTGGTTAGAAGCAGGCGGATATTATTACTTAGGAATAACGGCAGCAGCTGGTCGCGTTTCGTATCATCCATATACATTCCCTCTTGCGTCCAGACTGCTGAACAAACTGTATTTAACCAGTCTGAGATATTTTCTCCATAGTCAGGAAGTTTTTGCAAGGCAATGCCCATGCGCATAATACGCTCTGGCAGGGGGTATTTTCTGTTTTGGAGCATATCAATGCACCATGAGCGCAGCTGCTGGAAATGAGAGTTCCATTGTTCCTTGTCATGGTAAGCAAATAGTTTAATCTCTAGTTTGTCAGTAATCGGGTCAGAGCGGAAAGCGACCCCGTCCGGCAAGTCCCACAGCAGAGACAATACGCCCTCACAGGCTGGTGTTAAAGTACGTTCCAAATATCCGGACACCGAATATGCTTGAAAGCGAGGGAATATCTGGCAGACAGTTGGAAGGGCCTGTGGCCCCTTTTCTATTTGCAGCAGGCACAGTCCATTTTCCTGTTGAAGTGGACAGGTGTCATATCCCATAACAAATTCTGCATATGCCAGCTCAGGTTTATTTGCATTGCGAACGCGGCGCAGAGCGCCTGATATTTGTTTATTTAACGCAGGCGAGCCGTTTTGCCGCTTTAGCGAAAGGTAATCTTTTTTATTAAAGGTGATATGCCAGCCCTTGCAGCAGGACACGCGGCAGGATTCAGCAAGACAGTGAAAATCATCATAATATGCAGGACGCAGATCCTTGTCTATCAGAATTTTTTGTGAATTTTCATCCATAAGATTGATTGCACCTCTGGCTTGATAATTTTTTTAGATGGGGAACTGCTCAGGAAATTTCGCTGTTAACAGCAAACGGGGGGACGGGAAAATCCCGTCCCCCCCTCCATATATCGTTTGGAATGCTTTCCCTACCTGATAAAAGGGAATTACTGGAGCAACTGGAGAACGCCCTGCGGCACCTGATTTGCCTGCGCAAGCATTGCCTGTGCGGACTGGATCAGGATGTTGTTCTTGGTGTATTCCATCATTTCTGCGGCTACGTCGGTGTCGCGGATGGTGGATTCTGCATCCTGAATATTTTCTGTCATGACAGACAGGTTGTTAATGGTGTGGTCAAGACGGTTCTGGGTAGCGCCCAAAGTACCGCGTACATCAGAAACGTAGTTGATTGCACTCTTGATCGCGTCAACTGCCTTTGCGGCGTTTTCCTGATCCGCAATGCTGATATCTTCAATACCGATTGCCTTGACATGGCAGTCGCTGATCTTTACATTCAGCTGGTTAAAGCTCTCTGCCGTGTCGCCGATCTGGAGCATGAGTCCCTTGCCGCCGGATGTCGAGACAGATGCTGCAACCCGATCCTCAAATACAGTCGTTGTATTCGTGTCATCCTTAGAGGTCAGGGTCAGCTTGTTATCGTTAACAGTAACCGTATATTTGGAAGCATTCACAGAGTCAAGCACATTGCCAGTGATCTGCGTTGACAATGCGTTCAAAACATCAGCGGACTGGCTTGCAAGGATACCATCTGCAATACCAAAGCTGCTCAGGTCAACCGCGATTGCATCCTTATTGTCGGTGCGTGTACCGTCTGTAAACTCGAACAGCTTGCCGTCAACCGTGATTGTATCGCCAGCCTTCAGTTTGGTAACGTCAAAGGTAATGGTTGTGCTCGCAGGATTTTTGGAGCCTGCGCTGGAGAACTGCTTCATGATGTTGGATTCAGTCGTCATGTTACATGTGGGTGCGCCAGCGGCCGTGCTTCCGCCGATTGCCGATGCATCGTCAACATAAGAGGACAGCGACTGGAAGGTCAGTGTACCAATGCCGTTCGATGCACTGGCAGTACCAATACTCCACGTAGTCGAGTTGGATGCGCCCATCAGTTCCGCCATCTTGGTCATGGCCTGCGCCTGCTTGTCTTTATCGGCCAAATCTTCCGGCGTCTTGAGGATGCTAGAAAGGTCAATCAATGTCTCGCCAGCGGCTGCCGTAGTCCCGCTGCCAGCGCCAAACTTAAAGGTATAAGTCTTGTCGCCCGCAATCAGCCGGTCACCGTCTTTGAGTTTCGAGAAGTCAATGGTTACGTCTACCTGAGCCTGATGGGTCGTTCCCACGGCAAGACCCCATTTGGTGTTCTGCGGCTGACGGTTTACAGTGCCAGTCGCCGTACCGCCAGTAGCAGGTGTCATCTTTACAGATACTGCATATTTGCCAGGGTCAACCGGACTAGCACCATTTGCCAGTGCAGCGACACGTTGTCGCATATAAACTTTGCGTAGGATTTTCCTGC
>CAJUSB010000113.1 GCA_910589115.1 uncultured Clostridia bacterium | reverse complement strand
AGTCCCTCTGGCGCTGTCTGCGCAAGACCGCTCGCCGCGCAGGCGGACAAAACGGCACGGCAGTATGCGCCGGAGCGGCTTCCTTCGTCCTGCCCGCAGGCGATGGATGGGAGTCCAGAGGGACAAGTCCCTCTGGCGCTGTCTGCGCAAGACCGCTCGCCGCGCAGGCGGACAAAACGGTACGGCTGCATGAACGAAAAAACTCCCTGATGAAGGGAGTTTTTTTAACGTGAAAAGGCGGTCAGCGGAGTTTTTCACGGAATTTGCCCGGCGAGATGCCGACCTGCTTTTTGAAAATGCGGGTGAAGTAGCTTTGATCCTCAAATCCCACAGCAAAGGCAATCTCCGCAACCGACATCGCCGAGCGCTTGAGCAGCTGCTTGCTGCGCTCAATCCGCAGACGGTTGACATACTCGGTAAAAGTGCACCCCAGCTCACTCTTGAGAATGCGGCAGAAATACGACTTGGAAAGATATACCTGCGCCGCCGCCTGGTCAAGAGAGATCCGCTCCGAAAGGTGGGCCTTGATATAATCAGTCGTCTTGAAAATAACATTTTGATGCTTGATCGCATTGAAATCAAACACAAAGCCAATGAACTGATGCAGTATCATGCCCAGCCAGCGGTCAAGCGCATCCGTCTGATAAAAAGTGTCCAGCTCGCGCTCGTACCGGCAGCACAGGTTGAAAATTTCGTCAATATCCGCCCCGCCGTCAATCGCTGCCCGGTTCATAAGCACAAGCAGCTCGTGAATACGGGGCTTGATCTGCCGCATATCGTTGCCTGCACTGGCGTACAGCTGTGACAAAAGATCGTTCAGCAGCTGCTGGGCGGCCTCCCGGCTGCCAGAGCGGATATACTCCTGCAACCGGTGCTCCTGCTCAATCGGATAATCCCCCGCGTGGGGGACAGTCACCGTGTAGTCATAAAGCACCTGCATCGGCAGGGAAGCATCCTTGTCCGGCTGGCCGGGCACTGCCTCCACCGGCAGGAAGGTGAATGCAGAAAGCGCCAGCTCGCATAAGGCGCGTACCTCGGCGGTGGTCATGCGGGGGATGCCGCAGAGGGAACAGGGATGGCCAAGCGGGTCCTCAAATGGGTCTTCACTGTTGTTCTCCATGATGATAGGGCCGATAATCGCGCAGTATTCGGCCACAGCCCCCGGCGTGTGCGGCAGCACAGCAAGAAAAAGCAGGCCGCGCGGACAATAATAAATATAACTGCCGCCCCACCGCTGCGCCTCATACGCGCCGAAAAGATGGGTGCGCAGAGCCGTACAGGCACTGCCCTCCAGCGCACACCCGCCCTGGAAAGGCGGCGACAAAAAAGCCCGTGTCAGGATATGCAAAAGGGTCGTGTGCACGTGGGACAGCGTGGTAATATATTCGCAGAGCTGTAAGCAGCGTTCGGGAAAATCCATAGCGGCGGCTCCTTATTACTTTCATCTTTGCGTGCCTCTTCGCTTTACAAGCCCGTGGAACGCCTCCGGCAGTGCCGCAGTCTCCGTGGATGGCCTATGCCCTCCCTGCGGCCAGAAAAGGCGCTCACGGCGTTTTAACAGGGAATCAGCCGTATACGCGTGCGACCTCTTCCCGGGCAATCTGCACCCAGCGGGAGGCGTTCTGCGGGGTGCGGCCAAGGGTGTGGTTATCCTTCATCAACAGCTCGACACGGTTGCCGTGCTGCTTGCAGCAGGTCAATACTTCGTTCAGACGGCGGCGGATATGGTCTTCGTCCGGGTTCGGGACGGCAATGTCCGTCGGGCTGACCTTGTAGCAGTACACGTAATCCCCGCCAAGCACTTCGCTCATCCGGGTGCTGTCCGCCCACTGGGATACCGATACACGGCGCAGACGCGGGATTGCGGCTTTCACGTACTCCCAGCGGCGGTCAAGGCCTTCACAGCAGCCGTAGTAGTTCAGCCCGAAACGTGAGGCAAGCTCGGTCTGATAGGGCAGGATGAACTCCTTGACCATCTCCGGCGAAACTTCGCTGGTCTCCTGCGCTTCGTTGAAGCCCCACATATCCATCAGCTTTACCTGGCCGGGCGTGCCGTGCAGCTGGCTCGTCCAGCCCGTGCCGCCGGAACCAATATACATACTTTCACAGTTGTTCGGCAGCAGGCCATTCTTTTCGAGATAGTCGAATTTGGCAAGGTATCCATCGGTGAAAAGACGCATCATTTCGTGAACCTTGTCCGGGTAATCGTAGAAGTCACACATCATATTTTCCATGCCGCGCAGGTTGGAGTAGGAGAGGGAAAGATCAGGCGACCACCACCATTTATGGCGGAATTCTACAGATAAAATGCCGTCAAATACCTCTTTCGCAACTTCAAAGGCACGGTTGGAGGATTCCCAGTCAATATGGATTTCAGGCGTTTTTATCACGGTGGAAAGATCCAGCTCTTCAAATTCATCCTCTTCCAGATCGGCTAACGGGGATTTCCAGATGTATGCTTCGCCCTTGGTCGGGTCGCCAATGCGTTCCTCTTCAATGCCCCAGGCAGTGTCCACCGCCTGATACGGCAGGTAGAGTTTGGCTTCGACGACTTTGTCGTCCTTCATCGTTTCGGCCCAGTAAATCTCTTTGCGGAGCCACATTTCCCAGTCCTGCGCCATTTCACCTTCGCATTTGATGGATTCAGCCCACGGGAAAATTTCATTCCAGCCGTTTTCACAGTCAATGAAAATGACCGGCTGTTCGGTTTTCAGGTCGTTGTGTGCGGTCCAGAGTGCAATCTTTTCCTTCTCATAAGGCCGCTCGGCAAAGGTGCGCAGCTTTGCTCCCAGCTCGCGCAGGATGGTGCGGTCATGCTCGGAAACAATGCACTGCTCGATGGGCCAGCCGTGTACCATCAGGTTGCCGCCCTGTCCCTGGTCAATGCGGTTTACCCCTACGAATTCGTCAACTTTCATTTGGTTCCATTCCTTTCTTGTCGGGTGCTTCTTAAGACGTTGGATGCAGTATCCGGGGAGTGTGCCCCCGGGAGGAGGCTGTTTTTTCTAAAGAGTTTATGGCTTTTCCTGCTGCCGCTCGGGGCTTTGGAATTCCATAACCCTATCCTACCATAGAAAAATAATCCGTGCAAGCGCGCGAAAACCCACGGAAAATGGTTTTTGTGCAGATTGTTTTTGTTTATATATGACGGATAATACAATTTATAGATTTGTAAATTATTCAATATGACGAAAATTGATTTGTTTGCCGGAAAGACTTTAGAAATCGAATCATGTGCGGCTTGGATGGGCACGGGGCATCAGGAATTTGGGTTTCCGGTTACAAAAAAGAAGATTGTTTTTCTGAAGTTTTTACGCTGTTTTTGCATTGTGATGGATCGAATTTCATGATATAATAAATAATTGAACATTTTACAGGAGGGACTGCCTTTGCTCTGCCAGAATGAAACCGGTGTGCTTCCCGGCTCGGAGATTTTCTTTAATACGGTTGACGCGGAAACAGAACGGCTGTTTTATTATGCCGGATGTTGCGGGCATTACTACTGTGAGCGCGGCTATAAGGTCAACCGGAAATACATGGACTGCCTGCTGCTGATGTTAATTGAGAATGGTTCTATGCGGATGAATTACCGGGGCAGACAATATACCGCTCAGCCGGGGGATCTTATCCTGCTGGACGGTACATTTCCGCAATATTATGATACGGCTGCGTATGTGGAATTTTTCTGGCTGCACCTCTCCGGTGGGAACAGTATCGAGTTTTGCGAATATCTGACCCGGATGCAGGGCGGCATTGTGCATCGCACCGCAAACAGCCCGAAAGCGGCAGAACTGCTGCGGCGGCTGGTGTCGCAGTTCGCGACGGGACAGGCGGTCAATGATGCGGAGCAGTCCCGCCTGCTGTATAGTACGTTATGCTGGCTGGCGCCGGGGAACCGGCCGGAGGCTTCCGGGAATATGCGGCCGGTACAGCAGGCAATCCGCTATATTCAGGAGCATTTGGGTGACGATTTGAGCCTGAAACGGCTTGCGGCGGAGGTGCATATCAGTCCGCCGCACCTGATACGGCTGTTTCGGGCGGAATTGCAGCACTCTCCGCATGAATATGTCATTCAGATGCGGATGAACCGCGCCAAGCATCTGCTGAAAACAACTATGCTGCCAATCAAGGCAATCGCTGCCGAGGTCGGATATGGCAGTGAATCCAGCTTCACCGGGGCTTTCACGGAGCGGATCGGTATTTCTCCAAAAAAATTTCGTGAGCTTCCGTTGGGGTAAGGCGGGGTTAAACGGGCAGAATGCGGCAAAAAAACGCTGTTTTATTTTTTCGATTTACCTCTGTTAAAAGTCATGGGGATAATGGTGGATAAAGATATAGGTTTTAAGATGTGATTTTACTGTTCGCTGACCTGTTTTTTCTCATTTAGCTGGATATTGACATCTGTATACAGGTGTGTTATAATCTGTTAAAATCTTGATGCAATGGCAGAATGCCGGATGAAAGAGGGTGGTTCCGATGGGCCACATAGCCCGGACGGCTGTAAAAAGGCCGCTATCAGGCTGGTTTGATGAATTCACGCAAATGAAATGAAGCCAGCGGGAACAGACGATCAAACGTCCGTTCCCGCTGGCTTTTTACGCAATGCAGTTTATGTGTCCTTTTTATGAGAAATGTTTCAGAAAGGCCGGTTTTTCTTTGGGCCGCCGCATCGGCGTTTCAAAACGTACTAATATAATATCCTCTCCGATTTTCTCAATCCGTTCCCAGGGGATGATATAATCATCTTCCCGCCCGAAAAGGCCGAAAAACCGCGCCCGCCCCGGTACAACCAGTGCAACCACCCGGCCGCACATAATATCTACCTCCAAATCGCCGACATAGCCCATCCGGCAGCCGTCACACAGGTTAATGACCTCGCGGCATCGCAGCTCCGCCAGCCGACAGCCGTCTGCCATGTGCCTCGCCTCCTTAATATGCAGTTTCATCAGACCCGTTTTAGACAGGAACCATGCACCGGTCAGATACCGGCTTTGTCCATCATCGACTGTGTGCTCAGTCCTGCCGGACGGTTCCACCGCTTCATGTTATACAGGCATTCCGGGTCGCGTGACAGTTTGTTCATCCCCTCTTCACAACCAAGCGAGCATTGGAAGCCCAGCTCACGCACGATTTCAGCCGTTTCCCAGCTGCAAGCCCCGAATGGATAGGTATAGCACGTCGGCGCCGGTAAGCCCGCTTCCGATAACAGCACCTGCACCCGCTCCGTATCTTCTGTAAATATTTTATGATAATCGGTTTCTGCTTCCCCGCGCTTGCGCAGGCAGCCTTTCCGCGTCCCGTTTGAATGGAAATCCCAGGAATGATTCTGTATCTCAAAAATGCCGCTTTCCGAAACCTCTTTCAGACGGTCCAGCGTTAAATAGGACCAGTAGGCGTTTTCCTGTCCGCTTTCGCTGAAAAGTTCGGTCTGCGCCCCAATGACGGAGACTACCGCTTTCATCCCAAGTTCCTCCAATATGGGGTATGCATATAGGTAATTATTGAAAAAACCATCGTCAAAGGTGACCATTACCGGCTTTTCCGGCAGCGCCGCGCCCTCCTCTACATACGCAATCAGATCAGCAACAACAACCGTTTCATATCCGTGTTCCCGCAGGTATTCCATATCTTTGCGGAAAACTTCGGGCGAAAGTGTGTAATCGCCCTGCCGGGAATCATCCTTGAGAAGACTGTGATACATCAGCACCGGCAGCTGTACGCTTTGCTCTGCCAGCGCCGGAACCGCCTCCCGGTTTCCCAATCCGTAGCCCAGCACGCCGCAAAAAACCAGCACGGTTAAAAATGCCTGGAGCAGTGTTGACCGCGTTCCGTTATGTGCCGCGCCGCGGCGTGAAAAGCAGCATTTCATATTCCCGCACGTACTCCTTTCCGTCGGCATGGACTGTTGCGCGGTGCCGTTCCAGCAGCCGCGTTATTGCATATAAATCCACCCAGATTTCATTATCCGATTCCTTTTGTGATTCGTCAAATACAAGCTCCAGCCCGTAATGCAGGTGCGGCGTTTCAATGCCATTTACATTCTCACGGTGTGAATAGCCCGTCTGTCCCAGATATCCAATCACATCCCCAGCCATTACCCGTTGGCCTACTGTCAGACCTTCGGCAAAGGGGTGGTCTTTCCGCAAATGCGCATAATAATAATATCGCTTGCCATCCCGTGAACGGATGCCAATGCGCCAGCCGCCGTATTGGTTCCAGCCGAGCGCCTCGACCGTGCCGCTCTCTACAGCAATCACCGGCGTACCAACACTGCCCATCATGTCATGCCCCAGATGCCTCCGCTTGAAGCCATACGAGCGGGACGCGCCGAAATCATCAAAATCATTGTACCAATACCCTTCGGCCAACGGTGAATATGCGGTCAGTCCGTATCGGATCTCCCAGCGGTCGTCTTTCAGCTCCTGCAAATGCCAGCCGACAAATCCGCCCAGCACTGCGCCGTATACCTGACGGAAATAGCTGAAATACTGCATTCCCTGGGTAATAGATTCGATTGTTTCCCCGCTGTGCAGCTGTTCATGGAGCGCGTCCATATCTGCGGCTTTGTAGCGCTTCCATTCTCCGCCGTATTTTGCGGCAAGACAGGCAAGCACATCAATCCAACTGACCTTTCCTTTGCATGTAATATCATCTGCAAGCGCGCGGTCAAGTGCGGCATACGGGACATTAAATTCGGCATATCGTATAAATTCTCTGTTGTTCGCGTGCGCCGTCAATAATACTACGCAGGTGAACAGCATGAGGACGCCTGCTGCCAACAGGCGCTTCCATTCCTTTTTCATAAAAAACACCTCCTCCCGCAGCCTTTGTAAAAAGGTATGCCGGAGGAGGTGCGGATATGCTGTTTTTGTTTTGCGCTTAATTGAAAGCATACGACAACCACCCGGCCCGCTATCCTTTTGGCGGGCCGGGCAGAATGCAGTATAAATGATGTGCGTACCAATAGCCCCCGTCCCCGCCGCAGCGGAAAAAGCTGCGTAGAAGCGTGGGGTCTGGGGCGTAAGCCCCAGCGGGTGCAGGGCAGCGCCCGCCGGGAGTCCAGAGGGCAGCGCCCTTTGGTGCGCGCCGCAGAGACGGCCTCCCCGGCGAGGGGCGGGAGTCCAGAGGGCAGCGCCCTTTGGTGGCGTAACGGGGAGGACACACCTTATCAGCGGATCGTCTGGACTTTATCTTTGTACTTTTCAATCGCGTCTGCAACGCCAGTCTTGTCGCTGGATTTGCCGTAATTGTCAACTTTCATGCGGCTCTTGGGTTCGTGCGTTAAGCTCGCCGCACCGCCCGCACAGCCGCCAACACAGGCCATGCCCTCAATGAAATTCTTGTCAAGTTTGCCTGCCTTGGCCTTCAGCAGCGCCAGCTTGCAAGCCTCAATGCCGTCACAAATCTCCGGCTTGGCCTGGAAGTCAAGTCCCTTTTCCTTTATGACCTGTGCTACCGCTTCGCTCAAGCCGCCAATACGGCCGAATATGCGCCCAAAGTATGAGGCATCATCTACCGGCATTTCCGGCAGCTGCGTTTCGTCAATGCCACGCGCATCAATCATTGCCTGCAATTCTTCAAACGTCAGCGCACAGTCAATCCAAAGGTCAACAGACGGCAGCTGGATTTCCTGCTTCTTTGCAGTGCAGGGCCCAATAAATATGGTTTTTACCGGGATTTCTGCGTTGATCTTTACAAAACGGCCAATCTCTGCCATGGGTGATAAATTATGTGAAATCTTGTCGGATAACTCGGGTACGTGCTTCCGGATGTACGATACAAATGCAGGACAGCAGGAAGAAGTTAAAAAGCCCTTTTCTGCAAGCTCTTCCGCTTCGCTGGATGCTACCATATCTGCACCCATAGCCGCCTCGACAATGTAGTCAAAGCCCAGCTCCTTCATCGCAGTCGCCAGCTGGCCAACCGATACCTTGTCAAACTGGGAAGCCAGTGCAGGCGCAACAATCGCTGCTACCTTGTAGTCGTATTCGTCGCCCTTTTTCTTGTTTTTAATGATATTGATTGCGTCTACCATGAAGGATTTGTCCATAATAGCGCCAAACGGGCAGGCATAAGCACACGCGCCGCAGGCAATGCACTTGTCAATATTGATAGAGGCCTTCTTGTCCTCATTCATCTTGACCGCGCCAACCTTGCAGCTGCGCTCGCAGGGACGCACGTTTTCCGTAATCGCGCCATATGGGCAGGCCTTTGCACAGCGCCCGCACTCAATACAAATATCTTCGTTGATCTGGGCTCTGCCGCTGCCTTCCTTGGTGATAGCCTGCTTCGGGCAAGCCTTGATGCAGCGGTGCGAAATACAGCCGCGGCAGGACGGACTAACCGTGTAACGTTCAACCGGGCATTCATCACAGGCAATCGGGATCACTTCAATGACGTTGGGATTGCGGCGGTCACCGCCCATTGCAAGGCGCACGCGCTCCTGCACAATGGCGCGTTCCTTATAAACGCAGCAGCGCATCGTTGCTTTCGGGCCGGGCGAAATGATTTTCGGAATCTCGTAATAGGATTCCATCAGGTTACCGTCATATGCACGCTGGGCGACCTGCTTGAGCACATTGTATTTAAGCTGCTGGACATCGGTTTCAAATGTTCTCACTGATTGTATTCCTCCCTATGTTCAAAAATCGGTTGTTTTTACTTGTTTTCGCACACAATATGTGCCGGCTGGTGTAATATCGATAGGGGGTGAAGTATTAAAGTGTGTGTGTACTTTTTATTATTTTTTGAAAGCTGCATGAGAGCGGGTCACTGCGGTTTGTTCGCTTTTCGCGCTCGGTGCGCTTTCGCTATCGAAATACACGGTGAAATCTAAGGATTCACCATTCCATCCGGACATCGATACAAAAGCATGTAAATCATCCGTATCATTCATTGGCCTGTCAGGTCTATAAAGTGTACATCCTTTATAATCGCCTATACTCATTATATCACAACTATCTGGATATTGCACGTGTTTTTCAAAAATAAAAACTGTAAAATTTATGACCGGCGGTAAGCGGCTGCGCCGTCGCGGTAAAGGCTGCCGCCTGCGCAGTCCATTGCAACGATTGCGTGAAAATGTTCAACGGTCAGCCGTTTGACGGATTCACAGCCGAGGTCCTCATAGGCGATGACTTCGGCGGAACAGATTGA
The DNA here is from genome assembly GCA_910589115.1 of uncultured Clostridia bacterium. Taxonomy (GTDB): domain Bacteria; phylum Bacillota; class Clostridia; order Oscillospirales; family Butyricicoccaceae; genus QXXE01. The sequence goes on along the minus strand of CAJUSB010000113.1, from coordinate 1,358 downwards.
GGCAGCTTTTACCGCGCCTGCGCCGCCGATTGCGACCATATAGACGCAGCCGCTGCGGGCCATTGCATCGGCGACAGCTTGGCTGCGCACGCCTTTGCCGATCATGCATTTGAGCCCGGCGTCCATCAGGCGGGGGGCGTAGGGGTCCATGCGGCCGGAGGTCGTTGGGCCGACCGAACCGATGACCTGCCCGGGTTTGGCGGGCGTAGGCCCGGCGTAATAAATGGCGGCGCCTTCCAGCGGGAAGGGCAGCGGTGTGCCCGCGTCCATTGCTTCGGTGATGCGTTTGTGGGCGGCGTCGCGGGCGGTATACACGGTGCCGGTCAGGTAGACAACGTCTCCGGCGCGGAGCCGGGGGGCATAATCGGCCAGCTGATCGGTATGCAGTTCGTAGTGGGCCATTATTTTTCGTCCTTTCTCCGCAGGCTGCTGAAAACGCTGTTTTCTTTTTTGCGTTTATCCGAGCCGAGCTGGGCGGCGGCGGCTTCCAGGCATTCCAGCAGGGTATTGGTGCGCTGGTGCATTTCGGAGAGTTCTTCCTGGGCGCGCCGCAGAGCGGAGCGGTAGTTATCGTTTGCGCCGCACAGCCGCTGGCGGAACTGTTCTACGACAGCGGAGGCTTCGGATTTGACGCGTTCGGCCTCGTCACGGCTTTTTTTTTCAATTTCTTTGGCTTGGCGATAGGCGCGCAGCTCAATTTCGGCCATATGTTCTTTTGCGGATTCGTATTCGCGGCATTTGCGCCGGAGTTCGGCGAGTTCGCCGGACAGGGCAGTATTTTCCTCGTGCAGGGTGTTATTTTCTTCGGTGAGGGTTTTCACGAGGGCGGACTGCTGGTCGAGCTGGGCCTGTGTTTCGGCCAGGGCTGTGCGGAGGGTATCTTCGGTGAGGGTCATAGCGCCCAGGCGTTCCAGCAGTTCGGCGTCTTTGCTGCTGAGTTCGTTGTTTTGGGCGGCGAGTGCTTCGGCGCGGGAGCGTTGTTCTTCGGTTTCGCTTTCGGACTCGGAAAGCGTGCGTTCGAGCGTTTCGAGTTTTTCGGTATATGTGCGGCTGGTTTGTTCGATGTAGCGCAGAACGTCATCGCGCTGAAAGCCGCCGACAATTTGGGTGCGGAACCCAGTTTCCTGTTCGTTCATGTTAAAGAGAATCCTTCCTTTTCCGCCGCCGGCGGATCGCTGTCGTCATCGTTGTCTATTTGTTATTATAACAACCATCGACAAAAAACACAATAGGCGTTTTCAACCAACTTTCATTTTGTTCGCCTCCCCGGCGGGTTCGCCTTTGCAGCGGGCACCAGAGGGCTCTGCCCTCTGGACTCCCGCCCCTCGCCGGGGAGGCCGCCTCTGCGGCGGGCACCA
>CAJUSB010000112.1 GCA_910589115.1 uncultured Clostridia bacterium | reverse complement strand
CGCGGACAGCGCCAGAGGGACCTGTCCCTCTGGACTCCCGTCTATCGCCTGCGGGCGGGATGGGGGCTAATGCGTACATGATGATTTGAAAATTCGCATTTACAATATAAGATTTTTCACAGATGAAAGCACAAATTCTGAAAAAACCTGCCCCTCCGGACAGATCATGCATTTTTTCCCGGGCAAAGAATCTGCAATTTCTTTTGATGGTACAAAAGAACAATCCGCAGCAGCCAGCATAGGAATGTCAATCTCACTATCCCCCGCACTAACTAACATCCCCGGCCCAAGCTGACGGCACAGCTTTCGGAGCGCAGTTCCCTTATCTATCCCCAGCGGAAAAAAGTATACTTTCCGCCCAGAACGGCAAACCGAAACCTGTGTCCTGCCATAATATTTTTCTTCGCAGCAGCGTGCCGGTTCGATGGTCAGATAGTGAACATAAAGATAGCTTTGATCGATCAGCTTACATCGGCTAAAGCCGCCAGCCTGCTCCAACTCACCGCGCAAAACCTCAACCTCTGTCCGACAGGGTTCCACGACTGCTGCTGTCTGATGCGCCCAGGCTGTATCTTGCAGCCCATCACGCAAAAGGACACCCCCGTTTGCAGCTAACGCAAGCGCCGGAACCCGTCCGCCCGGCCAATGCACCCGCTGGTACTGCTCTACCGAACGGGTCGTAACCGGAATCAAGCAGACCTCATCCCATATCTCATTCAGAAGTTGAAAGGCTGTTTTTGTCATATATGCCTGCTCTTTCCCGTCAATCCATTCCACACAGATGTCGCCTGAACGGCGGTATTTATAGGAATGAATCAATGTATTATCAATATCGCAGGCAAATAGTATCTTTTCCATTTTACTGATCCGCCATTTCCCGGATAATACCGCAGGCCCGGTAACGCCGCAGCGGATAGACCTCCAGCGGAACGCCCTTCTCCTGTGCCAGCTGATATAAATGCCCCAAATGCACAGGATCATCCATACTGTGCACCAGGACTTTCCACGGCATACGCCGCAGCAGAACACGCGTTGCCTCTCCGATTCCGGGCTTTACAAAATTGATGTCGCGCACACCAAAGGCCTTACAAATTTCAGCTGCTTCATCTGCCCCCTCTGTCAGATCAGCAGGCTTTTCCGGCACCTTAAGTTTCTCTGAAAAGAATGCTTCCACAGAGTCAATGAACCGGTAGGTCAAATCTTGTCCTTCCAGTTCATGATAAAACGCTGCTCCGTGATAATCCTCCGGGCCAATGATATCGCTCCGATAAAAGGTACGGCTAAGCAGCCCTGAAACCGTCGCATTCAAACACGAGCTGGCAATCAGGAAATCATCCCGCGTCCCTGTTTTACCGGCCACCCCAGCCGGATCGGAAAGCACCGCAAGCCCTGAATCTACCCCCGGAAAATCCTGCATGGCTAATTTCAGTTCCCGCTGAATAGCGCCCTTGCCTGTCCAACCGTCTACAAACTGGATGCTTTCCGGACGATGCCGGGACAGAATCTGCCGCATTGCATTCCTGTCGATTCCTTTCCCGCGAATAATCGAAATCGTATAATGTGGTATATTGACACGGTATTTCCGCTCGATAAAATGCTTGATTAAAATACCAATCGGCGTTCCTGCCCGTGCGAGCGATACCAGAACCGGCGCACCCTGCCGGTCAGTCCAAATCTGCTCTGACACCCCGGCGACTGCCTGCGCCGTATATTCCGAATATAAATCCAGCGCGCGGAAAAACGTTTTCAGATAAGCCTGTGACGGCTCATATTCCAGCGGCAGCATTTCTGAATAATGCACACCGCTTTGTATACGTTTTTCACGCTCCTTCGTGCCAAGCGGCGTTACAAGGCCGGTAATATCTTTCAGCAGGATCGTAACATCTTCGTTTTTATAGGTGCTGAACATGTTTCCCTCCTTCTATAAATACGATTTTTCTGCATCCGTGCTGTTCGAGCGCATACCGTAAATCAGAAACCGCCCTGCTATCGTCCACTATAGTATCTGTCAGTATGACGGCACCGTCATAGCAATCCAAATTATACAGGAATGTCGTTCTTTCTGCATCATAAAAACTGTGCAGCCGGTATCCGCTGCGAATCGGGTACCCGTCCTCACGGCAGATACCGATTGGACTGCGTGTAGTCGCATGACACCGAATCGCAAAACCGCGTGCTTCCAATACCTGTCCAAGCACCAGGGCGGGATACATGCATTCCTCAGTCCCGAGTACCAGTATACTGCTGCCGGAGACAAACGGCAAACGTTCTGCCAATGCTTCGGCCTGATGCCTGCAATGCGATATATAGGCACCAATTTGTACGCCAAAGCGTGGATTCTGAAAAGATTCTTCCGGGTAAAGTGTTTCCGGCGGAACGGTTCCAGCCGGTGTGTCCGGCAGCTCTGCCGCTGTGATTTCATACGGTGCAACCTGCGCTGATAAATCCTCATGCGGCAGCCTGACCAGATATTCGCTTGGAATCCCGGCTTCTTTCAGCCGCTTTTCATGCGCCTTTGACAAGCGGCTGACAATGGATGCTGCGACAATTTCTTTTCCGTGCAGCGCCGGAAACTGTGTGCGCAGCTGGCTGACAATATTGATCAGCGTTTTTCCGGTTGACAGTTCATCGTCCACAAAAATAATCTGAGGAGAACGCTCAACCCATTGCGCCAGCTGCCCGCCGTACATACGCTGTTCCACCGCATGGCTGTGCTCCTCCTGAAAACTGACCCAACCGTCCGTTCCGGGACAAGGTTCGCGAGTGGTGTGAAGGTATATGCAGTCAGGCCCAAGACAGTCTGCCACGGCTGTTCCAATGGCAGTCGCCGTTTCAGCAAATCCAATGACCAGCCGCGCCGCCGGATACCGGGCCGCAATCTGCTGCCCAAGGCAGCCCATCATCTCAATGGCTTCCTTCGGGCTGACAGGCAAATGCTTTGCCTGTAGGGGATTGACTAATAAGTAGGTTCTTTTGACATTATCCAGGCGTTTGGCCAATACCACCGTATTTTCCGCTGTATATGTGTGCATGAAACAGCTTCGCCTCCTTATTTCCTCTGTGTGGAACCGGCATTCTCGGTTTTCATCTGCTCATCGCGAATGCCATAGGCCTCTGCCAATGCGGCAATCCTGCGGGCCCATTTCCTGTGGCACTTCACCTCGTTCATCCGGGAGCCGTCAGCACTTTTGGCAACGCCGGAAATCACCGGCTTCCACCCTAAAATATTCATCGCATCATCATAATCGGCCTGTGAAACCTGCATACTTTCATAAATCACCGGCAGCTGGCAAGGATGAATGGCCGTCTTTCCAGTGAAACCGTTAAGACGGTCAAGTGCAAGCTCGGCACGCAGACCGTCTGCCCAGGGAGCCGACGGATCGTCCCCAAAATACTCCCATACGGGCCCGGAAACTACATAATCCGCAGCAAATACATTGATAATATCCATCAAAATGTCACGGATAACACCGATTTGATAAATGTTCTGATGCACACCCCGCCGCAGGCCATAAAGATTACTGAAATCATTTCCGCCAACACGCACATTCAGCACATATTTGTGGATACTGTCCAGCACTTCCCGAATCGAGCGCAGCGCTGCTGTCCGGGTCTCAATATCCGCAAGCGGCCTGCTTTCGAGAATCGGCATAACATAAATAGGCCGTCCGGCATCCCGGTTCAGCTTTTCTACCGTTTCTGCATATGCATAGGCATTTGACGGGTCAAATTTAGGCAAAATATAACCGGTCAGAATCTTGGCGGCCTCCCCCAGGAATTGATGAACATGGGTAAGATGCTCCGGGGTGCGAATGCGGACAAAAAGCAGAGGCAACTGCTCTATAATGCTTTCACTGATGGCAAAAAGCGTTTTCCGCAGCTCTGCTTCCGCCTTTCCCAGCGCTTCGTCACAAATAGAATCCTCCAGGCAGAAAGCCATTGAGGTCAGATAAGGAAAAGACCGGTTTTTCATCTTTTCCGCAATCCCGGCCTGGAACGCCGGGGTATACAGCAGCGCACCCACACGATATGCGAGCCGCTCCTTGTCGTCTAATTTCATTGCTGTACTCCTTGCACAGTTATAAGCGATTTCATATACCGTGCTAATCGTTCAAAAAATTTATCGCTGTCGCTTTCCCCGTTACCTTCTTTTAGATAGGATGACGCAGCACACGCGAATACGCCTTCCCCCGTCCCGCCCGCAGGCGATGGATGGGAGTCCAGAGGGACACGTCCCTCTGGCGCCGTCCGCGTAGGACAATGCAAAAAGCCCCGCCGCTGGCGCTGCGGAGCTTTTTGCAAGTATCAGCTGCTGGGAAGCATTTTTTGCATCCATTGACGAAAAGCCTCCGGCTTGCGGGTCTGAATCAGCACTACGCCCGGCCCCCGAAAACGGCATACCAGGCATTCTCCCGATGTAATGCTGGAAAACCAGCCGTTTGACGCCTTTTCAATCCGATACTGCATATAATCAGGCCATGCAACCAAGTGTCCGTTGTCAACTATCAGCTCTTCGCCCGGATCAACGTTAATAGCATGAATCGCTCCAAAACTGCTGAGAAAAACCGTCCCGCGTCCACTTACATTGAGCACAAAAAAGCCCTCCCGCGACAGGAATCCCTGCGCCAGATTCTGCACAGCCGTATCAACCTGTACACCCGGCGTAGATGCTAAAAATCCGTCCTTCTGCACACGCATACAGTAGCTGCCGTCCAGCTCAACATCAATAATACCGCCCGGTGCAGAGTGTGCCAGCAGAACCGTGCCCGGCCCCCGGCTTGCTACGATATTCTGAACAAAAAAACTCTCGCCCGTAAGAAAACGGCGGGCAAGCCCGCCCAGCAGTCCACCGCTCATGGCACCATTCACATCAAGCGTAGCTGACATGGAAACCATCGCATCCGACTCCGCCGTAATCGCTTCGCCATGCTGCAAATCACACTGGACAACCGGAAAAGCATCACCATGCAGGATTTTATATTTCATAATTATGAAACTCCCTTTCCGCCCGGCACGGCAGGACGGCCCCCACCGGAGCCGTCCCAGCTTCTGCCACGCAGAGCATTTTTATACGTTCACGCCATAATTTTGGCACAATGCCTTCAGGCCACCCTGAAAACCGCTGCCAATCGCATTGAATTTCCATTCGCCGTTATGACGGTAAAGCTCGCCAACAACTACGGCAGTTTCTACAGAGAAATCTTCACCCAAATCAAAACGAATCAGCTCAGCATCATTGCTTTCGTCCAAAATGCGGATAAAGGCATTTTCTACCTGTCCAAAATTCTGACGGCGCTCCTCTGCATCATAAATCGTTACCGTAAAATCAATCTTTTCCACCGATGCAGGAACCTTGCTCAAATCAATCTTAATCTGTTCATCGTCTCCATCGCCCAAACCAGTGAGATTATCACCCTGATGCAAAACGCTGCCGGAAGCGTGCTGGAGATTGCCGTAAAATACGAAATCTGCATCGCTTGCAACCTTTCCATTCGCAGCCAGCAGAAATGCAGCCGAATCAAGATCAAAATCTGCACCGCCGTCATACTTGTTCGTATCCCAGCCAAGGCCGATCAACAACTTGCACAATCCAGGATTCCCTTTTGTAAGATCAACTTTCTGACCCTTCGATAAATTAACTGACATTTTATGTATCCTCCACCTTGCAGCTGCACCTGCTGCAAATATTTTGATTTTCCGTCAGGGACAGTCCCCGACAGGTTCTTCCTTACCCAAGCAATCTTTATCTATATATTTAGAATATCACAAAACCCAGCAGAATGCAAGGCATTGCCCTAAATTTGAAAAGTCCCATAAACGTTTTCACGCTTATGGGACAGATTTTGTTATGTATACGCTTTCAAAGCCTGTACAGTTTTATTGATTAGACATCGCGCAAAGCTCTTCGAGCATCTTCGGCAGTTCAGCCTCCATATTTGCACTGCTGAATTGGCAAGTACCGACCTTTTTATGCCCACCGCCATGATATTTCAGCATCAGGCTGCCTACATCCAGCGTCGCAGTACGGTTCATGATGCTGTAGCCGACTGCTACAGAACAGCCCCGGCCTTCGCGTCCGCTGACAATCCATGCAGAAATATTCTGTTCCGGATACATGCTGTAAATCATAAAACGGTTGCCGGTATAAATCGGATCGACCCCGCGCAGGTCCGTGATAATAACATTGCCCTCTGTACGGGTATATTCCCCTACCATTTCCTTGAACTTTTCAGTCTGATCACGGTAAACCTCAATACGCTCCTGCACGTCAGGCAGTGCAAGAACCTCCTCCGTGCTCATGGAATGACAAGCCCGCAGCAGTTTTTCCATCAGCTGGTAATTTGAAATGGAAAACTCACGCCACCGGCCAAGCCCGGTTCTGGGGTCCATCAGGAAACCAATCAGAATCCAGCCGTATGGATTCATGACTTCATCAATCGTCAGATTACCCGCATCAACCTTATCGACAGCTTCCATCATGTCATCAAACTGTGGGAACTTTTCCTTGCCGCCGTAGTATTCATAAATGATCCTTGCGCAAGACGGTGAACTCCTGCTTTCCCCTTTATATTTCCCGGCAAGCTCCAGGCGTTCATGCTCGCTGGAATGGTGGTCGAACCATAAGCCGCAGCCCTCTACATACGGCACGTTTGCAAGGCAGTCATCCTCGTTGATTTCTACAAGGCCATCCTGCAAATCCTTCGGATGCGCAAACTTCCAATGATCGACAACTCCTGCTTCTAATAATAACGCGCCGCATACTAAACCATCAAAATCCGAACGTGTTACTAATCTCACTTGTGGTTCCTCCTTAAAACAGACACCGCATATTTAGGGTGTGTTATTTTTTCAGTTATAGGTTCATTATAACATAATATATTCCATTTTACCATAGCAAATTTACAAACTGTTCCGATAGAAATTTGTAGGAATGCACAAAAACGCCAATCGTTGTCTCCATAAAGCGCCGATTTCTTTCTTGTCCTGCCAAGCAGCTTGAACGGACAGTCAGGCACATAGACATAGACGGCACTCTCTCAGCGAGCCTGACGAAATGTTTCCATACAAGCCAGAATATATACGGCCAATGTGAACCGGCTTGAAATCTGCACGCAAAGCACTTTCCTTCCTGTTGATGATTTTACGCTGTTTTTACGATAAAGTCAATGGCCATGGAAACCCTATCCATTTCCGGCCTTGTCCCTTTCGTCAGGAGAGGTTAGGCAGTCGATGTAAGAACCCGGAGCAAGCACGTCCTTAGGGCATTTCTCCAAATTTGCAGCCGGTCATTTTCGCCCAGTCTTTTTTTCGCCAGCAGGGGCTGACGCAAACTGCCATTCGGCAGCCGGTGAAGGACGGCAAAAACGGATGTGATCCAGCCAAATCCGACCGTTTTTAGGCTTTTATGCATGTTATATAAAAACTTTCTAAACATTTTGTGAAATCCGCAGAGGAAAACTTGCCATTTCCCCAACAAAGGACTATAATGGTAAAGCAAAATCAGACAGTAGGGAGTTGGGGACGTATGACAATCTTTTTCAGGTTTTCTCGGCTGGCCGCCGCTGTGGTCCTGGCGGCTTTTATGGCAGTCTGGACGCTGCATCCGTGGACAACCGGCGATACTTCGCCCTTTGCCACGGTGAACGATGCGGAGGGGCTGGCAATTACCGTTGCCGATGGCTCGGCAACGCCGACCGGGGCAATCTTCCGGTTTGAGAATTCCACAGATGGCGAATGGCAGTTCGGGCAGGAATTCTGGATTGAAAAGAAAGAGAACGGCGAATGGCGCGAAATCCGCAGCCTGCGTTCACGGGCATTTGATGCCTTGAGCTATCTGCTCGCACCGCACAGTGTGCGGGAGGAGGTCTATTCCTTTTCTGACAGCTATGGCCGTTTGACCAGCGGCGAATACCGGCTGGTCAAGGAGCTTTTGCGGGAGCGTTCAGGCGGCTGGGAATCACAGTATGTTGCTGCCGAATTTGCAGTAAAATAATAGACTTGACAATCAGTGTAACAGCGATTTTCAAACAGATCGAATGCTTTTGAACCCTTTGCATAGCTGATACGCCAATCAGCTATGCAAAGGACTATTTAGAAGCGTATCACCGGCATTCAGTGCAAATCGGTCAGCCGGAAATTATTTTTTAGGATGAATCAGGTAGAACATATATTACCTTGATTCAACAAGATATAAAAGTAAATAATCCGAATATGGCTTATTAGGCTGGCGTCAATAAGACTGAGACCTATCGCTTAAACCTTACTCAGAAAATATGTTTAGTGAAACTATTGTTGATGCATATCTCAATTCATTAAAACAGGAGGTTCTCCTGTTATGGATTTAAGGTTGTATATTGGATAAATACAAAATAATGATTCTTCGGCTGGTTGTATTAGCCGCTGTAACAGGTGCTATTATAGCCGCAGCAGCAGTTAATAACAAAAGCACATTCCAGTTAACCGATAGTGACAAATCACAAGGTTTTCTTTCTACAAGTCAAACTGACTTAAGTGCGTTTTCTGTTGCAGAACGAGCCAAAGCGCTTCTCGAAAAATATAGTTATATAAACAATGCGGATATTGATTTTGACGCAAGCACGCCAGACACTGCGTGCGTCAATATTATTTTAACATTAAATGGACAGGATGCTCTTTCTATTGAGCAGGAACAGGATATTATGGAACAAATGACGCTTATGTTTTCTGATTATAATGAAGTACGTTTAACGCTCCATAATGAAATTGAATATTCGCATCCTGATCAGCTTGTAGATACTATCGTGTAATCCATTCCTGTTTTCATTCAATGACGTTTCAGCAAATACGATCCCCTAAAGCAGCGTGCAAATAAGCAAAGCTGCTTTAGGGGATGTTTTACTTATGAATAAAAATATACTTACGTTCAGAAAAATTTTCCGTTTTGTCCACCGCCCTTTTGTCGGGCGAAGCAGTACGAGTGCACTTATTTCCTGCCGCAGCAAAGAGATGAAGGAGAGGAATCCCTCTGTCGCTGTCCACGCAGGGCCGTCAGCTTCATACCACTGTAAAAACACCAAATAAAAATTTCAGTTCATTGTCTTGACACTATCGCAGAACGATGATAACATGAAAAAAGTATTCCATTTCAAAAAATTTGGCAGGGAGCATTTTCCCTTATAATATGAGGTGTTTTTGTGAAAACAGTCTGGATTACAGGCGGTTCCCGCGGGATTGGCGCTGCATCAGTACGGCAATTTGCGCGTGCCGGTTGGCGAACGGCATTCAGCTGGCAGCACAGCGAACAGGCAGCGCAGACACTTGTCCAGGAACTTACTTCTGAAGGCTGCACTGTGCTTGCAGTACGCGGTGATATGCGCATCCGCGATGATGTAAACCGCTGCGCAGCGGCCATCCGTGCATCGTTTGGAAAAATCAATGCGCTTGTTTGTAATGCAGGTGCAGCACAGCAAAAGCTATTTCAGGATATTACAGATGAAGATTGGAACTTTATTTTTGACAGCAGCCTGCGCAGTACATTCTATGCAGTCCAGGCAGTCCTTCCTGATTTTTTTTCGGTGCAGGACGGTTCCATCGTAACGGTTTCCTCCGTCTGGGGAATCACCGGTGCAAGCTGTGAAAGCCATTACGCCGCTGCAAAGGCCGGGCTGATTGGACTGACGAAATCACTTGCCCTTGAACTTGGCCCTTCTAATATACGAGTGAACTGTGTTGCTCCTGGGGTCATTGACACGGATATGAACCGCGTCCATAGTGCAGAAACCCTAGGTGCGCTCGCCGAAGAAACCCCGCTTGGCCGTCTTGGCGCCCCCGAAGAAACCGCAGAAGCAATTTATTTCCTTGCGTCTGCTCACAGCTCCTTTATCACCGGGCAAGTCCTTGGCGTAACAGGGGGCTTTGGCGGCCTTTGAAATCAAAAGAAAGGATTATTACACATGACAGAGCGCGAAAAAATGACACGCGGATTATGGTACGATGCGAATTACGATCCTGAACTGCTGACCCAACGGCAACACGCCGCAGCGCTTTGCCACCGGTTCAACCAGTCTGACCCGCTTGATGATGCAGCACAATCAGCAATCCTTCGCGAGCTTCTTCCGCATATGGAGGAAAGCGTAATTCTGCTCCCGCCGGTTTATGTCGATTACGGCGAAAACTGCTGGTTCGGCAGCGGCAGCTTCATCAATCATAATGCATACTTTATGGATGGCGCGGCAATTACCATCGGAAAAAACTGCTTCATTGGGCCGAGCTGTGGTTTCTATACGGCGGCACACCCGCTTTTAGCCGAACAGCGGAACCGCGGGCTTGAAAAGGCAAGCCCGATAACGCTCGGTGATAATGTATGGTTGGGCGCATCCGTGACCATCCTGCCTGGTGTGACCATCGGTGCAGGCAGCGTAATTGGTGCAGGCAGTGTTGTTGTAAAGGATATCCCGTCCGGAGTGCTCGCAGTCGGCAATCCCTGCCATGTGGTTCGTGAAATCACGGAAAATGACCGATAGCTATAGGTAAGCCTACAGTATTTAAGCATTTCCGGCTTTTCCTCCGCTTCGCACCGTGCATGACGGACTTCCCATCACACAGCGCTCCATCAACAGTAATTCGCACACGTTATCAAAAGTTATTATTCCAAAATTAGATTTGCCTATAAAATTCTCATTTTCGTTGTCCGAAATTCTCAAAAATCTTGTCCGGCTGCGCTCGCCGGGTGCAAACACAAGAGGGGCTGCCCCAAAATCATTTTGAGGCAGCCCCTGCTTGATTATTTCGGGTCTACTGAAAAATCACTCTATTCTCACCGAGAAGCATTAAAAACTTAAAAAA
>CAJUSB010000111.1 GCA_910589115.1 uncultured Clostridia bacterium | reverse complement strand
GACTGGGTGGAGGCAATGATGGGCTTCCCGGTTGGATGGACAGCGTTAGAAACGGATGGATAAGCGGTGCCTGGGAATCCGATATACCGCGCATTTCGGAGGGTGTAAGAGACTGTGTGAACCGCTTAAAATGCCTTGGTAACGCCGTAGTACCGCAGCAATTCTACCCAATATTCAAAGCAATCCGGGAGGTTGAAAAGGGCATTCGCTGATCTAAGCGAGGAATCCCAAGGCTTTTCATAGGAACAAATCAGGAAGGAGCATTACTGAAATGAAACAATTAGATAAAATCAAATACGGAGAACGTTTTTTCTATGGGGATGTAGCATGGGTCAGGATTCCGTGTTGTTCAAGCACTGGTGCACTGGTCATTGCGGAAGCACCGATATTTGAGTGGGCGTTTGATATCCATAACAACAATGATTGGCGGAATTCATCTTTGCGGCGGGAATTAAACGGAACATTTCTTAACAGCATGATTGATAACGGCGCAGCCGCAGAAGCGTTTTTTAACTTTAGCAGCAATTTAATCGCAGACGATGGAACGACAGATTACGGATATGTGGAAGACATAGTTGCAATTCCTTCGGCAGAGACTTATCGCATTATGCGAGGCGAGATTCCGAGATACGAGGGAATTTGGTGGACGTTAACACCAACCACCTGCAATATAGAGAATGCCCAGTATGTACGTGCTGTTATGCCGGATGGGACGATTACAAACCGCGAAGCAAATTTTGAAATGGCGGGTGTCAGGCCGGTTTGCTTTTTGAGGCTGGATACTCTCGTTTATACAGAGGAAGAAAAGAAACAGGGGCAGCGGGAACAGTCAGTCAAAGAGGGTGCGGAAGCAGTAATAGAAACGCTGGAAGAATACGGGACAGCGCTTTGGGCTGAAATCATTGTTGAGGTTATCAAAGCAATTTTTGCGATAAAAAACGATGCGAAAGAACTTGCACAGGAAATCTTGGACACAAGAGAAGAGACATGAAACCGCACAGCCGGTGATCCGATGTAGGAGCAAAAGAAAAAGTCCCGTATACGCTTTGCCGAGCGCATACGGGACAATCCCGGGGAAAGTTTGCCATAATAAAAATCCTGTAGTTATTTTAACTGATTTACGGCAAAAAGTCAACCGGAGCCATTGAAAAAACGACACAAAGAAGAGTAGGTAAAAAGCCGTATTTAAGCACGGCATGGCGGGCTTGTAATGGGTATTATGATTTCGGCAATACATCCCCTGCCCACCGAGACGGACAGTAAAGGCAGCAGCACCCGCCCCGTTCCCCAGACCAGATTTTATAAACCCTTCTCTCTGAGGCCGCGCCCGAGGGTGAGGGGGATTGCAAAGGGGGAGCGGGACGAGGCGCGGGCAAGGATTCCCGCTCCCCCTTTGCCCTGCCGGACGCTGCGGAATAAGCCGGTTTTATCTACTCTCAAAAAGGCAAGGAGTGAAACACCGTGAGAAGCTTTGTTCGAGAAAAGCAGATCGACTGAGGAAAGCATTATAAAGAGGTTGATATTTTTCCGTATACGGAAGATCAGCAGAACGCCGCCGCAAAAAAGAAGCGGGCAAAGAAGTCGAAAGAATCACCGCCGAAGCAAAAGAACCTGAACGACAAAAACGCTTGCAGGTACTTTATACAGCTTATGCATTTGAATTTTGAATATGAGCCGGGAGCATTACATATATCCCTTACCTACAGCCCGAAATATCTGCCGGAAACGATGGAAGATGCCGAAAAGGAAGCGGGAAAATACATTCGCAGGCTAAAGTACATGAGAAAAAAGGAAGGCCTGCCGCCGCTGAAGTATATCCTTGTCACGGCCTGCACCATGAAAAAGAAAAGTGACAAGCCGGTCCGTATCCATCACCATCTTGTTATAAACGGCGGTTTAGATCGTGATGCGGCAGAGGAACTATGGCGCAGGCCCAGACGGAAAGGGCAGAAGCAGGGCGACAGGATCGGTTACTGCAATGCCGACCGTCTGCAAGCAGAAGAAGACGGAATCGGCGCATTAAGCCATTATCTGGTGAAGCAGGCCGGAGGCAAAAAACGGTGGTCGTCTTCCCACAATTTGAAACGGCCAAGCAGCCGGACGAATGACAGGAAATATACCCGCCGCCAGGTCGAGAAGTGGGCAAAGCAGAAACCGGACTGCACCTTTTGGGAAAAGCGGTATCCGGGCTGGACGCTGACCAATGAAGACTACGGCGCACAATACGAATATAACGAACTGACCGGATGGTCAATTTACCTAAAACTAAGAAGAAAGGAATAGAAAGGAGCAAAATATAATCATGAGGAAAAAGGAAAGCAAGTATTTTAAGGCCCCATCCGCGAGGGAAGCCAAACGGGCGGGACGGATCATCAAACGTTTTTGCCTGACGCGCACAGGGGATTATGCCTGCAAATGGTGTCCTCTGCGCGATATGTGCAAAACAGAACCGTACACGTGGGAGGTATGATAATGCTTGACAAGGTGACAGCCCAACAGCAAGCCCGCCAGCAGTGGCAGAACCGGGTAAACAACGCGCAAGGACATTTCTTTGAGGGTGCTATCATGGCGGCGTGCCAGTTTTATCGCGACCGCGAACGGGCAGAAATTGACAAGACCCCGGAGCCGTTCCGGGTTACGTCCAAGAGCCGGAACGGGACTTTTACCGGGCGGTTCACTGCCCATGCACAGCCGGACTTTCAGGGCACGCTTGCAGGTGGGCGTTCTATCGTCTTTGAAGCGAAGTATACCGCAACGGATGTTATCAGGCGTAACGTATTGACAGATGCGCAGATGGCTGCGCTGGAAAGCCATATGCAACGTGGGGCGGTAGCGGGCGTGTGCGTCGGTATTAGGGACAAGTTTTACTTTGTCCCCTGGCAGAATTGGCGGGATATGAAGAAGTGTTTCGGCAAAGTATCTTTGCGTGCGGTGGATTTAGCTGCATACCGGGTGTGCTTTTCGGGTGCAGTGCTGTTTCTCGACTACAAGTATACAGATTTTGCAGCCGTATTCTCTTAACCATTGCCACAGCACAGCGAAACAGGAAAGGAGTTTTTAGGACCATGAAAGCATTACATAAAAAGACCCCTTACCGGGTGTGTCCCCATTGTGGGGCGCACCTGGACGCGGGGGAAACCTGCGATTGCAGGCAGCGGGAGCAGCAGAACCAGCCAGCAACCGAGCGGGCAGCAAAGACGGTTGCCGGGGGTGATCGTGCGTGAGAAGAAAGCACAAGAAAAAGCTGACCGTCCGCGTAACCCCGCAAACCGCATACAACCTTGACCGCCTTGCACAGCTTGGCGGTCAGAAATCACCGGGGCGCGTAGTTGACAAACTGGTGCGGGATAAAATGCTTTCTTTGAGGCGGTGGGGTTAATGTACGACCTGAACCACCTTTACAATCTGGATTGCATGGAAGCAATGCAGCAGATACCGGACGGTTATTTTCAACTTGCCATAGTTGATCCACCCTATGGCATTGGCGAGAACGGCAAAAGGAACGCGACACGCGGGAGGCTGGCAAAGGCACAGGCATACACGCCATATTTCGGGTATGATAAAGACGCGCCGCTGCCTGAATACTTTGCAGAATTGCGGCGGGTTTCCCACAATCAAATTATATTCGGCGCAAACCATTTTATCAGCCGGATACCGTTTGATAGTGCGTGCTGGATTGTATGGGACAAGGAAAACGGCAGAACCGATTTTGCAGACTGTGAACTGGCATGGACCAGCTTCAAAAGCGCTGTGAGGATATTCCGCTTTCGGTGGCAGGGGATGTTGCAGGGCGACATGAAGAACCGGGAAATTCGCATACATCCGAACCAAAAGCCGGTCAGGCTGTATGAGTGGCTCCTGCGGGAATATGCAAACCCGGGGGGATCTCATTTTAGACACGCACGCCGGGAGCGCGTCAAGCCTGATCGCCTGTCACAATCTGGGGTTTGATTTTCTGGGATTCGAGATTGACGAAGTATACTTCGAGCGGGCGCGGCAGCGATTGGAAAGCGTGCGGGCGCAAATCAGGTTTATGGACCTTGTGCCGCAAGAGGTACAGAATTCAAAAATGTGAGCGGTGCGGCGTACCTGCAAGCAACCTTACAGCAGGCACGGCACGTTACACAGCGGATACAAAACCGGGAGGGGAGGTACCATGATAATTAAACACGTTGCTTCTATCTGCAAGCGTGATCGCTGCATGATACTTTACGATGATAAAAGCAGTGAAAACGCGGCGCAGTGGCTAAGCGCGACGGGGGCAGTATACCCATTACAGAATATGCCGAAGCTCGACGAAAAGAATATTTTCACTGTGTTTGATATTACGTCTAAGCAGATCGAGAAAATCACTTTCCGACGGGATACACTGCCAGAAAAGATTGATTTCCGGGATGTTGTGGAATGTGAAAACGTATTGGAACCCAATGGGATAGAAATTGGAACCGATGGGAAGACCCTGATTGTCCTGCATACATCACAGGGAATCCGATTCATCGACAAAGAGTATTTAAGGCCGCTTTCGGATTATGACATGGATATATTGAGGTTCTATGAACGCACAAGTACAGGCGGTCAATTATACATAGCAGTAAAAGCCGGTATGATGCTTGAAGCAATTATCGCTCCGTTCAATGCAGTCAACGATAAATTTGTTGAAAAACTTCAAGAGATTACGAAGGATTGCGAAATTGCACTGTCAATCAAGAAAAGGAAAGAGGGGAATGCATAGTGAATACAGCACTTTTAAGCAGCAAGAAAATGGACTACTGTACGCCACAGGACTTTTTCGACAGCTTAAACACAGAATTTCATTTTGCGCTTGATGCAGCAGCGACCAAGGAAAACGCAAAATGCAGGATGTTCTATACTCCGGAAAATGATGGATTGAAAAACCCATGGAACGTGGGCGGCGGGGCGGTATTCTGCAATCCTCCATATGGGCGGGAAATCGGGAAATGGGTGCGGAAAGCCTATGAAGAAGCGCAGAACGGGCAAACGGTCGTGCTGCTGATACCAGCCCGGACAGATACAGCCCATTTCCATGATTACATATACGGGAAATCAGAAATCAGGTTTGTCCGTGGACGGCTGCACTTCACCGATGAAAACGGCAGCGCATACCCACCTGCGCCGTTCCCGTCAATGGTAGTTGTCTATAACGGCAAAAGGAAGGACGAAAGATGAAAGCACTTACAATATATCAGCCATACGCATTCGCGGTTGTTTCAGGGCTGAAACGCTGCGAAACCCGCAGGCGACGTACTAATATCCGGGGGCGCATTGCCGTACATGCGGCAAAGGGAACACCGCGATTTGTGACGATGGCGTTAGATATGGCGTTGCCGGAACATTTGACGCTCCATTATGGCGCTGTAATCGGTACGGTTGAAATTGTCGATTGCGTACCCGTTGAAGAAATCCGGGACAGCCTGACCGAGCGGGAAAAGGCGCTTGGCGACTATTCGCCGGGGCGGTTCGCGTGGGTTCTGCAAAACCCGGTTATGTTTGACAATCCCATACCAGCGCGGGGAAAACAAGGCTGGTGGGACTGGAGCGGCGAACGCTAACCGGCATTCAATACCCGCCGCCGAGCGGGACAAAAATAAATACAGGAGGTTTGAACAGTGATTACTATTTCAATTATCAATTTGAAGGGCGGGGTAGCAAAAACCCTGACTGCCGTAAACATGGCGCATATTCTGGCAGAAGTACATAACAAGCGCGTCTTGCTGGTGGACAACGATAAGCAGGGTAACGCCTCCAAGATGTTCGGACTGCACAGCTACGAGAAAAAGAGCGTTGCAGATATCATGACTGAAAAGTCCCCGGACATGAAGAAAATCATTATGCCGACACAATACGAATATCTTGACCTTATCACGGCCAATATGAGCCTGCTCCGCGCGAACCTTGCCGTTATGATAGATAACACCCGGCAGAGGGAAACACGCTTTAGAAAGGCTTTCAGCGCTATTGCGGAGGACTATGATTTCTGCATCATTGACAATGCCCCGGATATCAATATCAGCACGATCAATGCACTCGTTGCATCGGATGATGTCATTATCCCCATTAAAATTGACATGTTTGCTTTTGATGGGCTGGCAGAACTGAAAGAGCAGATTGAGAACACACAGGAGGAATTAAATCCATCTCTACACCTGCGAGGCTGCCTTGTGACCTCTTATCAGCGGAACGACGTAAACACACAGGGAGAGAAATGGCTTCACACACAGCAGGGTTTTCCGGTATTCAGTACCCATATCCGCCGCACGGCAAAAATGGATGAAAGCACGTTTGCAGGACTGCCGATTGTCACATATTCGCGGCGGTGCGGTGCGGCGGCGGACTATCTGCAATTTGTCCGGGAGTATTTAGAAAAGTTGTCCGATTCGGACACAAATTTGAAGGGAGCCGCACGGCATGGGTAAATTCAACCTGATGGAGCTGTTAAACGCGCAGGCCGAGCGGGACGCGCCTCAGACATCCGACCCAACGGAAGCGCAGCATCAAAAGCCAACTTATGAGATTTCCGCCTTGAGTGTGCACAGCCTTGTGCCATCTGAAGGGAATTTCTATTCGATGGCAGAGATAGAAAAGCTGAAACGTGATATTGAGTTAGCAGGCGGGGTAAAGCAAAATCTGACGGTTACCCCGCTCAACGATGGCAGGTATAAAATCCTGTCTGGACACCGCCGCTGCCGTGCCTGTTTAGAGCTTGTACAGGAAGGAAAGCCGGAATATGAGTTTATCCCGTGCGGGATTGAGCCGCCGCAGCCGGATAAAGAGATGCAGGCGATCCGAGAGGAATTGTTGATTATTACGACCAACTCACAGCGCGAAAAAACCGACTGGGACCGCGTGCAGGAAACCAAGCATCTCCATGATGTTTTACAGCGGTACAAAGCCCACGGCGGGAAGCTGCCGGGGCGTGTGCGTGAGATTATCGCGGACACCCTGAATACATCGGCTGCACAGGTTGGCAGAATGGGCGCGATTGCAAAGAACCTGATACCGGAATTTCAAGAGGAAATGAAGGAAAAGCGGTTAGGTATTTCGGCGGCTTATGAGCTTTCCGGACTGTCGGAGGAACAGCAGCGGGCCGCATATGCGGAACACCGGGAAAAAGGCGGTTTGTCGGTCAGCGACGCAAAGCAGCGCAAGGGCGGCGATAAGCAGAAACCGCATGGGGTGGCGGATCACCACCCCGCAGAACCAGCCCCCCAAAAGCAGAATACAAACACCCAACGCCAGGAACAGCGTACACCTCCTTCTGCATCCTCTCCGGTCGAGCGGGAACAAGAACCGGCACCGCTTCCACACCAGGCACAACCGCATACATTTTCAGAATTCAAAGAGCGGCAGCAGCAGGACGCAGCGGATACAGTGGACAACACGGAGGCCACAGTAGCAGAGCCAGAGACTACAGCGGATGAGATAGAAAGTGCCCGTCTGGAACCCAACACCCTGGAAGAGGCTAAAAACGCGTTGGCGCGACTGGAAAACAATCTGCTTCCTTATTGCATCTCAATGGCTGAGGCATATGCCGGAGGCGAAGGAAACGAATGGGAACTTAACATAAAAGCGGTGCTTACCGCTATGGCAGAGCTGCAAAGGAGGGTGTTCAGTGCTGGATTGGATTGATATTCCATTAAAGGCTATTTTGAAAGAAATAGAAGGATTTCTCAAAGCGTTTTTGAGAGGAAGTGACGATTGTCTAGCCCTGCCGCCGCCCCTGTCAAAGCTGGAAAGGCTTTGGCGGAAACAGCGCCGCCGCGCAGAACGGGAGCGGTGGCGCGTACTGCTGAAATATCTTGAATTCCTCTACATCATCAGACAGTACAAACCATGTGAGAAAGCGAGATCGGATATCATGCGGCATAAGCACGTAAAAACTTTACTTTTGTATTATCGCGGTATCCCGGAAATGCTGAAACTGTTAAAACAGGAACAAGGCAGCGCGACATCTGCAAGCGAACCCAGACAGCAGGAGATCAGCGTTAAAATACAAGTGCTGGAAATGGATGCTGCAATGTTCCGTGACTGTATAGACTGTCTGAGCGGTAGATACAAAAGGATTGTCAAAATGAGGTATTTGGGTAGGCATAGTTGGGCGTGGATATCGGCCAGGGTGGGCGCACCGGAAAGCACCGTGCGGGGCTGGCATGAAAAAGCGATTGACCGTCTATCAGGAGCGTTTGAGGAGATACCAATGCAAAACGAAATATTAGACCGTGCTTCGCGCGCGCGTGAATAAGGATACAATACTCGTTTTGTAATTTTTATTTCATATCTTTTTGTCAGGCAGGAACGGCAACGCAGCGGGGTTTTTTGACCATCTGCGAATCGTAAAAAACATAGGTTTCAGCCAAGACGGCAACACACACGCGCGAAACCGTTTCCGCAGCCTGCAAAATGCCGCTGGAAAAACAATTTGCGAATAAGACACCCCCGGCAGTCTGTCACGGCCTGCCGGGGGTGTCTTATTCGCTTATTTTTCCCCGCGCTGCTTTTCAATATCCATTTCAGCGATAATGCCGGGATGGGCTTTTACGTATGCGCGGAAGTCACAGATTGCGTTATTCCGTTCTATGCCGGGATATTGTCGGCGGCTTTCCTCAACATCTATGCCGGAATCATCGAAACGCCGGAGTGTACAGAGGTAATAGTGAACCTTTTTGTTATAATAGTCTCTTTCACGAATAAGACGGACAACCGGGACAGTCAAGGCGGTTTCAAGGAAGTTATATCGCTCCGTCAGAGAAAGCCGGTAGGCGGTCAGCTGATTGATTTTATGTGATAATTCTTCAATCATCTGGGCGGCTCGTTTATCTTCCCGCTGAACATCGGCTGATTTATTCAGGCTTTCCGCCTTTTGGAAATAGCCGGTTATCCGAAAATCTGCCTCTTGAGAAGGGTGTCCGTAACGCTGGAACAGTTCATCCAAAAGTGTTTTGTTATCGAGTGTCATTTTGTTTTATCCTCCTGAATTTTGTGTAGTGGTTTTGTGACCCATGAGCGCCCGCCCCGAACGGGGCGGCTGGACTTGCACCAGCGGCGGCGGAAAGCCGTCGGCCTTGCGGGTTTTGTCATGACAGAGGGAAAAGGGCCTGTCCGTCGTTTGTGATGGAAACATCCGATGAAAGCTACCCGTCTATGGTCGTCGGGGCTGCTTCCTGTTGAGTGTCGGAGCGTTCGCCGCTGGAGGCTGTCGTTTCGTCTGTGACACCGAAAATATACTTAGCGAGGCGGAGATAAACCGGGGTGCGCGGAGCCTGCCAGGCTCTTTCTTTGGGGGACCAGCGGAAGCCGTAGGTTTTCAGTTTGGAGCGGATCGCTTCGTCAGGCTTTTCGTCGAAAAGGATTTGCACGCGGTTGACATCCTCGTTGGTGACGATTTGCCCGCCGTCAAAGCCGATTTCAACGTGTTCCATCTGGTCAACCACGCGAAGCGATTCAATCCTCTTTTTCAGACGGTTGATTTCTGCGTTGCGGTTGGAAAGCTGCCACGACGGGATCGGACGACGGATGGCCTCACGCATTTCGGAAAGTTCCTTGTCGGCGTGGTCCGCTTCCTCGTCGCTGATGCCAGGGAAACCCTTGACGGTTTTGTTTTTACGGTAGTAGGCGTTGAGTGCCTTGTCCCGCTCCTGGGCTGCTTTGAGTTTGGAAAGTTTCGCTTCCAGCTTGTCAACGGCTTCGGGGTCGTCGCTGCTGATAGCGGTATTGTTGGCGGCGGATAAAGCACGGTCGGCGTAATAGGCGGCTTTCTCCTCTGCCTCAATGGACCTGCGCATATTGCGGTCGATTTTGTCCAGATCGCGGCGGTGATGCCGTTCGCTGTGGTGACCGACAAGAATAGGCTGGCCGGGGGGAATGTGCAGCATGATTTCATGGGCGGTGTGGCTGGCAGCGGTGCTTTCCGCCTGAGCACGGGCGGCGCGTTCTTCCATGCGGTCGATGCGAGCATCCTTGCGCTCTTGATAATCCTTGCGTCCGATAGACATTTTATGTACCTCCATTTTGTGTTGGTGTGTCGAGTGGGTTTGCAACCCATGAGCGCCCGCCCCGTGCGGGGCGGCTGGGCTTGCACCAGCGGCGGCGGGATGCCGTCGGCCTAGCGGGTTTTGTTATGCGGCGTGTTCGTCCTTTTCTGCGGGACGGACGGGAAGTAATATCCCGTCGCCGTTTTCGGCGGTGAAATAAATTGCACCTAGAGAATGCTCCGGCTTGTATGCTGTACAGCCGGGAAGCGCCTGGATCATATCAATCAGATAAACCGGATTGCACCAAACAAAGTTATCCAGGCAGTATGGGGACGGGGCGTAGTTGCGGCTTCCCTTCTTTGCCTTGTCAGCAGCAATAAAGGCTTTCAGCTCCGCGACACTTGGAAGCTGTATTTTTTCATCTGTTGAGTGACAGTCCATAACGCGGTCAACGTTGAAATCACTTTCGCAGTGTGGCAGGCTTATAATATCGTTGTTCAGGCGAATCAGTTTATAGCCGTCACAGACTACGAATTTATCTCTATAGGGAAAAATACCTTGGATTCTGCTGTGTTTGGGGGTATTCCTGATAATGCGTCCAACAGCTGCGGAGACGGTGCGCGGCGTGGTTTTTGCATCCAACTTGGCGCGGGCCTCAATCAGCATAACGGCGGCGGATGCATAGAACGGGTAGAACTGGGTGCAGTCGATCCATTTTTCAGGATTGGCTATCACACCGTCAGCACCGCGGGAACCCGTGTGCAGATCGTATTCGTGAAGCATGGTACAGATGTGCTCGAATTGTTTTTCGTATGTCATTGTGAAAACCTCCGGTAAATTGTGTTGT
>CAJUSB010000110.1 GCA_910589115.1 uncultured Clostridia bacterium | reverse complement strand
GTCAACATCTGGCGAAGCCTGTAAAACGGTATCTGTACGAAATTCTGGTTGTTGTACTTTCCAAGATTGATATTTGCTTCCAGAATTTATTGGCACCAAAAATCATCTTTCCTTGATTTTTGAAGAGCATATTATTATATGCTAAAATCCGAAAGGAAAATAAGAATGTTTTTATTGTCAGGCGGATACTACAAAAACAACCATAGTTGCTTCTTGTTTTCAGTTTTAGTCAAAAAATATCGATATCCGTGTTCGACGGATGTCGTGAAAGATGCTTTATTACAATATACTCGGAGCTACTTTGAACAATGTGATTGTATTATCCAGGAAGTCAATACGGACAAAGACCATGTACACATTTTATTTGATGCTCTGCCTCATATTCATTTGGTTAAGTTTATAAATTCGTCCAAATCTGGAAGTTCCAGAAAGATTCGATCCACTCATGGATTTTTTTAAGACGATTCCGGCACAAAACAATTTTTTTGGAAACGGTGTGTTCCAGCCTATCGAGAACCCGGATAACAAATGCTTCGCCGTAAGATTGTTTGTGATGGAATCATACAATACCCATCCATCATAGACGCAGAGCCGCTTTGAAAAACTTGTTTGAAAGAACGGTACTGTGTGCCGGAAAAGGGAAATGTTTCCTCTCTCATGCAGATAACACAACAATTCCCGCATATTCAAACACCTCAAAATCCGCACCCGGATTAAAAACTGATTTCCTGCATATAATAATCTGTGTCAAAAACCACAGAAAGGGGAATGCATTATGCAGCTTATGCAAAGTGATGAAACAGAACGCGCCATTGTGCGCTATCTTGACATTGCGGGCATACGACATTCAAGCGTTGCCTATAAATATCTGATTACCGCAATCGGTTCGATCATCCGCTCCAACAATCGTGTATTCAAGGTGCGTGATATCTATGAACAGGTGGGAGATCAGTTTCACGTAAAATGGACAACGGTCGAACGCTCCGTCCGTCTCGCAATCAACCGCTCTAGCAATGATGATTATAAGCGGCTGACCTGTAAGGAGTTCATTGCGCGGATCGTCGATGAGCTTCTGTAAAACAATATCTGAGAGAAAGGAATAAATCACATGATTACAAACAAAGAAACTCTGCTGGCAATGAAGCCAGATGATACGCTGCTCGTCCCGACAACCGATTTTACGGATCGGCGCGAGATTGACTTTTCGGATGACGTGCATTTTCTCACGATTGAACTCGCTGACAGGAAGGGGCACTGTGCGGTACTTCTGAGCGGGGACGAGGAAGCAAAGATGTTCAAGGCGTCCAATATATATACAGGCAAACTGTATTTCAAGCGGGTCAAGCTGAAGAGCCTGATGCCCGTGCTTATGGTACGCCGCTTGTCCCTGCTCGTTGATCCATTCGAAGATCCGCTTGTTATGATGACGGCTGCGGAAATGTGTGATTATTGTCTGGAACATAAGGACGAGATCTTCACGAACAATTTGAATAACATCTGGTATCTGAACCTGCGCATCTCTCAGGCAAACAGGCATGGCGGCGGGGAAAAGGTCCAGCTTCTGAAAGAGATCATGAGCAACGGTTCGTTCTGGGTGGTATCCCAAACGGTGCGCCCGATTTCGCCGCTTGTTACGACAGTCAGCAAGGTGGACTGCCGACCGCATATCCTGCTCTTTACGAGCCTGAACCTCGCACAGCAGTTTATCGGTCATCTTCATGGAACAAATCCGAAGCTCACCCTGATTCCGATGCAGATGTCCGCTGCGGATATCAAAAAGATGATGATGGGCAATTCACAGGCACGCATTGAGCAGTTCTATCTCAATGATGGCGCGGAGGCGATGGCGTTCAGTTACGGTGATTTTCTTGCGGCGTGTAGGAAGTAAGGACTTTTCTGGAGGCGGGCTTCGCGGTTCGCCTCTTCGAAATACTCACGCATCCCCTGATTGGAAAATCAAAGAGGCATAAAATGTATAAGCAACTCTGAATGCAAAAACCGATGGAAATAGATTTTCGGGGTTTTGCATATAATAATAAGTTAGCAGATCCCAACAGGGAGAAAAAGCATGAGGGATTTTGCCGCTTTCAACCCTGGTAAAACCAAATCTGAGTTTGCTCCTTGAAAGAATGGAAGGCTGGAGAGTCGCAGCGGCGAAAGGTTTGTTTTTATAAAATAGATGGGTTCGCAAGAATCCGAAATAGGGGTATCGGCTTTGTGAAGCGGTACGTTTCATCAGCGTATTGGGTTATGAGGCTGCACCAGTTCCCGCCTTTTTGTCTGTGCAGGTTTCCTGCGCGGCGAGGCTTGCTTTGGAGTCGAGGTAATCCTCGTGACAAAAAATGGCTATTCACTGACTCTACTAAGAAAAATAGGAGGACAACATTTATGCTGAAACCCAAGCTTAATACCTTGAAAAGGGTTTTGTCAGGGGTTATGGCAGCGGTGATGTGCCTCGGTCTTTTGCCAGCAGTAAATAATGCCAATGCTCTGGAGGAAGTTACAGATACATCAACGCTGTACATCCAGACAGTGGACAACATGACTGGCGGCGCACTTGCAGGAGTGCGTGTTAAGGTCGAATGCACAACAGCCGGCCAGTATAAAGACTACGGTACGCTGACATCGGATGTTGGCGGCAGGATCGCCATCAATAACGCTCCGGTAGGATTCTATCGGGTTACCGGCGTGGGCGCTCCTGAAGGATACCGTGTCGATACAACCTCTACGCTTGTACATCTTCAGAAGGGCGCAGGCACAGCCCCGGTCGCTACCGTGGTTGCTTATGCTGAACACCCTCTGATTATAAAGAAAATTGACGCATTGAACCACAGGGGACTGCCCAACGCAGAGTTTACCGTCGTGAACTCATCCGGCAACGTGGTTGCCCAGGGCGTCACCGACAGCAACGGCTATTTCAGAGTTCCCTACATTGAGCCGGGCACATACACCGTTACTGAGGTAAGGGCTCCGGCAGGATATCACCCATCTGCACCCCAGACGGTTACTGTTCTGGCATCGGCGGACGGCGACCCATTCCTGATTTTTACGGATTCTGAGATGAATATGCTTTCGATCCGCAAGACGGATAAGGCGACCGGAATGCCGCTGGCAAACGCTCACTTTCGGCTGGAAACCGCAAACGGTACGGCTGTCGCTGGCGGCAACGACCTGATTACGGATAATGATGGTATGGCATACCTGAGCAATCTGCCAGCGGGCAATTACAAGCTGACAGAGACACAGGCCCCGACTGATTATATTCTGGATCAGCCTGCCATCACGTTTACCCTGACACAGGATACCGAAAACAAGATGATCGCTGTTACAAACAGCCGTCCCGGCGCTCTTATGGTTTATGCCAAGAGCACAAAGGGCGAGGCGCTTGCGGGGACGCATTTTGAACTGTACGACAAAGATAACAAACGGGTTGGCTCCGCTTTGGCGACAAATGCGGAAGGTTATGTCTACTTCGACAACCTCGAACCGGGTACGTACACCGTGATCGCTACAAGGGCGACAGACGGGTATCTGCTTGAAACAAATACCAAACAGGTTACAATCCGAAAGAACCAGGTAACGACAGAGACCTTTGTCTTGTCCAAGCGTCCGCGCGTTGTGATTGTCTGTGAAAACGACAAAGGCGTCCGGATGCCGGGTGCGACCTTCACCATGAAGGGACCAGACGGCAAGGTGATTGGGCCATTTGTAACAGGAGCTGACGGTACTGCCACGATTGACAATCTGGAAGCTGGTGATTACCAGATTTCCCAGACTGGTGCTCCGGCAGGATATGTCATCACAGTGGCGGCAGTTAACCGCTCACTTACACCAGACCACACCGAGCAGGTCACATTTATCATCAAAACAAAGCCATATATCGAAATCCTGCACTACATCAAGGGGACAACGACTCCGCTGGCAGGCGCAAAGTTCGAGCTGTGGCAGAACAACAAGAAGATTATTGAGGGTTATTCTGGCTCAGACGGCCGTGTCGTGTTTGAGAATGTTGAACCCGGCCAGTACACGGTCCGCCATGTAAGCACACCGGACGGCTATACAATCGATACACCTTCTCAGAACCTGAATGTGGAAGCCGTGAATTCCGGCTATCTGCAGTTTACATCCTCACGCAATTCCTCAATCCTGATTACCAAAGTTGATGCGGATACGGAAGACCCGCTGGCGGGTGCAGTGTTCGAGATTCGTGACCTGCAGGGCACGGTTCTTGACAGAATCACCACCACAACCGATGGTACGGCAACCTCCAAGACACTGACGCCTGGTCAGTACATCGTGGCGGAAATCCAGCCCCCGAACGGCTATGTCCGGGACGAGGATACGCGCATTGTCACCGTTGTCAATGACCAGATCTGTGCACAGCGTTTTACCAACCGCAAAATGTCTGTCATCGTGATCCATGCGGTCGATCAGGCTGGTGCTCCTGTAAGGGGTGCGCAGTTTATCGTAACCGACCTGGAATCTGGCCGACAGGTAGATAATGTAATCACCGATGCTTCCGGTATCGCGACGACAAAGGTACTTGATCCATCTCGTTACCTTGTCCGCGAAATCAACGCCCCGGCTGGTTACATCATGGATACCAAGGTGATT
Source organism: uncultured Clostridia bacterium (assembly GCA_910589115.1). Taxonomy (GTDB): domain Bacteria; phylum Bacillota; class Clostridia; order Oscillospirales; family Butyricicoccaceae; genus QXXE01. The sequence continues at coordinate 6,293 of CAJUSB010000110.1, read as the reverse complement.
GGCGATGTCGTCATCAATACGAACACCGCGACTTATGTCACCTTTATGCACTCACTCCAGTCCATCATCCAGATCCGCAACGAAGATTCGGACGGCAATCCGATTGCAGGAAGCGAATTCAAAGTGACGAATCAGGAAACAGGCTATGTGGTCGGCTACTTCACCACTGACGAAAGCGGTCTTGCGTCCACCTCGATTCTTGACAGCGGCATTTATCAGGTTGTCCAGGTCACCGTACCGGACGGCTATTCCACAAAAACTGAAATGTACACCGTGGCCGTGAAGGATAACGCGGCATCCATCGTCCGTTTTGTCAATGACCGCAAGAGCGTTCTGAACATCAAAAAGGTTGACTCTAAGACTGGCGCATCGCTGTCGGGTGTTGTATTTACACTGGCAGATGAAACCGGCCATGTTGTAGGACGCTACACAACCGATTCCACTGGTTGCGTTACGACTCAGCCGCTTACTCCCGGCACATACCTGCTCCGCGAATACAAGGCGGCGGACGGTTATGTAATTGATGAGGCATGTAAGACCAACGTTCTCATCAAGGCAGACGAACCCACTTATGTACAGATGACCAACACCCAAAAGCCCGTCATCCAGATCACGAAGGAAGACGCTGACACCGGCGACCTGCTGGCAGGCGCGGAATTCACCGTGGAGAAGGGCGGCAATATCGTTGGCACATTTATCACCAACCTTGACGGTCTGGCGACTACCGGCGAACTCGAACCCGGCGTTTATACCGTCTACGAAACCAAAGCTCCGGAAGGCTATACCCTGAATTCCACCCCGTACACTGTAACCGTTCGAGCCGGACTCACAACGAGCCTGAACGTCCGCGATACGCAGAATGCGGGACTGACAATCACTAAAACGAATGAGAGCGGCAATCCGCTGGCTGGCGCTGAGTTCACGCTCTATACGCGCAATGGTCAGAAGGTTGCGGATCTCGTGACACAGGTAAACGGCGTTGCTTCCGTTCCGAACCTGACCGCAGGCTACTATATCCTCCGTGAAACAAAAGCTCCGGACGGATATAAGCTCGACAGCTCTTCCCGCATGATTATGGTCAAGAGCGATGCTGGCGCGAGCGTCAAGATCGTGAACCAGTCACTGTCTCAGATCGTGATTAAGAAAACGGACGCAGATACCGGTCTTGCCCTTTCCGGCGCGGTATTTGAAATTACCAATTCCACTGGCAACGTAGCCGCAACACTCCGGACCGATCAATCTGGTCTGGCGCAGACCGATTCGCTGAAGGACGGCACATACTACGTGAAGGAAATCATTGCGCCGACGAACTACATGGTTGATACCTCTGTTCGCACCGTTGAACTCCATGCAGGGGAAACCGTGAACCTCAATATCACAAACAGCATCAAGGCTGGCGTTCATATCCATCTGAATGATATCGTTACCGGCGACGGGCTGGACGGCGGACGCTTCGTTATCAAGACCATTGACGGTGTGACCGTTGGGGAAGGCAAGACCGAAGCAGGTCTGCTGATTATCCCGAACCTGCCGGACGGCAACTACATCGTATCACAGGTTACCGCTCCGACAAACTACATCAAGGAAACCATTTCCCAGAATATTACCGTGATTTCCAATCAGACAACCCATGTTTACTTCCTCAACCAGCCAATGACTGGGCTGATTATTGAGAACGTTGTCGCTGCCACGCATGACCCGCTGGACGGCGGCGTATTCGAGGTGTATGACTCCACCGGCAAGCAGGTTTATCATGGCACGACCGATGAAACTGGACGTCTGGAGACAGGCATTATCGAACCCGGCAAGTACACAATCAAGCAGATGGCAATTAAGAGCGGCTATACAATTATCACCAGCACCCAAACCGTTACCATTACAGTGAACAAGCCGACAACCGCCGTATTTGAGAACCGTCCGCATACTACGCTGCTTATCAACCTCGTGGATAACGAGACAAAGGCGGCAATTAGCGGCGCGGATTTCCGTGTACAGTCTGTTCGCGGCGAGTTCGAAACCCGCGTAACAACGAATGAAGCAGGCTTTGCTTCCGTTGATAATCTGACTCCGGGCTACTACGTTGTAACCCAAATCAATACCGTTTCAGGCTACATCCTGAAGGGGACTTATCAGTTTGCTTATATCCGTTCCAGCGTCAATACCGAGCTGACCTTTACAAACGAGCGTTTCACTGGTCTGGTGATTGAGAACGTTGTTCTTAACAGCCATGAACCGCTGGCGCAGGGCAAGTTTGAAGTTTGGGCGCTGAATACGGAAAACAAGGTGTTTGAAGGTACAACCGACAATACCGGTATCCTGCAAACCAACATTATCACTCCCGGCAAATACCTGATTCGGCATCTTGCGACGGCAAATGGATATACCATTCTGACTGCTACGCAGGTTGTGGAAGTCAAGGTCAACACCGAGACCCACGCAGTGTTCAATAACGTCCCGCTTGGAACGCTGGAGATCACAAAGATTGACGAGAAGACCCGCGACCCGCTGGCAGGCGCGACATTCAAGGTTGTCCGTCAGAACAGCTCGTTTGAGGTCTCTGTAACCACCGATGAAACTGGCGTTGCCCATCTCTCCGATCTGGAGACTGGCGATTACGTCGTAACCGAAACCCATGCACCTGACGGCTATCGTCTGAACAATATTGCACAGAACGTGAAGATTCGCTCTGGCGAGACCTCTCGTCTGACTTTTGCAAACCAGCAGCTTGCTGGCATCATTATTGAGAAGACGGATGCTGACACCGGTGCGGCTCTGGCTGGCGCTGAATTCCAGATTTCCACCGAAAATGGCAGAGTTCTCCCCGGCAGGTTCATCACCGATGAAGCTGGACGCATTGAGACAGACGCCCTGACACCCGGACGGTACACCATTAAGGAGATGGTTGCTCCACAGGGTTACATCCTGTCCGACGCTGTACAGACGGTCACTGTTATCACGGGCGAACCGACTGTTGTTCCATTTACCAACCGCGCAATGGCTGGTATCACCATCATGAAGGTCGATGCGGCTACAAACGCTCCGCTGAAGGGTGCGCAGTTCGAGATTTATGACCGCAACGGTATTACTCCGCTGGGCATGTACACGACAGAGGAAGACGGTACTGCAAAGACCGGCATCATGACTCCCGGCACATACATCATCAAGGAAATCAAGGCTCCAATCGGCTACTTGATTGATGTTGCATCCAAAACCGTTACACTGAAGGCAAACACGCCGCTGACCGTCAAGTTCACGGATACCGCGAAGCCTTCGCTGCAAATTGAAAAGCTTGACGCGACCGACACGAGCAAGCCTCTGGCGGGTGCAACCTTCAAGCTGTACGATTCCAAGGGAACCTACGTTGGCGATTACACCACCGACGAAAGCGGTCTTGTCTTTGTGGACGATCTGACCCCCGGTCAGTACCGCCTCACCGAAGTGAAGGCTCCAATCGGCTATGTGATCGACAGCAATTCCAGAACTGTCAACATCAAGGCTGCGACTCAGACAAAGGTTACCGTTACCAACAAGCCGGAAACCGGCATTGTCATTACAAAGGTTGACTCAAAGACTGCTGAACCGCTTGCGGGTGCACTGTTCGAGATTTCTGAGCTGAATGGCGGCATTGTAAACACCTACACTACCGATAGTTCCGGTCTGCTGCATACTGAGGTTCTGAAACCCGGTAAATACGTAGTCAAGGAATTGAGGGCTCCGGAGGGATACATGATTGACGACGCCTCGCAGATTGTGGAAGTTGTCGCTGGCAAGTCCACCAACATCCGGATCACCAATACAAAGATGTCCGGTATCGAAATCAAGAAGGTTGACGCTGATACGAATGAGCCGCTTCAGGGCGCTGTGTTCGAGCTGTGCAGTTCGCTTGGCAAGAAGATCGACGAACTGACTACCGATGCAACCGGCTATGCGCATACCGGCGCACTGGAAGCAGGGGAGTATATCCTGAAGGAAATCAAGGCGCCTGAGAATTATGTGATTGACGAAACCAGCAAGACGGTTAAGGTCGTTGCGAATGAGACTTCCAAGATTACCTTTACAAACCGCAAGAAGGCTGCGCTCCAGATTTGGAAGATGGACGATGCAACCGGCGACATGCTCTCCGGCGCAAAGTTCTCTGTCCAGACCGCGACAGGCCAGCAGGTAACGACTGTTGAGACCGGCAAGGACGGTATTGCTGTTGTTCCGACCCTGAATCCGGGAACATATCTTGTTACTGAGACGAAGGCCCCGACCGGCTACTATCTTGATGCAACTCCGCAGACTGTTACAATCGGCACAAACACTCCGTCTGTTTTGAAGTTCTACGATAAGCCGCTGGCTGCTCTCCGCATCCAGAAGACTGACGCAGCGACTGGTGAAAGCCTGTCCGGTGCGGTGTTCAAGATCATCAAGGAGAACGGCGATTATGTGGGCGAATACACAACAGAACTGGACGGTCTGATCAACATTCCGACCATGGCTCCCGGCCGTTACATCATTACGGAAACGAAGGCTCCGGAAGGATACATCGTTGACAATACCGTACGCACCGTTGAAGTCAAAACCGGCACACCGTCTGTTGTCACCATCGAGAATGACCGTACCTCCGGCATCCAGATTCGCAAGACAGTTACCCAGACCGGCGAGCCGCTGAAGGGCGTAACGTTCAAGATTAAGTCCGCAGAGGGCAAGCTGATTGGCAACTTCACGACTGATAACGCAGGTCTGATTTACGTCAGCCTGAATCCGGGTGAGTACATTGTTCAGGAAACATCCGCGCCGGAAGGCTATGTGCTTGACAACAAGCCACAGTATGTGACGGTCAAGGCGAATGAGCCTACTGTACTTGAGATTACGAACGATAAGCTCACAACTGTCCGCATCCATAAGGTCGATGCGGAAACTGGAGAAGGCATTTATGGTGTAGCATTCGAAATTAAGGACGCAAAAAACAACTACATTGGCTCTTACAAGACCGACGATCAGGGATATATTGAACTGTCCTCGGTACTGCCGGACGGACGTTATGTAATCACTGAGACAAAGGCGGCAGACGGCTATGTAATCGATTCCAAGCCCCGCACGGTGAAGATTTCTTCCAGCGAACCCACGGAAATCATCTGGGAGAACGCACGCCAGAAGGGTCAGGTTAAGATTATCAAGTACGCTGCGGATGACAACGCGTCTCTGAATATCGCCGCAGGCTCACGTCTCGCGGGTGCAGAGTTCACAATTACAACGCAGAACGGCTCGGTTGTTGACACTGTTACTACCAACGCGAACGGTGAGGCATTCACCTCGGCTCTGGATCTCGGCACTTATCTGGTGCAGGAGACCAAGGCTCCGGAAGGCTACACCATCAATAGCAAGGCGGCGCAGATCAACGTTACCAGCACGAATCAGCAGATCGAACTGGAGTTCTACGACAACGCGATGGATATTGGCGTAAACATTGAGAAACAGGGTGAGGCAAAGGCGGTTGTTGGCAACAGCATGAAGTACTACCTCAAGAATATCCGCAATACGTCCAACGTTCCGGTTGACAACTTCTTCTTCAGCGATACGCTTCCAACGGATGCGGTACGCGCTCAGACGCTGTACACCGGCACATATTCCGCACAGGTGAACTACAAGATTGAGTACAAGACCAATATGTATGACTACCGCGCACTCGCGGATGGGCTGAGCAGCAAGACGCAGTATTCGTATGATTTGTCTTCGCAGGCATTGAATCTGGAATCCAACGAGTACGTCACACACATTCGCTTTGTGTTTGGCACAGTACCCGCCCAGTTCCATGAGATGGTGTCTCCGGTCATCTACGCATACATCCTCCCGAATGTTGCAAACAACTACCAGATCATCAACCGCTGCGAGGTTGGTGCGCAGTATGAAGGCCGTTGGATTACGGATGCCGACACATGGACGACCGTCGCGGTCAAAAATGAAGTCAAGCTTCCGAGCAAACTTCCGACAACAGGCTTCTAAGCAAAATGAGCCGTCACTTCGGTGGCGGCTCATTTTGCTCCAAGTTTCTATAAAAATTCGATTTGCGTTTAGAATTGACTTTTTACGGTAAATATGATATAATTCTTTTAGAAAATGAAAAATGTCGAAATTGGTGCGAATTGTTCATTTAAATATGTTACTATAGTAAAATTACTTAAGAACACTCAAACCAAGGCGAGTTGTTTTCGAAAGTAAAAGGCGGCAAAAGGAGCCTCATCAAGGGAAGATGGTTTTGGGAGGATTTTACATAATGTCCGTTTTAACCACGACCAAAAATGTTCAAT
>CAJUSB010000109.1 GCA_910589115.1 uncultured Clostridia bacterium | reverse complement strand
CTCTGGCGCCGTCTGCGCAAGACCGCCCGCCGCGCAGGCGGATCAAACGGCAAGCGCCAGCGCGCACGAGTATAGTCTCCTATCGGTCGCTTTGGATTTGTGATTTTTTTCAGGAATCCGTATGCGTTTTGATAAGTGCGGCATAACATGGCAGCCGCCCCCCTATTACCACACAAAAAACGAAAATTCACCCGAATTCCGTCGGATGCTAAAATTTATAGCCTGTATATGCACTGCCGGGCAAGGAAATGCTGTGTATTGGAATCCCATTGGATTCCCGCGCAAAACCATTTGAGAGGGGCGATTGAGATGCAGCTCAAGGTAGAGATCTGCGGGGTCAATACCGCCACGCTTTCCGTACTTTCGGCCGAAGAAATGGACACGCTGCTGCACCGTGTCCGGGATGGCGACCAGGCTGCCCGTGAAAAGCTGATTAACGGCAACCTGCGTCTGGTACTGTCGGTCATCCAGCGTTTCGGCGGACGCGGTGAGCCGGTAGACGACCTGTTTCAGGTCGGCTGTGTCGGGCTGATCAAAGCCATTGATAATTTTAATGTAGATCTTGGTGTGCGTTTTTCAACCTACGCCGTGCCAATGACCATTGTATGTCGAAACATCCTTTCCGCTTATGATTTTGTTTTGACAGCACTTGACAGTGCCGGACGGATTTGCTATAATATGCTAGACGCCGCTATGGTGGAATTGGTAGACACAAGGGACTTAAAATCCCTCGGTAGCGATACCGTGCCGGTTCGAGCCCGGCTAGCGGCACCATACGGAAGCTCCTCCTTTTGAAAAGGCGGAGCTTCTTATTTTTTGCAGCATTCTAACCAAATATACCATTTCAAAACACAAAACGTGTAAAACCAATACAGGCACAGAATTATTATAAGCACAATATAATACCACAATGAATAATTGATGACAGACCCACAATACTTTAGTATGCTAAACACATTTTCCTAAAAATCGCATCACCAGTCTTTCCAACCACCACAGACTATGTTATAATAAGCTATTGAACTGCCAAGATAAAGGAATGACTATTCAATGTCCGTAACCCTGACTGACATCAACCGAGCCGAAGTGCTGCAATATCTAGGTTGGCGCGGCAGTGAAATCCCGCCCGAAGTATCCTCGCAGCTGGATTCCTGCCTCACCGACACCCTTTCGCTGGCCGCTCCCCGGATCGTCTGGCAGGCATTCCAACCGGAAACGCTGCCTGACGGCCTGCTGCAAGGCAATGATATCCGTGCACTGCTGGCAGACTGCCGCGAATACGTCCTGCTTGCCGCCACCATCGGCAGTGCGATTGAAAACGCCATCCGGCGGGCACAGGTGCGCGGGCTGACGCGGGCACTCATTCTGGACTGCTGCGGCTCAACCGCCATTGAAGCGGTCTGCGACGCAGCGGAAGAAGAAATCCAAACAACCCTTGGGGCCGCATATTTGACCGACCGTTTCAGCCCTGGTTACGGCGATTTGCCGCTGGCAGTGCAGCCGTATTTTCTTGCGGCGCTGGATGCGGAACGCCGGATTGGCCTGACGCTCACGCCCTCCGGCATCATGACCCCGCGCAAATCGGTGACTGCTATCCTGGGCATTGCCGATACCCCGCAGCCGCACCGCTTCCGAGGGTGTGCCTGCTGTTCGATGTTTGAAACCTGTACCTATAGAAAGGCTGGCAAAACCTGTGGAAGACAATAAAATCACCTGTTTAGATGGTGCAATGGGCACCATGCTCCAAAAAAGTGGCTTAAAACCCGGCGGCTGTCCCGAGGCCCTCTGCATCACTGACCCTGCCTGTGTGACGGCAATCCACCGTGCCTATATTGAATCTGGGGCCAGTATCTTATATGCAAACACTTTCGGTGCGAACCGATATAAACTCACGGGCTCCGGTTATACTGCCCCGCAGCTGATTACTGCGGCGATTACCTGTGCACGCGCAGCCTATGAGGGCACTAATGTACGCACTGCATTGGATGTCGGTCCTATCGGCCAGCTTTTGGAGCCTTATGGAACGCTTTCATTTGAAGAGGCTTATAATATCTATTGCGAGATAATGGAAGCTGGCGCGTCAGCAGGCGCTGACCTGATTGTCATTGAAACAATGACAGATCTCTATGAGGTCAAGGCCGCCCTTCTTGCCGCAAAGGAACATACCAGCCTGCCGGTTTTCGTTACGATGACCTTTGAGGCGAACGGACGCACATTCACCGGCTGCACTGTGGAGGCAATGGCCGCAGTTTTAGAAGGCTTGGGCGCGGATGCCGTTGGCATGAACTGTTCTCTTGGCCCGCACGAGCTGTATCCCCTTGCTGAACGGCTGTGCGCTGCAACTGCTCTGCCTGTCATCGTGAAAGCGAATGCCGGTCTCCCGGACCCTGCCACTGGCGAATACCACATCACCCCCGCCGAATTTGCGGACGAGATGTCCCGTTTTTCCGCACTTGGCGTTTCCTACATGGGCGGATGCTGCGGAACAACCCCTGCATTTATCACCGAACTTGCCAAAAAAGTCCGGCCTTTGACCGTCCCTGCGCGGGAAATCGTGCGAAAATCCATAGTCTGTACCCCAACAAATACGGTCACGATTGACGGCGTGCGTATCATCGGCGAACGCATCAACCCTACCGGAAAAAAACGATTCCAACAGGCGCTGCGGGAAAACGACCTTGATTATATCCTTGCACAGGCAGTCGAACAGGCCGACGCGGGAGCGCATATTCTGGATGTCAACGTCGGACTGCCCGGCATTGATGAACCTGCTATGATGGTGCGGGTAGTCAAAGCCATACAGTCGGTAACGGACCTGCCGCTCCAGCTTGATTCCTCCGACCCGGCGGCGATTGAGGCCGGGCTGCGCGTTGTGAACGGCAAAGCAATTATTAACTCCGTCAACGGCGAACCGGAGGTGCTTGCCCGCATCCTCCCGCTCGCGAAAAAGTACGGTGCAGCAGTTGTCGGGCTGGCAATGGATGCAAACGGCATCCCTCCCACGGCAGAAGCCCGCTTTGCGATAGCCAAACGCATCCTGCATGAAGCGCTGAAATATGGTATTCCGAAAGAAGATGTATTCATTGACTGCCTGACGCTCACCGTCTCCGCCGAACAGGACAAAGCAGTCGAAACGCTGCGTGCGATGCAGATGGTGCGGGACCGGCTTGGGCTGCACTGTGTACTCGGCGTGTCGAATATCTCCTTTGGTCTGCCTGCCAGAGCAAAAATCACCGCCGGATTCCTGACACTTGCAATAGCGCATGGGCTGGATCTTCCGATTATCAATCCCAGCGCACCGGCGGTAATGGATGCAATACGCGTCTATAATGTGCTGTATAATGTGGATAAAGGTGCACAGGACTATATTGCTGCAAACACCGGCGAACCTGCTGCCGCTGCCCCGGCAAAGGCTGAATCCGCACATGATATTCCCTATGCAGTTGCAAAAGGGCTTGGCACGGATGCCCGCCGTCTGACTGCGGCCCTGCTGGATGCAGGTACGCCCGAAATCGAAATCATTAACGGCCAGCTCATCCCTGCGCTGGATGCCGTTGGCACGCGCTTTGAAAAAGGGGAAATCTTCCTTCCGCAGCTCATCAACTCAGCGGCTGCTGCACAGGAAGCCTTTGACGTAATTAAAACCGCCGTTGCCAACCGGGGCGCGCCGCCAGTCACTAAGGGCAAGCTGATTGTCGCAACGGTCAAAGGCGATATCCATGACATTGGCAAGAATATTGTAAAGACGATTTTAGAAAACTATGGTTACAGCGTGATTGACCTGGGCCGTGATGTACCGCCTGAAACAGTCGTCGAAACCGCTGTCCGGGAAAACGTCCGTCTGATTGGCCTGTCAGCCCTGATGACAACCACGCTCGGCAGTATGGAACAGACCATACAGGCGCTGCGGGAAAGCGGGCATGACTGCCGCATATGGGTTGGCGGTGCAGTGCTGACGCCTGGCTATGCAAAGCAGATCGGCGCGGATTATTATGCGAGTGATGCCCGCGAATCGGTTTCCATTGCGCGGGAGGTGCTCGGATAATATGAACGTCAGGGAGTGCCTAAAGGCGCATTATCTGTTGTTTGACGGTGCAATGGGTACCTATTATAATTTTCTCTATCCGCGCGGCGAGCGGACGGAGGCTGCCAACCGTCAATATCCTTCACGTATCCGGGCTATCCACAGAGCCTATCTGTCCGCAGGGGCAATGGCAGTCAAAACCAACACCTTTTCGCCGTTTGACGTGGAGGGCGAAACCCTTGCCCAGACGCTGGAAGCCGGTTACACGCTTGCCTGTGAAGCAGCGGCCCCCTTTGATGCAGCGGTCTTTGCTGACCTTGGCCCGGCTGATCCGGACGACCTGCTGCGGGCGGTTGATTGTTTTCTTTCGTTGGGCGCGGATCATTTCCTGTTTGAAACCTTTTCTGATTTTTCCGGGCTGGATCAGATTGCGGCACATATTAAAGCCGAACGGCCGGAGGCTTTCATTATTACCTCCTTTGCCGTCAGCCCGGACGGGCTGACCCGCCACGGGCTCCATGCAGAAACACTCCTCCGTCAGGCAAACGACTGCTCTGCCATTGATGCTGCGGGAATGAACTGTGTATCTGGGCCGAGCCACTTGCTCCGCCTGACCGCAGGCCTGCGGGAAATGCCTGAACGATTGTCTGTCATGCCAAATGCAGGCTATCCGGCGATTGTGCGTGGTCAGACCGTCTTTGAAGGCACACCCGGTTATTTTGCAGGACGCATGGCCGAAATCGGAGCAGCAGGCGCACGCATTTTAGGCGGCTGCTGCGGCACTACGCCGGAGTTTATCCGTAAGACACGGGAAACGCTGGATACGCAGTCGTCCACGGTAGGAATTTCATCCGCAGCGCATAACCGCAGTACGCCTGCCGCATACAAAGGCGGACGCAACCGGCTTGCTGAAAAATTTGCTGCCGGACAGCGTATCATTGCAGTCGAGCTCGACCCGCCGGTGGATGCTGATGTATCCCGTTTCATGGAGGGTGCACAGCGGTTAGTCCGGGCGGGTGCGGATACAGTGACCATTGCGGACTGTCCGATTGCGCGCCCGCGTGTCGATGCTTGTATGTTGGCTGCCAAGCTGCGCCGGGAACTTGGAATCGACCCGATTCCGCACATGACCTGCCGTGACCGAAACATCAATGCGACCCGTGCGCTTTTGTTGGGCCTGTCCATAGAGGGGGTGCGGAATGTGCTGACCGTCACTGGCGACCCGGTGCCCACCGCTGAACGGGATGAGGTAAAAAGCGTATTTTCTTTTCATTCCGCCATTCTGGCCGATTACATCCGGCGGCTCGGGGAAGAAAATATTGTTGCACCGTTCCAGGTATTTGGTGCGCTGAATGTCAATGCTGCCAATTTTGACGCTGAACTCCGCAAGGCGCAGCGAAAACGCGAGGCTGGTGTCTGCGGCTTTCTGACCCAGCCGGTCATGAGTGACCGTGCATTTGAAAACCTGGCGCAGGCCCATGAGGCGATGCCGGATATGAAAATCCTGGGCGGCGTTATCCCGGTCGTCAGCGAGCGGAACGCCTTATTTATGAACAACGAGGTAGCCGGGATCGAAGTCCCGGACGAAATCGTAACGCGCTATCACGGGCTTGACCGCGAGCAATCGGAAGCGCTGGCGGTCGAACTGTCTGCCGCATTTGCAAAGCGGATGCTGCCGTATACTGCGGGCTGGTATTTCATGACGCCATTCCAGCGTGTTTCCCTGATTGAGCGCATCCTTGCCGCTTTGTAAATGCGGCGGCTCCGCAGGCGGCCCTGCGCGGGCAGCGGCAGGGCTCTGCCCTGCACCCGCGATTTTTTTGTAAAAAAATCGCGTAAAAACTTTATTTCCGCTGCGGCGGGGAAATGGGTGCTTTCATGCTCCCTTTTGCCTGCTGCCCGGCCCGCCACAAGGACGGCGGGCCGGGTGGTATGATGCGGTATTTTTTTGAATCAAAAGGGGAATCTGTATGAATGATTACTGTGCCAGCGGTATTTGTCCGGTCAATGTACTGAATCTGAGCGCTGCCAGCTGCGAATGGCTTGACCGGCTGTGTCCGCAGGCGCGTTCAGTCGTTGTATATCTGTTTCCCTATTTTGCAGGGGAGCGTCCTGGTAATTTGTCCTTATATGCACGCGGGCGCGATTATCACGCAGTCATTCACGATGCGCTGGCCCCGGAGGCGGATGCATTCCGGGCTGCGCACCCTGACAACAAATTCATAATCCTTGCTGATGATTCCCCTATCCCGGAAGTTTATGCAGCAGCCGCCGCCGGGCTTGGCAGCCGTGGGGAAAACGGACTTTTGATTCATCCGGTTTATGGCAGCTATGTTTTTATCGGGACGATTGTTACCGACTGCCCTTTTCCGGCTGAAGCCCAAGCCCCCAGCCCCTGCCTGCACTGCGGAAAATGCCGGTCGGCCTGTCCCGCCGGTGCAATAAGCGAAAAGGGAATAAATGCTTCACGTTGTCTTTCCGCGCTCACACAGCGCGGCGGAGAACTGACCCCAGAAGAAGCGGAACAGCTCCGGCGGCATCCGCTGATTTGGGGCTGCGACTGTTGTCAGCAGGTTTGCCCGATGAATCGGGATATCCCACTTTCGGAAAGCCCTGTTTTCCGTGAGGCGCTAATCGACACGCTTACGCCGGAGGCGTTAGACGGTCTGACCCGCCGCGCATTTTCGCAAAAATACCCTGACCGTGCTTTTACCTGGCGCGGGCCTGCGCCGTTGCGGCGCAATCTTGCCCTGTCCACCCCTGCTGGAGGCTCCACAAATGAAACGCTTCAAAGACACACTTCCTGATACAACTGCGCCGCTGTTCCATGCTATGAACCTGCTCAGCGACGGCGGCGGCGCACGTTTCCACATGCCCGGCCACAAGGGCGAGCCGATTTTCCAAACCTTTGCGGAGGTATTCGAGATCGACTTCACCGAAACCTATGGCACCGGCAACCTTTATACCGGCGAAGGCCCCATCCGTGAAGCCGAGCTTGCTGCCGCACGCTTTTACCATGCGGATGATTGTTTTTTCCTGACTGGCGGCTCGACACAGGGCGTACTTTCCATGCTGGCCGCTGCTGCCGCACCTGGCGGAACCGTTCTGCTTGACCGCAACTGCCACCGTTCGGTCTGCACCGCGCTTGCACTGCTTGACCTGACGCCGCACTTTATCCTGCCGCAGGTGTTGGAGCCGTTCGGCATCCCCACCGTACTGGAACCATCCGCCGTCGAAGCCGCATTTGACGCACATCCGGAAGCCTCTGCCCTGTTGGTGACTTCTCCTAATTATTATGGAATCTGCCAGCCGCTGGAGACCCTTTCTGAACTGTGCCGCGAACGCGGCAAGCTGCTGCTTGTCGATGCTGCCCATGCAGCACATTTCCCGGCGGTTCGGCTGCCGTCTCCCATTGAACGCGGAGCGGATTGCGCTGTGCTTTCGGCGCATAAGACCCTGCCCTGTTTAGGTCAGGGCGCATACCTGATTATGGGCGAAAGCATGGATCGGGAGGCTCTGCGGGAAGCAACCGCATTATTTGGCACCTCCTCGCCAAGTTATCCCATTCTTTGCTCGCTCGACCTTGCGCGCGCCTGGGCGGAAGGTCAGGGGGCCGCTGCATTCCACCTCTCGGCAAAAAGCTGTGCCGGTCTCCGGCATATGCTCTCGCATGAAACGGCGTTCCTCACGTTGGAGGATTTCATGGTTCCTGACGCGCTCGACCCCTGCCGTCTGACCGTTTGCACGGCTGGTACGGCATTAACCGGTCATGCGCTTGCGGACACGCTGTTTGGAGAATTTTCGGTTGCGTGTGAAATGGCCGATGAACGCAATGCTGTCTTTATCCTGACCGGTGCAGACTCCACAGTCAGCATCCTGCGGCTGCGACAGGCGCTTGCCAAACTGGCAAAGCGGGCCGGTCAGGCACCCCTTCCGGACAAACTGGCGGCGCAGCCGCTTCCACAGCAGAAAATGCGTGTACGTGACGCATGGTTTTCCCCGCGCGAATGCATCCCGATAGAGGACGCGCTGGGGCGAATCTGTGCACGGCCGGTCACACCCTATCCGCCCGGTGTGCCGCTGCTGTACCCGGGTGAGGAAATCGGCCCGGCACAGATTGAAATGCTGCGGAAAAGGTGTTATAATAAGGTAGAGGCTGTCCGGGGATGACAGCTGACAGGCTCCGGTTTGCTATGCCGGGGCGGAAATCTTACCTTGAAAAGGGGCATTCTTTATATGAAAATGCTGCTTGCCATCATAAATTATGACGATTCGCAGAGTGTCATCAACAAAATGATGCAGTCGGGCTTTTCGGTGACCAAGCTGGCGACCACAGGCGGCTTTCTCAAGGCTGGCAATGTGACCATCCTTGCCGGGCTGGAAGAGGACCGGCTGGACGAAGCCTTTTCCATTATCCGCGAGCACTGCCGCAAACGGAAGCAGATCCTGCCGACCACAACAGAGCTTGGCATGGGTTTTTATCCTGCAATGCCGGTGCAGGTAGATGTAGGCGGTGCAACGGTATTTGTGCTCGATGTCGAGCGGTTTGAAAAGCTGTGATTGGATTTGATGCGCTGCGACTTCCGGCTGCGCTGCGGCGCAGTATTACGGGAGCACTTTCGGCACGTTTTCCGCAAAGCGTGCTGCTGATTGGCGCAGAGGAACAAACGCGGATATTAGGGCGCACAATAGCGGCTGCGCTGTTATGTGAGCAGGGCTGTCCATGCGGGACTTGCAACTCCTGCCGAAAGGCCGAAAAGGAGCTGCATCCAGACCTGATTGAAATAGATGAGGACGGGGAAATCAAGGTAGAAACGGCACGGCGCATCCGTGCGGAGGCCTCCGTGCTGCCGAACGAAAGCGCACGCAAGGTTTTCGTAATTGCACACGCGGAGCAGATGAACCCGGCGGCACAAAACGCGCTGCTGAAAGTGCTTGAGGAACCGCCGAAATATTGTTTTTTTATTCTGCTGGCGACCCAGCCGGACCGGATACTGGAAACCATTTTATCACGCTGCACGCGTTACCAGCTCCCGCCGGACGAAGAAACGCCGGATGAAACGCTGCTGCCGCTGCTTGTGCCTTACCTGCGTGCGCTGTCATCGGGAAACGAATGTGAAATGATGCGTGCCGCTGTAGGGCTTGAAAAGCTGAGCCGGGTTCAGCTGCGCGGCTGGTTGTCGCTGCTGCAAACCGCGCTGCGGGATGCTGTTTTTGCGGCGGGATCGCTGGGGCCGCCGCTGCTGCCATTTGTTTCGGCGGAGACTGCCTCTCTTGCGGGGCGGCTGCCGGTACGCACACTGACGGCGCTGTATGAGCTATGCGGAACGCTTTCCATCCGGGTCGAGCGCAACGCGGCAGCTTCGGCCATGACCTGCGCTCTGACTGCGGATGCCTACTCCCTCGCCTACCTTAAAAAGAGGGGCTCACCCTAACGGCTTCGGGGTTCGCCTCCGCAGCGGGCGCCAAAGGGCGCTGCCCTCTGGACTCCCGCCCCTCGCCGGGGAGGCCGCCTATGCGGCGAGCACCAAAGGGGCGCTTCCGCCCCTCTGGACTCCCACGATGCTCCGCATCGTCCCTGTCGCCTGCGGGCGGGACGAAGGCCCGCCGTCCCAATCCAGCATTTCCCATCGAAAACTTTACGATAAAAATTTTGAAGCAGCTTTTTATAATGATGTTATAATAAACAATGTTGCTTCTATAGAAAATCGAGGATATACCATTGGCTACTGTAATCGGAGTCCGATTCAAAAAAATCGGAAAAATGTATTATTTTGACCCATGCGAGATGACCGTCACGCCGGGCGAACATGTAATTGTAGAGACTGCACGCGGCACAGAATTCGGCGAATGCATCATGGGCAATACCGAAGTCAGCGACGAAGGGCTAGTCCTGCCGCTCAAACGCCTGGTACGCATTGCGACCCGTTCTGACCATGAAATCATCGAATCAAACGAACTGCACGCACGCGAAGCCTACCGCATCTGCCGAGACAAGATTGCCGAGCATGGTCTTGAGATGAATCTTGTCACTGTAGAGTGTACGTTTGATTTAAATAAGATATTATTTTATTTCACGGCAGATGGCCGTGTTGATTTCCGCGAGCTGGTAAAGGATCTTGCATCAATTTTCCGCACCCGCATTGAGCTGCGGCAAATTGGTGTACGAGACGAGGCGAAAATGCTAGGTGGCCTTGGCATCTGCGGACGGGAGTTATGCTGTACCTCATATCTGGAAGAATTTCAGCCGGTTTCCATCAACATGGCAAAGGAGCAAAATCTATCACTGAATCCCAGCAAAATTTCCGGAACCTGCGGACGGCTGATGTGCTGTCTGAAATACGAGCATGAAGTTTATTCCGAACTGCAAAAACAAACACCCAAGCCGGAAAGTCTGGTTGACACCCCAGACGGGCGTGGCACAGTGGTATCAACCCAGATGCTGCGCGGCACCTGCCGTGTACTGCTGGAAGACGGAGACGGCACCCCCCAGCAATACCCCTGCACCGAATGTTCGGTACTGCGCTCGGGCAGAGCAAAAGGCCGTCCGGCCCCACTGTCAGCCCAAACGACCATAGAAAATGATGACCCTCGTCCTATGCGGCGTAAACCATACAAAGAACGCCCCATAGAATTGCCCACAGAGGATTTTTTTGAAGAAGACGACCATCCGCACCGTAAACGCAGACGCGGCGGCACAAGGCGGCATCGTGGCGCTATCCCATCAGAGCAGGACGACATATAAAATACCCTCAAATATCCCGGCATACGGAATAATAACCGTATGCCGTTTTTTTATCCACCTATCCCACATAAACCCGTCCGGCCCGCTGTCCTTTTGGCGGGCCGGACAGTATTGCATTTACAGCCTTCCGCACACCCTGCCCCCGTCCCGCCCGCAGGCGAAGCAGAGATGCGTCAGCATCTCGGGGTCTGGG
>CAJUSB010000108.1 GCA_910589115.1 uncultured Clostridia bacterium | reverse complement strand
GATGCGAATCTGTAAAGTAAAAGTGAAACAAAAGTAAGGGCTGCCCCCTAAAAATCACAGTTTGTAATTTGAAGGGAGCAAGCAAAAATGAGTATTGGAATTGATAAATTAGCACATATGAATACCCCCGCATTATCAGATATATTGCTGGCACATTCAGCAGCCGAAGGAACCGGAGTAATTGCTATTAGCGATCTTCCAAAGCTGCTGAACGCCGGCAATCTGAAAATGCCGGACAGTGATGAAACGATTGCGGAGCATTACAAGCAGTTTTGCAATCGAAATTTGCTGGATAATTGGTATTTTGCGAATTCAGTGAACCAAAAAGGGCAGGATGAATACAGCGGAGGATATGGCATAGATCGCTGGAAAAGCGATGGCGCAACTGTTTTGAACGATGGTAGTGTTGCGTTTTCTTCAAATTTTTATCAAAAAGTTCCTGTAGAAGAATTTAAAAAACGTTTTTTAGGGAAACAGCTTACATTATCCGCATTATATACAGATGGAACATTGGAATTTGGAACTCTAACTGTACCGACGCAATATCCTTCATCAAATCAAATTTTATTTGCAACGCCTGCCGGACTGGCTGTTGCATTAACTACTGATGGCGGGCCGCAAATATTCAGACGACAATACACAAATAAAGGTGTTGTAGCCGTAAAAACCGAATTTGGTTCCTATCAAACGCTTGCTCACAAGGAAGGGAGCAAGTGGGTGCTCAACGAAATTCCAGATTATGCAACAGAGCTGGCAAAGTGTCAGCGGTACTTTTGGCGATATAAGTTCATTGGTGAATGGTCAAAAACAGCCTTTATTCAGGCATTCACTGCAACAAGGCTTGAGGGACAATTCATTGCCCCTGTCCAGATGCGGATATTGCCCACTATCAAAACTAATATTGGAGATGACGAACTGATTGCAACAAAAAATGCCAATGTAGATATCCCGGTAAAGTATAAAGGCGTTATTGCTGCGGCGATACTTATCGTAATTTGTGGTTGACTTTTGAACCGCTAGATTCTTCAAAAGTAGTGCTTGGAGATACTTATTTTTTGAGGAACCAAAACAACAAAAATATTTATCTTGATTTTGACGCAAACCTTTAAGGAGGACAAACAATTATGGATGAATTTTACAACAAGCATTATATCAAACCCGACAGCTACAACCGCATCATCGACTGTTGGAGCGACGGCCCACACCCTGATTGTGACACCGCAGACGCGATTTGCATCAACGAACAGGGCGGCTATCAATTCCGACTGTCTCCAGACGGAGAGGAAAACCCCTCTCTCTATGACGCAGAGGGCATCCCTCTGTACAAGTGGAACGGACAGGCTGTAGTAAAGCGCACTGCGGAAGAGATTGCGGCGGACCAGACTGCTGTCCCTGCCCCGCCGCCGTCTGAGATGGAGCGGTTACGGGCGGATATTGACTTTCTTGCAGCGATGGGAGGAATGGCGCTGTGATGAAGAGTGCGCCGAATGGTATGTCCCATCAACGCCAGACGGAGAGGAGGTATTTATGATGGATGTATACAGCTTAGCAATCCAGTATTACCCGCAGTTGTGGAACAAGCAGCGTATTCAAGCGCTTGTCGCTGCTGGCCGCTTAACTGCTGAGCAGGCGGCAGAAATCATGGGAGAGTAACATTCAGCCGACCTGGAAGCAATGCACTATGTGCAAATCTGTGTACACCGCAGGCTGGGAACGAAAAGCACAGTCTGCGGCGTATCATGAAGGAAATGATCCGAAGCAGGGGACGACGAAATGATGACATACGGAAAGTGGAAGGATACCGGGGATGTTACCGCAAGGAGTTTCAGGACACGACAGCGGCACGTGGAGTGCGGAATCGTGGGCGGTAGAAACTGAATGCGTATGCGAAGGGCTTCCGGAAAGGCGATGCATAGCAACCGACCGTAATGAAATAGAAACCTAAAAAATCCCCTGAAAACACTTCAAACAGTGCTTTCAGGGGATTTCAGAATACCCAAAAGGTTTATTTCATAGTTGTGAAGTACGAGAAATATGATCCCGCCATATTCTTGCCCAATAGCGCCCAGGATTGACTAAAGCAAAATAAACGAAAAACCCCAAAATACTTTTCACGGAGTTAAAAAGAGAGGATAATCGAGACTGATAACTGAACTGTGTAAACGGGTCGAATTTTGGCACCAGTGAGGGCGTTTACACAGTTCATGCATCAGCCTTAGATAATAATCCGTATAAAGAAATCAAGCCTGCGCATCAAAAAAGTTAGCATTTCCAAGGGAGGGGACTATCTACCCTCGAGCTGTAATGAAAACACAGTTTTTCTAAGCATTGCATCCTCATCATCGCACAAATCAACGAATTTAGATGCATATGTTGGCTCATCACCGGGCTTAGAGGGGAGTGGGCGCAAAATCTGGGCCTGAACCAGCAGCGGCTGCGGCATTGGCGCGATTACGACCTGAATAATTTCGCCCACGTCAAGGGGTTGAGCGGTCTGGAAAGCGATACCGCCGCAGCTCAGATCCTTGCAGATAAAGCCGCGTTGGCCTCGCCAGCTGCCGGTAACGGGATACAAATAGCTTTCAAACGGGGTAGGAACCCGAAGATTCCGGCGTGCGGATGCATCCAGGCGTTCGAGCGGCTGAATAACGACGCAGTCGCCATAGCGGTAGCCCACACGTCCGCGGAAGGTCAAATCTTCATCATACATTGCAATCAGGCAAACATCAATGGCCTCTGCCACACGTTCGGCATGGCCGTTGAGCACGTTCAGGTGGAGCGGTTCCGTTTCGGGGGCAGAGGTCAGCTCTGCCTGTGCAATCGGATTGTGGTCTTTATCAGAAATCAGGTAGCGATGGCTCATAACAGATCCCCTTTTCTATATTTCAGCACTTTCCCAGCGCCTTATTCGTCGTCTTCATCCGCGTCGGCAGCGGCAGCGCGGGCAGCAGCGGCCTTTGCTTCGGCGGCCCTTGCGGCGGCTTCTGCGGCCATAGCGGCGCGGCGGGACTGTTCGCGGTCTTTGCGGGCTTTATCCGGATCATTGGGGTCAAAGTTCAGGAAATAAACATAAATCTCAACAATCGCCTGATAAAGCGAATCAGGGATTGCCTGCCCGAGCTGAAGCTGAGAGAGCATTGTTGCAAGGGAGTTATCTTCATAAACGGGGACGTTGTTGTCGGCAGCGACTTCAACGATGCGTTCGGCAAGGTATCCCATGCCGGAGGCGACTACGATTGGCGCGGATGAACCGCCGTCATAGCGCAGGGCGACAGCGCGGCCGGTGGCCGGGGTATCATATCTTGACATTGACGCTGTTCTCTCCTTCATAGATTTTGGGGAAGACCGCAGACAGGGTCAGCGGGCGTTCCATTTTGGTGACTTGGATCCCGGCGGGACGCAGGCCGTTGTCGGTCAGGATGCGGGAAAGCTCATTCTGGATGATTTGCGAGAAGGGGGCAACGGTTGCGGGGCAGGAAATCAGCATTTCGACATCCTGGCCGCGGCTGCCCATGACGATATCGAAGAAGCCGAGGCCCTGGATATCGACTTTCAGCAGGAAGCGGAGTGTATTATCCTTTTTGCCGCCGCCTTTATGCAGGTTATCCTCCGCATCGGGATCGACCCACAGTTCGGAGAACATGAACTTCCCTTGCCATTCCATCGGCAGGATGATATGGTTAATGGGCATGTACACGCTTTCATTGATAAGCATGGCTTGAAGGATCTGCCGGAAAGACTCCTGTGCTTCTGCGCCGCCACTGCCGCGCAGGGCCATATCTGCTGCGCGGGCGAATTGGTTTGCGAACTGGTTTTCGTTTGCTGCGCGGGCGAAGTCGTTATTTTTAATAGAGTTGAGCAGGGCGTCTGCGGTGACATTACCGAGCTGAGCTTTCAGTGATTCATGGCTGAGCAGCTGGTTAAAGGAGAGGAGGAGATTTTCCTCCGAGCCGTTTTCATAGCGGGAGATATCGAGTGCAAACTGAGAGATCAGTGTGCGGGAAAGGCCCATATCGTGTGTTGCCTCGGTATAGCGAGCGAGGTGGTTGAGGATACTGCCTTGCAACAGCTTGAGCGCACCGGCGCGGTCGCCGCTTTGGAAGAGGGATTGCAGCTGCTGGGTAAGGGGAGTAAGGGGGCGGCTGTAGCTGGCGGGGATTGCGCGGCCCAGCTGGCCGAGGGTACGCAGGAGGTTGCCCTCGATGTGCTCGGTGGAGGTAAAGTCGCCGTAGCGTTTAAGGAATTGCAGGATATCGGTTTTGATATTCTGGGTTTGGCTCTGGGAGTAGG
Source organism: uncultured Clostridia bacterium (assembly GCA_910589115.1). Taxonomy (GTDB): domain Bacteria; phylum Bacillota; class Clostridia; order Oscillospirales; family Butyricicoccaceae; genus QXXE01. Next base: position 6,775 of record CAJUSB010000108.1, on the reverse strand, counting down.
CTTCGCGGAGCATGGTAAAGAGGGGGCCGCGGAAGCGTGCGCTGTCACCCAGCTGCTGGGTGAGGAATTTAAGCAGTTCGCTTTCGTCCATGGGGAGCATAGAGAGAAGCTGGCCCATTTCGGCGGCGATACCTTCGTCCATGCCAGAGGAAACGATAGATTTATATTCGGCCATGAGGCGGGCCAAAGTCTGTGCGAGGCCTGGGGTATCGCGCAGTTTTTGGAGGAAGGCCTGGAAATTACTGTCATAACGGAGCGAACCGCCGGGGCCTGCGGCGTCGCCGGAGTCCTGGCGTTCGGTGCGGTTATCGGGACGGCTGACCCGGTCGAGGTTCGGCGCGTTTTGCACGCGCGTATCGGAGCTCGGATTCACGGGAAGCTGCCGGTTAATATTGGTAGTGTCCTGACCTGGGACGGGATTAGTAACCCCTAACAGGCTCGGCATTGGCAAAACTCCCTTTCTGTGCAAAAGATTCCGGCAGGTCAGCCGGTATACAAGAAATATTATATACTGCATTTCAAGAATATGCAAGGCTTTTTCTCGAAAATCCCCTTTGCCGGGGCGGCGATGTCCTCCGCAGACGGCGCCAGAGAGCGCTGCCCTCTGGACTCCCGCCCCCGCCGGGGGCGTCCTGCGCGGACAGCGGCAGGGCTCTGCCCTGCACCCGCGCCTATGCGGCGAGCACCAGAGGGCGCTGCCCTCTGGACTCCCGCTGGGGTTGTTGACCCCAGACCCCGAGATGCATTCGCATCTCCGCTTCGCCTGCGGGCGGGACGGGGGCTTGGGTGCGGTGCTGCTCGTTTTTGCTCTGCTGACCGGCCCGCCATAAGGACAGCGGGCCGGTCAGGCTCACGCCTGCCCATTCCCGGGAAATATTGGATAGTTTTAGTTGACATTTTAGGAGGGGGCTGTTATGATTGATACAGGAACTTGCATTTACAGCTGAAATGCCGCACAGACGCCGTTTAGGGCTTGTGGATACGGGTTCTTAGTTTTTTATATGAGACTGTTCGGGAATCTGGGAAATGACGGCGGGATGGATGTTCAGGCGGTGGACAGGTTACGCAACAGATCGAATGTCAGGAGGAAGTTTTATGAGGGCAAAATCAATTGTGCGGCGGATCGTTTCTGTTTTTCTCTCCGCAGCGCTTTTGTCGGGCGAATCGGCTGTGTTTGCAGCCAATACCCCCGGAGGTGCGGGAAGCAGCCTGCTGACCTATACGGTTGCAGACGGGATGGATTTCGATGATACAGCTGTATTTTCGACTTCTGATGAGGCGTGGGCATATGCTGATAAAATTGTCAGCCACGTCGAGCGTGAATCGGAGAAAATGCGCACAGTCTTTGACAAAAAACGCGTGATGATTACCGATGCAGCTTACGGCGCAGAAGCACATGCCGTATTCCCGATTGTTGAAGGGACTTTCAAAAAGTCGGCTGAGGATGCAGCGGCAGAGGCTGAATTAGCAAAGAAGAATACCAAAGCGATTTATGCAGCAATTAAGGCTGTCAGTGAAGCGGGTGGCGGAACGGTTGTTGTTCCGGCCATGGATGGACAGGTTTTCTACACATCGGCGCTTCATCTGGAGGACAATGTCAATCTGCATTTAGAGGAAGGCGCTGTGTTGAAATTCACTACTGATACCAGTTTGTATCAGGGTGATCTTATGAAAGAGGTTTATGGCAGTGGCGTCGATGATAAGGGGTTAACGCTGACCCGTTTTGAATCGGTCGAGCTGATGAATTACTCTCCGTTTATTTACGCATACGGCAAAAAAAATATTGCGCTGACCGGTTCCGGGACGCTGGATGGACAGGCAACAACCGGAGATAAGAAAAACCCTGCCACCATGGTTTGGCACCAGTGGAAGAGCAAGCGGAACTACACTCTTTCGGATGGGACGGTGAAAGAAGCGCATGAAGCGCAGGATGCACCGCGTACCAAGCTCTTTGGCCAGGGACAGACCGATGTGCCTGTTTCGCAGCGTCAGTATGGTGAATCGGAGGAGGAAGACTGGAGCGGTGCAGATGATGGTTTCCTTCGTCCGAATTTCATTCAGCCGTATAACTGCCAGAATGTTCTGATTGAGGGCGTTACGATTCTCAATTCCCCGATGTGGGAGATCAATCCGGTGCTTTGCGATACTGTTCTGGTGCAGAATGTCACAGTTGACAGCCACCTGCACAATAATGACGGCTGTGATCCGGAATGCACCAGCAATATTGTCATTCGCAACAACCGTTTTGATGTAGGCGATGACTGTATGGCAATTAAGTCCGGCAGAAATGGGGATGGACTGCGTGTCAGCCGGTCCAGCTTCAATATTGTGCTGGAGGATAATGTTTTTGTAGATGGTCACGGCGGTGTCACGATTGGTTCTGAAATTACCAATGGCGTGAAAAATATTTTCTCTCGCAACAACGAAATGAACAGCGATGAATTACAGGCGGCGTATCGGTTTAAGACGAACTACATTCGCGGCGGTGTGATTGAAAATATTTATTACAAAGATGATACGGTTAAGATGGTGGAAAACACCCGGCCTGTGATTTTGGTTGACCTGAATTACGACGTGGCAAAGGAAGTCCAGATGATGGAGGCCATGAATGTAGCATATCAGGCATATATCCCGGCGTTCAAGCATGTTCTCTTTGAAAATGTGCAGGTAAATCTTGCAAATACGGCTGAAAGCGGTGGACAGTACGCCATGCAGCTCAACGGCTTCAATGTGAGCGATATAGCCGAATCCTGCACAGTACCCGCAGGCACGCAGGATTGCTATATTACGGATTTTACGATCAAGGGTTCTACATTTGTCGGCAGCCGTCAGGCGTTCCAGATGAAGAATGTGGATGGGTTAACGCTTGAAAATGTAACGATTCGCGGCACGGCAGAAGATAACAGCGTTGAGAATTGCAAGAATTTGACTTTCACGAATTGTGATTTCCGCGAGGCAAACGTGAAGCGGGAGACCTTTGATCAGATTGCCAGACTGGATGGCACGCTGTTCCAGGGCGAATCAGCTGCGCCAGCGAATGCGGCGCGGGAAAATACCGTTATGACGCGCGCCATGATGGCGCAAGCCCTTTATGAAGAGGAAGGCAGCACCGGCAGTGCTCCGGCCTCCTTCTCCGATGTTGATGCTGGCAGTGCTTCAGCGGCTGCTGTTGGCTGGGTAGCGGAAAAAGGCTTTATGAAAGGCTATCAGGACGGTAGCTTTGGCCCTGGGCAGCAGATTACCCGTGAACAGGCAGCGGCCGTACTGTATCGCTATGCGCAGGCAAAGGGATACGCAACGGATAAAAAGATAGATTTACGGGATTGGGCCGGTGGAGCGAAGGTTTCCTTCTGGGCGGTTGATGCGGTACGCTGGGCGGTTGGTAGCGATCTCATTACTGCCGCGGCAGATGGGCAGATTTCGCCCTCTGGCAGTGTGACCAGCGCGGAGATTGAAAGCGCTTTGGAACTTTTGCGTAAAAACACACGATAATAGTTCCGAAGGACAAGATAATTAGACAGATGGGCCTGTTTGGAAAATTTCCAAACAGGCCTGTTGATTTCGTGCGCCCGGCAGGCACAAGATATCATGAGTGAAGCTCTCGGATACGCCCGTCACGCTTGAAATGCTGCGGGCTGTGTGGTATGATAAATAATAAAAAAGTACACGGTATATCAAAGGAAAGGCGGCGGCATTCTGCGTATTTGTAAGAACAAACGAGATTCCGGGGAAAAGCGGTCAGCTTTCGGGCAAAAATGGTTCCGAAAGGGTGGGGCTGCATTATTTTGGCTTTCGGCGTGGGGCGGATTGGCGCTGTACCTGCCGGATGTATTATTTGCAGGCCCTGTCCGTACAGCGCGATGCTTATTTGCGCTGCTTTTGTCGTCAGATTGTTGGCGTTCTCTTGCCGGGACGATTGGGCAAATCGCTGCCGGGTTCCTGTTGGCTTTTATTGGGGGGCTGGTATTGGGCGCGGTTTGTTATCGTGCTGCATGGATACAGTCGCTGCTTGCACCTGCGGTACAGATTATGAAGAGTGTACCGGTTGCCTGCTTTGTGATTGTTGCTTTAATTTGGGTGCCATCCAGCCGGGTTGCCGTTCTGCTTTCCGCCTTTGTTGTTTTTCCGTTGACTTATCAGAGTGTGTTTACCGGATTATCTGCGGTTGACCGTGAGCTGTTGGAGATGGCGCAGGTATTCCGGATGCCGTTTCGCCGCCGGCTGCGGTATCTATATATTCCACAGCTGGTGCCGTTTGTACTGTCGAGCTGCCGCGTTTCGGTTGGCATGTGCTGGAAAGCGGGGATTGCAGGCGAGATCATCGGCCTGCCGGAGTTTTCCATTGGTGAACAGCTCTATTTAGCAAAGTTGTATTTGAATATGGGAGATTTATTTGCCTGGACGCTGCTGCTGATTGCAGCCAGCAAGGGCACCGAACAGCTGGTTTTATGGGGGATTGACCGGGTCAGTGCCCGGCTGGAGGCAATCTATGGCAATTATTTTTGACAAGGTCAGCAAGCATTTTCAGGGGCGCATGGTGCTGGAGCGGCTGGATTGGCAGCTGGATTCCGGCAGCCGCTGGCTGGTTCAAGGACCCTCTGGTGCAGGCAAGACCACGCTTTTACGTCTGCTTGCCGGATTGGAGCGGGTGGACAGCGGGCAAATTTTGGGCGCAGAAAATGTTCGGTTTTCGATGTGTTTTCAGGAAAACCGGCTATGCGGACGCTTAAACAGTATTGCAAATATAGCGATGGTGTGCCCCGAGGCGAATCCGGCACAGCTGCGGGAGGCTTTAAGTGCACTTCTTCCAGATGAGGCGCTTTGCCGTCCGGCGGAAACGCTCAGCGGCGGGATGGCACGCCGCACGGCACTTGCGCGGGCGCTGCTTGCCCCTTCGGATGCGGTTGTATTGGATGAACCATTTACCGGGCTTGATGAGGAGAGCCGCAGCCGGGCGCTGACGTTTATTGAGACGCATTTAGGTGGGCGGACGCTGGTGCTTGTGTCTCACGAATTGCCGCAGCTTCATGACGCAGAAATCCTACAGCTTTCATAAATTATTATATAGGAAATGATACAGGAGGAACAGCAATGCAGAAAGGCGACCAGAACAAGCTCAAGCTGATGCTCACTGGTGTAAAGGCACGAGCCGTGCAGAATCAGGATTATTTTGTTTCGATGGAATTTTTATTCCGTTCCGGCGGAAAGAAATTCCGCGCGGCATTAACCCGTGCAGCGGAGGATTATCAGCTGACCTTTCAGGGGACTGTACGTGAAATTGGGCTGGAAGAGGCCCTTTCCTTTTTTGAACAGCAGGCGGCGCTTTATGAGGAAAGCGTGCTGACCTATACGGAACGGGGCAGTACAATGACCGTCACCGTTGGGAAAAAGGGGGTGCGGATGCAGCAAAGCGAGCAGAAAGTACCACCCGAAGCACAGCAGGCGGCGGCGAATCCGTTGCTTGACAGCAGTCGTCAATATTGGATACAGGTTGACAAAGCGGCTCCCTTATTGCGTGAAATTGGGATTTTAACCGCTGGCGGCAAGCTGAAAAATGACATGATACGGAAATACAACCAAATAGATCATTATGTAGAATTGGTTGCCCCGATGTTTGAAAAGGAAACGGAGGTGTTGTTATTAGATTGTGCCTGTGGCAAATCTTATCTCAGTTTTGTTATGAATTATTATCTCCGTGAGGTTATGCGCTGCAAATGCCGGATTATAGGCATAGACATTGATCCGCATGTAGTAGAGGAAAGCCGTGCGATGGCCAAACGGCTTGGCTATCATAATATGGAGTTCCAATGTGCTGACCTACGGGTATACCAGCCGCCGAAGGGCGTAACGGCGGTGATTTCACTCCATGCCTGCGATATTGCAACCGATCTTGCATTGGCGGCGGCCATCCGTGCACGTGCAAAGTATATTGCCTGTGTGCCTTGCTGCCACAAGGAATTATTGAATCAGTACCAGCTGCCCGGATTGTCTGCGCTGACCCGGCATGGTGTTTTTCAGGCGCGGTTTAATGATGTGCTTACCGATAGCCTCCGCGCGTTGAAACTTGAGGCAGAGGGTTATAAAGTTTCGGTGGTTGAATACATTTCGCCGCTGGATAGTCCGAAAAACCTATTGATTCGTGCCGTCCGTACCGGACATCCCAACGCAAAAGCACGCAGTGAATATACGGATGCAGTTAGGCTTCTTGGGACGAACTCCGAGCTGGACCGGCGGTGTGCTGCGCCGCTTCCGGACAGTGATTATTTTGTCACGGATGATGATTTATTTTAAGAATATGCATAGGGCTGTCGCTTTTTCGGACAGCCTTTTTTGCATAGTCCAACATAACTAAAATCAGAATGGGACACTTTTGTGTAGCCGGACAAGATTTTTGAGAATTTCGGACAACGAAAATGAGAATTTTATAGGCAAATCTAGGAAGGAATTCCTAGCCCCACTCACTCGCACGGACGACCCCTAAAATGATAGTGGTTTTCATGCAAAGGAGCGGGGCTTTTTGATAGTGCAGGAGAGCGGGATTATCCGTGTCTCCCGATAGCGTTACAGGCTTGATTTGCTGGCAGCTCATTCATAGGCAATGCCAAAGCCGGTAATAGAGACCTCGCCTTCATAGCGCTCATTCTTTTCAATGGTGAAGCGGATATCAAGCCCCCATTTGTCGGCTGTTTTCGCTGTATTGGTGAAATGGTAAACTCGCTTAAGTAAAAGTTTCCCAATCTATCGGACTATAGAAGCCTGGCAGACTGATTTGCAG
>CAJUSB010000107.1 GCA_910589115.1 uncultured Clostridia bacterium | reverse complement strand
GGCGGATTCGGGACTTTCACCCGTTAGAACGTGCGCTCGCCGGGCGCACCAAAAAGAGGGGAACAGGTTTCCCTGTTCCCCTCGAAATGCCGGTGTTTGGATTACTTGAAGTAACGGTCCAGCAGGCCCTTGAATGCCTTGCCGTGGCGAGCCTCGTCGCGCGCCATCTCATGTACAGTATCATGGATTGCATCCAGGTTTGCAGCCTTTGCACGCTTTGCAAGATCGAACTTGCCAGCAGTCGCGCCGTTTTCAGCCTCAACGCGCATCTGAAGATTCTTCTTGGTGGAGTCGGTAACAACTTCGCCCAGCAGCTCTGCGAACTTTGCTGCGTGCTCAGCTTCCTCAAAAGCAGCCTTTTCCCAGTACAGGCCGATTTCCGGGTAGCCCTCGCGGTGTGCAACGCGCGCCATTGCCAGGTACATACCAACCTCGGTGCACTCGCCTTCAAAGTTTGCGCGGAGATCCTTGAGGATATCCTCAGAAACGCCCTTTGCAACGCCGACAACATGCTCAGCAGCCCAGCTCATCTCTTCGCCCTGTGCAATGAACTTATCAGCGCCAACATGGCATACCGGGCACTCCGCCGGAGCTGAATCGCCTTCATGGACATAACCGCATACAGAACATACAAATTTCATGTTTTTTCTTCCTCCATTGTAAAAAACTTAATTTATAAATCGATCGATCGTTGCGTCGTACAATTCCTGACGGATTGTTCGATTGATCGACACGAATATCTTACGGAAACCGCAGTCCGCTTTTGCGTGAACGCGGGTACAGTCAAATTCATTGGAAAGACAATGGTTAATGGTGATCGGGCCGTCAATACACTCCACAATCTCACCAAGGCTCACCTCGGAAGCCTGCTTTTGCAGGGCATAGCCGCCTGATACGCCTTTATAAGACTGCACAATACCGGCCTGGATCAGCTTGCGCAGAATTTTCAGCGCAAAGCGAAGCGTTACACCGCTTGCATCAGATATTTCTTTTGCACTCATTTTTTCCCCGGATTCTGCCAGACAGTAAACGACGCGTATGGCATAATCCGCTTCATGGGTCATCCTCATGTATCCCCGCTCCTGCTTTCGTTTACAAGAATAGTATACATTCTCCCATGCATTCTGTCAAGGTTTTTTTCAAGCAGATTCGACAAGAAAATAAGACCTTTGGAGGAAGCTGCAATGAGGAGGATGTCCACAGATGCTGGCCGCTCCGGGGATGGGGCCGTGGGCGGGACTCTTCACCCAGGGGTGCAGGGCCATGAAAATTATGGAAAAATACGGCTGACGGGTCAGGCTCTGCCGGGCCGTTTGTGCAGAAGCGGCCCAATGCAGCGGAGCCAGACGGTTATGGATACCATTGTGCCAAGCAGGTCACAAATGGGTTCGGCACAGAAAATTGCTTTTGCGCCGAAAAGGGCAGGCAGTAAAAAAAGCGCCGCAAAATAAACGCCCTTCCGCCAAAAGGAAAGCGGCATGGCATACTGTACCTGTCCCATCCCGGTGAAGCCATCAACCAAGGCATATTGCAGCCCGAGCGGAAGAATGGCAAGTGTTTCGATACAGATTGCCCAATAGGTTGTCTGTACAACAGCAGGGTCACGCTGAAAAAGACGTATAAATCCAGGCCCTGCTATGCGGGCAAACAAGAACATAACGGCAGTAAAACCCACACAAAGCGCAATGATCCAGCGCTGCGCGTGCAGTACACGCTTAGGCTTGCCCGCGCCGAAATTATAGCCTAAAATACTTTGTGTGCCGCCTGAAATGCCGCCCAGCGGCATCGTAATCAACAGCATAAAACTCTGCACAATGGTGTTACAAGTGATATAGAAATCACCCTCAGACGGACCGCCGCAGCGCTGGAGCAGTGCATTCATGGAAATCAGCATGACCTGGTCAAGCGCAATAATCAGGAACGGGGAAATTCCCAGCAGAAGAATGCGCCCGATACTGTCTGCATCGGGGCGTTTCAGCCGGAGGCGGACCGGCGTTTTCCCACTGGTCAGCAGCCTCAACACATAGAGACTTGCGGCCATCTGCGAGAGTACGGTTGCAAGCGCCGCACCGCGCACTCCCATTCCAAGGGAAAAAATAAAGATAGGGTCCAGCAACAGATTGAGCAGCGCACCCAGCAAGACAGACTGCATACCAGCCCGGGCGAAGCCCTGACAGATCACCAACTGATTCATACCACCTGCGAGCAGCGCAAAGGGCGTCCCTAACAGATAAAGCGTAAAATAAGGAACGGCATAAGGCAAGGTCAGACTGCTTGCACCAAACAGCCGCAGCAGCGGTTCACGCAGCGGCAGAAGCACCAACATCAATATGGCAGAGAAAATGAGCAGCAGGGAAAAACAGCTGCTCATAATGCGTTCGGCAGACGCTTCATCACGCTGGCCGAGACGGATACTCATAATGGGTGCACCACCAGTGCCGATCCAGAATGCAAAGGCAGAAACCAGTGTGACTGCCGGCCCACAGACTCCGGCACCGGCAAGGGCAAGCGTGCCGGTCTGCGGGATATTCCCGATATATATGCGGTCCACAATGCTGTAAAGGACGCTGACAAATTGCGCAAGCATACTGGGCAGCGCGATACGCAGAACCAGCGGGCCTATTTTGTCATGCCGGAGATCGTTCTCCACTTTCATTTCAGATTGGCCCAGATATCCTCTTTGAAGCCGGGACAAACGCCGGTTTCGCCGACCAACAATGGACGCTTCACCAGCATACCGTCGGATGCCAGCAGTGCAAACTGTTCGTCTTCACTCATTTCGGGAAGGCGGTTTTTCAGGTCAAGCTCACGGTAGGTCTTTCCGCTGGTGTTAAAAAAACGTTTCAGCGGAAGGCCGCTCATTGCGTGCCAGCGGCGGAGCTCTTCTTCCGATGGATTGTTTTCTTTAATATCACGGATTTCAACTTCCCGGCCCTGTCCGGAAAGCCAGGAACACGCTCTTTTACAGGTCGAACATTTGGGGTAAATCAGCAGCAGCATAACATTTGCATCTCCTTAAAAATAATCATATTTTATAATATACACATTAAAAATATCACTTCTCCACCTGACAAGGCAGCACGGATGAACGGACATATCCAGCCCCCGTCCCGCCCGCAGGCGACGGAAGGGTGTCCAGAGGGACAAGTCCCTCTGGCGCCGTCCGCGCAGGACCGCCCGCCGCGCAGGCGGGGAAACGGGGATATCCAGCACTTACAACAGGGCGGGAAATAAAAAGGCTTCCCCGCATGGGGAAGCTGGCGGGACAGGCACACAATATACCTCCCGGCGCGGAGGGACACCCACCCGGCATTCAGGTTCTCTGATAAAGTGCACAGACACAGAACATATAAAAAAGCAGCAGGGCAAGCCCCAAAGGAAGATCAAAGCAAAATGGCTGGGTGTTTTCCTGCGTGCTTTGATAAATCAGCATCAGCCCGGGCAGCGCACCGCAAAACGCACCCCAGATAAACCCCCGCGAAAGCAAAAGCCCTCCGCCCCACAGCAGGACAAGCCCCATCCACAGTATTGGCTGGACAGCAGCTGCACCAGCACCAAAAGCCAGCCCTGAATAATAGGCTGTGAGCAAAATAGCAGGAATAAAAAAGAAAATTTTCTTCATGAATGCTACTCCTTCAAGAGCGCGCGGCGTTCGCGCCAATCGGGCAGAAACTGCTCGACAAGCGCATAGAATGCGCGTCCGTGGTTCTTTTCGCGGATGTGGGCAAGCTCATGCACAACAACATAATCAACTGCTGCATCAGGATACTGCATCAGCCGCCAGGAAAAACAAATGCTGTTTTTGGCACTACAGCTGCCGAAACGTGTCCGGGCAGAGGTAATACGCAGGCCTGTCGGGTGAAGCCCCATCAGCTCCGCATAATGTGCCAGCTTTACAGGCAGCTCAGCAGCCGCCCGTGCACGCAGCGCCGCCGCTTCCTCTGCGGTCGGCTCCGGATGCTGTGCCATACGTTCCCTGGCCTGTTCCAGATGAACCGATATCCAGTCCTGATGGCTGTTTATAAAACGTTCAATTTCCTGTTTCGGGCAGCGGCTGGGGGCGCGGACAACAATTCGCGCATCGCGCGTGATCTCAACCGCCAACGTGCGCCTGCGGGAACGAATCAGCTCATAAGGGAACGGCATAGGTCGGACATCCTTTCATCTTTTTACTATTATAAAGCATATCTTCAGAAAAGCAAGTGCTTTACTGAAAAAATATGCAAAAATTTCCGCCCGCAGCTTAGACTTTGTTGGATCATTTTGTTATTTTACCAACGCAGAAGTGTCAAAAAATGAGAACAGGCCTGCCATGAAAGCCGACAGGCCTGTTCTCATCATATGAATGCAGGGCATTCGTCCGCTCAGGCAATGCCCGCCGGGGTCTTCTGCTCCGCCTGATTCGCCTGCTTGGGCGCTTCGACAGGCTGTTCCGGCTTAGCGGCGGTTACAGTGCGGGTCGTACCGCCGGAAATGTACGATTTACCACATTCCGGACAGATGTCCGAGTGCAGGGTAACACTTTGGCTGACCACCTTACGGCCCTCCTGCTGTGCCTTGCTCTGCTCGTGGGAAACATGCTCCATCTCGTGCCCGCGCACGGCAGAAGCAACATTTTCAGGCGCAATCCGAGTCGGGGTCTGGAAGGAAACACTCATGTCATCAGAACCATCCTGATATTTGCGCTGTTCACAGGTTTCGCATTTTCCTTCTTCGGCAGCTTTCTGTACGCCTTCTGCGCCGACCGGTTCACCGTTGCCAGGCACCTTGGGCTGCGCAGTTTCATCCTTTGCACCGGGCAGCTGCATTCCAGCCGCTTTTTCGTCTGCACCGGGGTACTGGATACGCATACGCACAGCAGTTTCGCCTGCGTCCATCCCGGGATAGGATGGGAGAGAACCCCATGCGCTTTCCGGCAGATTCATTGCCGCCGGTGCACTCGTATTCGGCAGCGGAGAAGCCGATTTTGACGGGTTTTGCGGCATGTTCTCATTATATTGGATGCGCATACGCACTGCTTCCTCAGCCGCGTTCAGGTTCCAGCTGGGGATGCTTTGGCTGACCGGCGCCGGGGCTTCCGCCGTTACCGGACGCGCAGGACGGACCGGGGTAACCGGTGCATCCGTAGCCGCAGCCTTCTGCGTGCCGTAAGTGGGCATCTGGCCGCTGGCCTGGGCCTTGCGGACGGCTGCTGCAATCCCATAAGAACCGCCATAGGAGCCTCCGCCCGAGAAACTATAATATGCATTCAAACCAGAGATTCCATTCATACGTCTCACCTCTGCTATATTCTTATTCTCTATTATACCAGAGTTTCCCGAAAATTCAAGGGGCGGCGCGAAAAAATCAGTAGGAGCGGTTTTATACGCGTGCGCGTGGAGCCTTGCCGTTTGCTCCGCCTGCGCGGCGGGCGGTCCTGCGCGGACAGCGCCAGAGGGACTCGTCCCTCTGGACTCCCTTCCGTCGCCTGCGGGCGGGACGAGGAGGTGCGAGGGCGGCTGCGGAAAATTTCTCCGGGCGTGCGTATAGCGAATCAACGCAGAGGACACGTCAAAAAAACACCGGCCCTGGGCGTTTCACCGTCCCGGGCCAGTGTCTTTCTTCATACATAGCCAATTTATTTGATGTTATACTTATAATTTTCCACCGTTTCAAATGTGATTTCATCAACAACTGGTTCTGTTTTGATTTCAGCTTCCCCTACCCATTGGTCAAGTAAGCTGTTCATATCCATACCGGTCAGCGCGGTGACAATTTCCCCATAAACGGTTGGACGGTCTTCCGCACGAAGCGGCAGACGCAAAATAATATGCCAGCCAAAATCGGTCTTTACCGGTGCGGAAATCTCATTCATGCCCAGCGCCTTTGTTGCGTTCTCAAACTCCGGAACCATAACACCATCCGTAAACTGATAGCCGTCCGGATTTGACTGCATCCCGGGGTCCTCGCCAAACTCCTCAATCAGGGAATCAAAGTCCTCGCCTGCAATCGCACGCTGGTAAATCTCCTGTACCTTTTGTTCTAACACAGCCAGTGCCGTTTCATCCGTAACAGCCTGTCCGCTTTCGTCCTGATTTGAAATGAGGATATGCTTTGCACGCAGATAATGTTCCTGAAAATACTGCTCGATTTCTTCCTCACCCGGAGACATTACCCCATTTTCGCCGAAATAATAATCCTCTAACTGATCCAGCATTTCAAAATACCGGAAAAACTGATCTGTCAGCTCGTCGGTAAAGCCAAGCTCTGAAAGCTCTGGATTGATATCCTCACGGTCTTCTGCACGCTCTTCCTCAAGCGTCAGCCCAGCCGCTTCAAACTGCTCCGGTAGCAGATAAAGCGCAGCAGTCTGCTTATATGCAATCTCACCCAGCTTTGCTTTATATGATGCGCCAATCTCGCTTTCCCACAGGTCGGTAACGCCATATTGGTACATCATCGATTCCAGATTCTTTTCGCCATAAAGATAAACTGCGGCATAAGTACCGGCATCGACTGCATGTCCATTCACTGTCATCGCCAGTTGTGCAGCAGCATCATCCTTTTTGTTGCCGCAGGCACTGAGCGTGAGCAGCAGCGCACCTGCCGAAAACAACGCCGTCAGGCGTCGAAAAAATTGCAGCATTATAACTAAATCTCCCGTCTGGTTTTTATTATGGCTATTTGCCTGTTTCTTATTATAACATCAGACTGACGGAGAAGCAAGCGCCAGTTTCTGTGAAGTGCAAAATTTTCCAAATTCTACATATTCTATCCTCATGCCGTACACAAACCTCATCCTAAAATACAAACCATATCAGCGAGATTCCGATGCAGCCGCCCGACCGGCCCGCAAGCCTTTTGGCGGGCCGGTCAGCACAGGAAAACAAATTCACACCGCACCCTGATCCCCCGTCCCGCCCGCAGGCGAAGCAGAGATGCGCCAGCATCTCGGGGTCCGGGGCTTGCGCCCCGGCGGGAGTCCAGAGGGCAGCGCCCTCTGGCGCACCCCGCGCAGGGGCGATGCACCCCGCGCAGGGGCGGCGCACAGCAGCCCGCACTTCCGTCGATCGGTTTTTTTGCAGTTTTTTTCCGAAATTTATTGACTTTTCGCGTTTTTCATTTACAATGTATTCTATGTATGGACAGCAGTTTGACTGTCCGCTATCTTCTGACAGAGCTGCCAGACCACTCCCGGCAGACCTGTATCTGAATTGGAGGCGTATAGATTGGAAAAAAAGTGCCTGATCGAACTGAAGTGCATCGAAAAAGAATTCGATGGTGAGCAGGTATTAAAGGGTATATCCCTTTCTATTCGGAATCGTGAATTCGTAACGCTCCTCGGCCCCTCCGGCTGCGGCAAAACGACCACCCTACGCATTATCGGCGGGTTTGAATCCCCAACCAGCGGTGATGTGCTCTTTGAAGGCAAACGGCTCAACGATATCCCCCCCTATAAACGGGAAATCAATACCGTCTTTCAGCGCTATGCGCTGTTTCCGCATCTCGACGTCGCGGAAAATATTGCCTTCGGCCTGCGCATCCGCAAAACGCCGGAAACTGAGATTCAGTCAAAAGTGCATGAAATGCTGGAACTTGTCGGCCTGCGCGGCTTTGAACGCCGTGAAGTAACGTCCCTCTCCGGCGGCCAGCAGCAGCGCGTCGCAATCGCCCGCGCACTCGTCATGCAGCCCCGTGTCCTGCTGCTCGATGAGCCGCTGGGAGCGCTCGACCTCAAGCTGCGCAAGGATATGCAGCTCGAACTGAAAAAAATCCAGCAGTCAACCGGTATTACCTTCATCTACGTCACACATGACCAGGAAGAAGCCCTCACGATGAGCGATACCGTCGTTGTCATGAACCGTGGGATCATCCAGCAGATCGGTTCGCCTACCGATATCTATAACGAACCCGTCAACGCTTTCGTTGCCGACTTTATCGGTGAATCCAATATCATTGACGGCGTGATGCTCCGGGATGAACTCGTGCGCTTCTGCGGACAGGACTTCGTGTGTGTTGATAAAGGCTTCGGCAGCAATGCCCCCGTAGATGTCGTCATCCGTCCGGAGGATATCAAGCTGACCTTCCCCGGAGACGCTATGCTCCAGGGCGTTGTGGAATCCATTGTGTTCAAAGGCGTTCATTATGAGATGATGGTACGTACCGAGCAATTTACCTTTATGGTGCATTCCACCCTGGCCGAGCCCGTCGGGAAAGCCGTTGGCCTGTCTGTCGTCCCGTTCGATATCCACATCATGCACAAAACGGAGGCGGACGCACAGTGAAAAAATATATGGCCTACCCCTACGGCGTATGGATGCTCATTTTCATTATCGCCCCCATCTTGCTGGTCGTTTTTTACGCATTCACCGATAAGTCCGGCACACCGACTATCGATAACTTTACCAGTATGCTCTCCTATGCCTCGATCTTCGGGCGCTCTTTCCTTCTGGCCTTTGCCGCGACAGTCGTCTGTCTGCTGCTCGGATATCCTCTCGCCTACATCATGAGCAAACAACCGCCCCGCTGGCAAAGCCTCTATATGATGCTGATTATGCTGCCAATGTGGATGAACTTCCTCCTGCGTACCTATGCGTGGATGTCTATCCTGGAAAATAACGGCTTCATTAACCAGTTCCTGAATAATATCGGTTTTATCGCGCTGCTCAACCATATTCTGCAGCCGGAAACCCCTATCACCTATCTGCCCCTCATTAACACCGGCGGTGCGGTCGTGCTCGGTATGGTTTACAATTTCCTGCCGTTTATGGTACTGCCGATTTATAATGTCCTGATTAAAATCGACAAGAAACTGATTGAGGCGGCTCAAGACCTCGGCGCACCGTCCGGGACCGTTTTCCGCAAGGTCATTTTCCCGCTCTCTATGCCTGGCGTCGTCTCCGGCATTACAATGGTTTTCGTCCCCGCCGTTTCCACCTTCGTAATCTCTAAAACACTCGGCGGCGGCAAGGAAATGCTGATCGGCGACCTCATCGACCTGCAATTTATGGGCAACGCCTATAACCCGCAGCTCGGTTCCGCTATCGCTCTGGTTATGATGGTGCTCGTCTTCCTTTGTATGCTGATTATGAACCGCTCCGACGACGGTTCCGGTGAAGAAGGAGGGCTGCTGCTGTGAAACGCTTCTTCCAGCAGTTTTATCTGCTGCTGATCTTCCTCTTCCTCTACGCGCCCATCTTTACCCTGATGCTCTTTTCCTTCAATGCCGATAAAAGCCGCGTCGTCTGGCACGGCTTTACCCTGGATTGGTATGTTGAGCTGTTCCGCGATTCGACGATTATCCACAGCCTGTATGTGACCCTGATTGTCGCATTCGCTTCCGCTGCGATCTCTACCGTGCTCGGCACTGCCGCTGCACTTGGCATCCACTGTATGCGCCGCCGTGCAAAGGGTGTCTATTTGACCGTCAATAACATTCCGATGTCAACATCAGATACCATTATGGGCGTCACCTTTATGCTGCTGTTTGCTATGCTCGCACTCGATAAGGGCTATCTGACCCTGATCCTTGCACACGTGACATTCAGCGTGCCCTATGTCGTGCTGAATGTCATGCCCAAACTGCGACAGCTCGATAAAAATGCCTATGAGGCCGCGCTCGATTTAGGCGCTACCCCCGCCCAGGCTTTACAAAAGGTGATCCTGCCGGAGGTCCGCCCCGGCATCATTACCGGCGCAATTATGGCGTTTACCATGTCCGTGGATGATTTCGTGGTATCCTATTTTACCGCAGGAACTACGAGCCAGCCGCTTTCTGTCGTTATCTATTCCATGACACGGCGGCGCATCAGCCCGAAAATCAATGCACTCTCTACGTTATTATTCCTCGCCGTGCTGATTCTGCTGATTATCATCAATTTCAGAGCGTCACACGACAGTAATAATAAAAAAATCCAACCTTTGAAAGGGGTAGAAAATTGAAAAAAATTCTTTCACTCGCACTTGCCGCGCTTCTCACGGTAAGCCTGACCGCCTGCGGCGGTTCCTCTGACAATGTCGTCAACGTGTATAACTGGGGCGAATATATTGACTCCGACCTGCTCCGACAGTTTGAGGACGAAACCGGTATCCGCGTGGTGTACAATACCTTTGAAACCAATGAAGGGCTCTATTCCCGTCTGAAAAGTGAAAGCTATGATGTGGTCATCCCTTCCGACTACATGATCGCGCGCATGATTGACGAAAATATGCTTCAGAAACTGAATTTTGACAACATCCCGAATTACGCCCTGATCGACAGCCAATATACCGGGCGTGAATTTGACCCCAATCAGGAATATTCCGTCCCCTATACCTGGGGCGCGGTCGGAATTATCTATAATACAAAAAAAGTCGATGCTGCGGATACCGGCTCCTGGGATATCCTCTGGAATCCCAAATATGCCGGGCAAACGGCTATGTTCGATAACTCCCGTGATGCAATGGGCGTGGCCCTCAAGCTGCTCGGCTACTCGCAGAATACCACGAATAAAGAGGAGCTGCGCGCAGCTGCTGATAAAATCATAGAGGGGAAGGATAACTTTCAGGGCTTCTGGATGGATCAGATCCTTGAAAAACTTCCCAATGAAGAAATTTTAATTGCCCCCTATTATAACGGCGATGCCGTGACCATGATGGAGGATAACCCGGACCTCTCCTTCTATATCCCGGAAGAGGGTACAAATGTCTTTATTGATGCAATGTGTATTCCGGCAAACGCTAAAAATGTGGAGAACGCTGAAAAGTTTATTAACTTTATGTGCTCCACCGAGGCTGCCGCTGCAAATGCTGACTATATCGGCTATTCCAGCCCGCAGCGTGAGGTCTATGAACAGCAGGATGACAGCATTAAAAATGACCCCATCCATTACCCCAGTGCGGAAACGGTTGCAAATGGTGATATTTTCCTGAATCTTCCGGAGGATATCAACGAATATTATAACGAACTCTGGACCGAAATCCTGCGCTGACAGGGAATTATACTCGTGAGCGCTGGAGATTGCCGTTTTATCCGCCTGCGCGGCGGGCGGTCTTCCGCAGACAGCGCCAGAGGGACTTGTCCCTCTGGACTCCCTTCCATCGCCTGCGGGCGGGATAAGGGGCGGATATGCCCGTTCATCTGTGCTGCTTCGGCCCGCCAAAAGGACGGCGGG
>CAJUSB010000106.1:9616-11162 GCA_910589115.1 uncultured Clostridia bacterium | reverse complement strand
GAAATCCACGCGCGGATATCGGGGCGTCCCCCAGCCCGGGCGGCTGTCACTGGGCGATTTCTGGTAAAAGAATGCTGGCAAACCATGATAGGCTGCCAGCATTCCCGCCATTTGCGTATCTGAAGTTATTTGCTCATGGATAAGCTGCCGGATTTCTGTGCTCATGCGCCTGTACCGGGAGCGTTGTTCTCATAGTTGACCGTCTGGAAATCAGCCGTCCAATAAATTTCCCAAACCCCGACTGCCGCGTCTGCTGCAAGAATGTCAAGATAACTAGTCGCGTTATTCTGCGTGTTGCAGTAAAGCAGCCGCAGTTTATCGGAAGCCGCCTCCGTAACAAAGCCGTTTCGGAATGCAGTGTCGCCCGTCCGGCGGACGCGGATACAGTCCCCGCGGCGAATCTGGGAAAGGTCAAATACTGCCTGCGTCCTGTTTGTAAGCAGTGCCATAATATCCTCCTATTTACCCTGATAGGGTTTCTGATAAATTGCCTTGATTTTGGGAAGCGCCCGGTCAATCACCTTTTGCTTGTACGGACGCGGTGCGATCCGGCCCGTGCCGTTTTCCAGCATTTCACCAAGCAGCCTGCCGCCTGCCCGTTCTTTGCTTTCAATCGCCGAAACTGCCCGGAAATGGGTGCCGTTCTTTTCCACGTGGACGTGCGTCCCCCAGGACAAGCGGAATACACCCGTCCGCACAGCCGGGGATTCCCCCGGGGCAGACGCTGTGTATTTCCTGCGGGTTCCCGGCACGCGGTATTTTTTGCCGCTGCGCTGTCCGCGAAGCACGTACAATTCCGCGTTCCGCAGTTCGTTGCTGGCTCTGTAGGCCCTCTGGGAAACTTCCTTTTGTACGCCTTTCAGCGTTGTTGCAATCATTTTTCCGATGATTTGTGACGCTTTCTGGTTCGCACGTGAAATAGACTGCCGCTTTGCTGCACTGATAGGCCTTGCCATCACACATCACTCCGCTCATCACAATAATAAATCGTCCACTGTCCGAGATCGCCCACATTATAGGGCACGGTTTGAACAATATACCGCCTACCCCCGCGCATGAAGGAATCCCCCGGACGGACTTCAAACGGCGGTACGCCCTGTTGGATGAGCTTATGCGAAACAGGATGCTCCAGCTGCCGCCAGCGTTCCTTTTCCTCCGGCCTTGCCGCTGCGAGGATCGCCTTGATTGTCCCGAGCCGTTCCCTGTCGTTGGAGGTGACTCTGCCGCTTGCGGTTTTGTGCTCCCCGTCCCGGAATACGTCAAATTCCCGCAGCTCCTGACCGGGCCGCAGATTCATTGCATTCATAAACATTTGCAGCCTCCTACGTTGTCATTTTGCGGAACGGGGGAGAGGATGCACCATGCACGGCACGTGGATTTTCTTCCATTCCTGTGTGAAAATAAGGCGGTGTATTTTGGATAGCCGATGACATAGCCGGAACCGAAACAGAGGCGCGAGCCTGCTTTTTCAGGTCGTCATAAAGCTGCTTCCAATGCGCGGCACGGTCGCCGAGGCCGTATTGCAGAACGTCCACCTTTGTATCCA
>CAJUSB010000106.1:5900-9516 GCA_910589115.1 uncultured Clostridia bacterium | reverse complement strand
CTGCAATCAGCTGCGCACGCTCCGACTTATTCCTGGCTTTAGAAATGTCCACGCCAAGGTCTGCGGCCAGCTTTTCCAATTCCGAATTTTTCCACGTTGCCAGCTGTTCCACATCGAAACTGCCGGGCAGAATTTCAGTGGGTTCCGCGCTGTCTGCCTGCGACCCTTCATCTTCCGGGGAATCGTCAGGACCACTTTTGGGGCCGTCGGTTCCGTCCGTCTCCTGCTTCGGTTTGGGGATATCGGCGGAAATGATCTTGCCCATACGAATCAGATTGTTCACCCTTTTCGGATCAATCGCCTCCGGCGGGATGATTTCGCCAATCTTATAATCTCTGTCAAATCGGACAGGTGCACTCGCGATATATGCCATCGTGCTTTTTCCTCCTCTTTATGCCGCGTAACCCTCGCTGACCGCGCCCCGGAGAAATACGCCAAGGTCTGCGGACGTAATTTCCGGATCGGTACAGAGAAGCCCTTCAATGAATTCTGTATGCGTTCCGCCCTCGCCAAGATACTGCTGTACGGACGTATATTGACCGTTGCCGAGCATATCCCACGTAAAGGTATAGCCCGCACTGGGTTCGTCAATGCTGGGTGTGCTGGTGGTATAAGTCAGAAGTGCATCATTCGGATCGCAGATAAACCGGATATCGTCCGGCGCTCCGTAAGGTGCTGCATTATATACACTTTTTGCAACAACAATTTCATCCAGCCCGAACAGCTGTGCAAGGACATTTTCGGTAACATTTGCCGGGTTGGCCTCGCTGCCTTGATACTTGATGCGCTCCAAAATAGATGGATTATTCGTCAGTGCGACAAAGGCATTTGCGCCAAGCACCATTTTATTTGGCTCCCGCAGTCCGGACAAAATCATGCGATTGCGCAGACGGCTGAAAAATGTTACCGGGTCACTGTTCGCACTGTCAAAACACCAAAATTGGGAGTCCCCGGGCGTACCGGTATTTACGCCGGTATAAACGTGCGTCCAGCTGGCAGGATTGAAATACTTCCCGGCCCATACCCGGTCAAGATGGATGTTCATCTGCTCTGCTACCCAGCGCACCTTTACACGGCGCGGGTCAATGACTGCCGGGGCGTTCGTGCGCTGGAAATCTAGCGTGCTGATCTGGTCAATGCCGGTAATCACCTGATCGACCTCGCAGTGGTAAAACTTCTCGCGCTTGCCGTAAATGCCGGGAGACACGCGCCCAAATTCCGGCTTTCTGGCAACGTTGTCCCGCGCAAGGTCGCCTTTATCGAATTCATAAAAATGCGCCGATGAAATCGGTACAGGGACAATCGGGAACACCTTCCGCGCAACATAGCCTGCCGCATTCTGGAAATACGACAGGCATACGTTCGTCAAATAAATGTGCGGTTTGAATACGCCCTTCTGAATCGAAGCCGCTACGTCTGTAGCTGTCAGTTTCATTGTAGTTTTGCCTCCTTATTTTTGATAGCCGCTCTTAGTGATCTGTATCTGTACCAGCTCCCCGGCTTCCTGTGCCGCCGTCATTGCCACACCAAAGATGAAGTTTCCCGATACGGCTTTCTGAACCGTTCCCGCCGCGCTGGCCGTCAGCAAATCACCCTTTGCAATGGCTTCTCCGGCTTCCACAAGGCCGATATCCTTAATCAGCACGTCAAGCTCCATGCCCGCTTTTGTCACCAGTGCCGCGCCCGTATCGTATCCGGCTGCATCGCTGAGCACAACGCCCACAGCCGGATCACCATCCGCTGCCGGAAGTACCAGTTTTCCGTCTTCGTTATAAGCGACCGCCTTATGCGGGGCATCCGTAATATCTGCGCCCACAACATCACGAATGCTTGCACTGTTATGGATGAATGCGGTTAAATACTGTTTCTGGCTCATTGTTTACTTTCCTCCCATGTACTCGGCTTCATACTGCGCCGCAAGCTCCGGGTTTTCCTCCCACGCCTTAATGATTGCCTCCGGCGTGGTCAGGCTGCCAGCTGCGGATTTCGCCAGCTCTGCCGCTTTGATGTCAAGGGCCTGCTTCGTCCCTGCGCTGCCGGAACGGTTGGAGCCGATTTCACCGAACAAGCTGCCCTTGGTGATGGCGTTCACGTTTTCGTCCAGCAGGGCAACATAATCATCATAAACCGTGCCGCCTGCTTTTTTCAGCTCGTACAGCTTCGCGGCCAGCTCATCCGCTTTCTTGCCGGTTACCTCATATTTCTTTGCAATGGAAGTCAGGCGTTCCATTTCGAGGCTCTTTTTCAGTTCTTCGACCTCCGCGTCCCGGCGCTTTGCAAGCTCTTGGAATTCTGCGAGCGCCTTTTGGACTTCCGGGTGAAGCTCCGTGCCTGCGGCAGACTGCGGGACTTCCGCCCCCTTTGCCACGCCGTCACCAGCTGCGGACAGTCCGGCAGCTGGCGCGTCATCAGGTACGCCGTACCGCTTTTCAAACGCCGCAAGCATTGCCTGTTCCTCCGGGGTCATTTTGCTCTTGTCGATTCTCATGGTGTCTGTTTCCTCCGTTTCTGTAATGGGTGTTCCGGTCGGTTCAACGCCGCTTTTTTCGTGTTTTTGCAACAGCTTTTCCAGCCCCTGCTGCTGTGCTGTGGATTTCTGAATGCCTGCGCTGCTGCCGGATAGATCCTCCACCTTTTGACCCGCCGCCCATTGACCAGCCGCTCCCTGAATGGCAGCTGTGAATTCATTCAGGCTTGTGAGGATCATGCCCTTTTTCGTTTCGGTGTCCAGCTCCTTGTCACAAATAATGGAACAAAAACTATCCGAAAGCGCGTAGCAATAATCATATATTTGTGACATGATCGCCCGCATCTGCTCCCGGCTGATATTTTCCGAAAATGACTGCGCTTCCTTTTCCACGGTTTCTGTGGATGTCTCCGCGCCGCTGCTTTCCGGTGCGTCGCCGCCTTTCCTAAGCCACGTCAGGAATTTGCGGATCATTCCTTCATCTGCATCACCTGCTGGTTCCGGCTCCGGCCCGCCGCGCTTGAAAAGCCGGATATGAGCGTCAGGGTTCGCGCCCTGATCCACAAGGTCAACGCTGGTCACTGCTAAGCCCTTTAATTTGGTCGCCATCAGGCACCACCTTCTTTCATTTCTTCCCGCACGGCTTTCCCCTCGATGGAAAACATCGAATATTCACCGTTTTTGATTTTCTCCCAGACTTCATCGTCCGTGATTTTGAAGCCGATCCACCAGCCCTCCGGCAGGATATCCGCCGGAATGCCAAGCGCTGCCGCTTTCTCTTTGGTGAAAACTACACTCTCAATCACGTGTCCCACGCCGCCGCGCTGGTGCATTTCCCCGGCGGTCCCGAAGCCCGCCACGTAGTCATATGCCGCCCGTTCCAGTTCGTCTGGATCAATGGCGTCCTGCTGCCAGTCTACGATTTGCTCACCGTCTACCCGGACGGCTACGTTCGCCCAGCCGAATACAAGCCGCTGGTCGCCGTCCGACTTCATGACGGTCAACCGGTGCGGACGGTCCCGCGCTTTGGTGAGCTGATTATAAGTTTTAGCACTCATTTTGTACTCCTTTCGGGTATGGAAAAGCCGCCGCTCTTTCGAGTGACGGCTTTCGCGTCTGGTGTTTTATTTTCATCTGTGTTACAATCGG
>CAJUSB010000106.1:0-5800 GCA_910589115.1 uncultured Clostridia bacterium | reverse complement strand
TGCAAATCTTTTTCGTTTAACTCCATAGCAAATACCTCTTATTGAAACAGGGCAGCACATCGGCCGCCCTGTTTTCGGTCGTCCCTGTGACAGTCGCTTAATATCCATAATCGGGGAAATTTTTGTGATAGTAGTTTTCCATTTCCTCTGTACTGTGGAATTCTTCTAAAACCTGCTTTCCGCCTATCAGGAATTTGTAATACTCCCTACAAAAATCCTCATATGTAGCTTCAATAAATTCCCATTCTCCTGATGGATGTGCATCCGGTATGAATGTAAAACCCCGCTTTGTCTTTTTCCCCAGCTTCCCTTCAATCATATGGGGACGATCAGGCGGTGTGAGATAGCAGATACCGTTAAACCCGTTGTAATCTGGATCTACATTCATTGCAAGCGTACACGCATGCTCTGATCCAGGCAGCTTAATCGCATAAATTTTATCAGGGTTCACTATTTGAGTTTTGTCAGTCACATAAATACTTCCTTTCTAAAAAACCGGCGCATCGTTATCGTAAAAGTCCAATCCCAGAATCCCTCGTTTACAGTCTTCTTTTATCTCGCGGGTCGTTATCACAAAATCTTCAATCGGTATACCTCGCAGCTCCGTTACACCAGCAGCGGCATACTTGTCAAGGAGCGTTTGCCGCACGGAATCATTTTCACATGAAATACCGACAAATCTTTCAGCTGATATCCCATGTCTGAACATGATTTCATTCGAGCCAGCATAGTTTTTATTCATTTTTCTAATAAATTCCACCGGTGTACTCCGTTGATCAAATGGAACAAATGCACAAGTATCAGAAACATCCATTTTCGCATTTCCATAGTTGTCATACGTATATGCATACCAATCCGTGCGCATCATTTCCTCCGGGTCGATTATAATGCGGTAACGGGAGCCCAAAAAAGAACTGCTGTAATCTCTGTCTGTATTCACACCGATCCGTGTGAATACACTATCGCTGCCGCCTGTTTTCATATCGTCATCTGGACTCGCACTGCTGACAGTCTTCATGCCAGCAATACAACGGTAATTTGTTGCTGCAAAACCGTCGCTTTGCGTAATCGCTACAACAGCATCCGCATTATCAACACCAGCCCAGATGTGCGTCAAACCAGCCCTTTTATATTCCATCAATGCGGATTCATCAACATAAGTAGTGTATCCGGGAAATACCTCTTTCAGCTTCATGCCTTGTACACGCTTATCGTCTATGCCAGCCTTGCGCAATATCCTATCAATTTCCCGTTCCTTTGCATCCCCGGCCATATTCCGGCAGTGTTCCATCGCTTTCGGATCACGCTGCCAGGCAAGCCGGGCCTTTTTCAGAAGAAGCTCTTCTGCATCTGTTGGGTCTGCGGTCAACGCTCTAAGCCCTGCTGTGTCGAGCGCATTCCGCATCGCTTTCCGGTCGGTGTCTGCACTGCCTGTAGCCGGTACTCTCACGCGGAAATAACCACCCATTCCAAATTGCTTTTTGCCTGTATAATCGGAGTAGATTTCAAACGTGGAATCGGGTGTGGCCATTTTATAGCCGTCAAGCTCCAGGCATTTCGGTTGGCTTGTGCTGTATGTCCCTGCACTCGCTCCCTGCTGTAAAAACTCTATTTTTCCAGCATGTCCGCGCCGCTTGATGTTCCGTGCGGCCTGCACCCAGGCATTCTCGGTCAGCTTCCCACTGATTTCGTAATAGTCGGAGCCGTCAATATTTATCCTGCGCCCCGTAAGGTTCAGCCCTTCCACCATGCCGCCGTCAGATCGGATCGCCACGCCGTGGCTATTTTGCGGCAGGACGGTGATATCATTCAGCACATCCGATACCCTGTAGCCGCCTTCTGTACGCTGCCCCGGCACGGCCTGAGTGGATACCTGCGGCTTTGGCTTGCTCTGCTTTGGCTTCTTCGGCTTCTTTGGCGCTACAGTATCGGTGAGTTCGTCAGCCCATCGGAATGGGGCCGCAATTCCTTTTCGATCCGCTTCCAGCTCCGTATAGAAATCCCGGAAGGTTTCACGGAGCTTTTGCTTGCGCTCTACAATGGAATCAAGCAGCTGTTCCGCTGTTTTACCATTTCCGCCGCAGACACTTTCCGCATAGTTCCTGAAGATCTGCCTGTATTCCGCGTCAGGGATCGCCTCCACACGCTGAATAAATTTTAATGTATCCTGAAGGTCTATGTCAATTTCGCCGTTTGCATAGCGCCTGTAAAGCGTGTTATAGATGGGTTCTGTTTCCCCGTACTTGCTGTTCGGGTGATAGGTGAAACTCATCTTATGACTTGCCGGGTCCTTGATATACTTAAACGCCTGCTCCTTGTCGATACCAATCATCCGACCGGAATTGTCCGTTACGAAATTCCCTCCGTGGCTGTCAAAATTCCCCAGCAGCCAGTCGGTGACATTTTCCCGCTGGAACTGTTCAACAGCTCCGGCGGGGAGTGGATCGCTGCTGTGCTGCCACACTTTGAAGTTTGTACCGTCTACCGTATCAATCCGCCGCTGGAATGCGCCAAAACGTCCGTCAAGTGTCCCAACTCCAACCGGGACAGCCGTATCTGGATCTACAATGCATTGGATCTTGTACCCTGCTTCCTGCGAGTATGCTCTGAACAGCTCGGGAGAACCGCCCTTGCTTTGGGCCGGTTTGAATATCCACTCGTTCCCACTCGCATCAGTATACAAATGCATTTCACCTGTTCCGCCAAGATGAAGCTGCTTCTGATAAGTCATACCGTCTGGGGTTGGGATATCAGGCGGGATCGTTGGCTGCTGCGACAGCGCCGCAGATGATGTTTCTGCTTCTATTATATCATTATTTGAAGAGGGATTCAAGTTTGTCCCTGGGATTTCCTCATATGCTACAGCACAGCGGCAGGAAGGATGTGCTGGCGGCAGCAGCTTCCCAAAGCTGAATGGCTCGGACATATTGCGTTTTTCACCGTCGAGCACCCCGCAGATGGGACAGACGCGCTCATCGTCTGCGGTCAGGTAAGTCTTTGTGCAGTCACCGATATAACCCTGCTCCTGCGCGTCCCTCGTTGCGCCGTAGTGGCCCGCGTTGTAGGCAAAGGCAAGCTCTGTCCGGGCAATATTCTGTGCCCGGTAACGGTGTTGTCTGCCCGCATACCGCGCCGCAGATTCCTCCGCCTTTCGCTTCGCGGTTTCGGGGTTGCAGTTCGGATGTGCTTTTAGGTATGCCTGTTCGACCGCCTGCCGGTGCCGCACGTTTGCAAGCGTCTGCCCGACCGTCAGTCCTACCGTAGGGCGAATCATCCGAGCCGCTTCATCCGGTGTGATCGCCGTGTAACCGCTGATATGGGAAACCACCGCGTTCAGCGCCCTGCGCTGCTCCTCTGTGATATTGGTGACCAGCTCCGCGCCGTGCTCTTTAATGAATCCAATTGCTGCGCTTATGGACGGCTCATAAACGAACTTCGGGTATTTCGCGCTGACCTCTGCCGCCCCGGCCTGCGCTGCCTGCGCCCAAAGCGGGGCAAGCTCATTCTGGATGAACCGGGAATAATCCTCCGTCCAGCGCTGGTAAAGCTGCGGCGTAATTTCTCCTGCAAGATAGGCTTCCCGCAGCTCCACATATGTCACACCCTGCGCCTGTGTATTCCAGAAGGAAACCAGAAATTCAATCGCTTCCGGTTCGGCAGCATTCAGGTAAGAATACAGCTTATCAAGCGCCGTTTTCTTGTCCCCTCTGCTCCGGGGCTTCGCTTTTTGGAGCATTTTCGCTTTCGTGAACCGGATCATTCTTCGTCCTCCGCGCCGGGTGCGTCTTCACGCCCTTCTCCGGCGTTTCCTGCGGCGGTTTCGGGTTTCTTAGGCTTCGTATCCCCGTTGCTTTCCTGTGGCTGTACGGGCTTCTCCGGCGGCTTGTCGCGGGTCATATATGTGGTGTCAAAATCACGCTCCGGCAGGCTTGCCGCCATTCGGAGATAATCTTCCATGCTTTCGTCCGGCGTGATCGCGCCGATGCCGACCATCTTACTGACAAAATCACCGAGCGCTGAAAGGTCCTGCGTTTCGATATCTCCATGCACAAGCTGTGGATAATCTGTAATCCCCTTGAAATGCTCCCCGTTAAGGTCTATCAGGCGCGGGATTGCCTGGTTGTTGAAGACCTCACATATCAGGTCAAGGAACGCGCCAAGCGCAACACTGAAAAGCTCGGTTTTATCGCTGGACAGAGCAAAGCTCCCGACCTGCTGATGGCCGAGCAGAACAAAATCCGCAAGCACCGTCATTGCCATCCGGGTATCATAACGTTCAATAATCGCGTTGGTGTCGAACTGCCGCCGCCCGCCGGTCGAAAGCAGCGTAAACTCCCAGCCGGACGGCAGCACGATTCCCTCCCGTTCGTCCCGGCGGACGCTGCGTACAATGCTTTCCGCGATTGCCAGCTGATCCTTGTTTTCGTCACTCCAAAGGTCCATGTTTTCAGGCGCTTTCAGTACCGGCAGGCCCGCTAAATCCCGCTCAACTCCGATACCTTCAATTTCCTGTATGCGCCGCTTGAAATACCAGCTCCGATAACTGTTGCGCAGGATGCTCCGCCCCTCCGGGTTACCCTTTCGGCTCTTGGTCTTGAAATGCAGTGCTTTCTCAATCGGGATAAACACCTGCTCATAGGTCGGCGGGGCGCACTGGATCAGTCCGAGCAGGTTGTCCTTTGTGTCATATTGCCATTCCCATAAAGTGTCTTGGGATCGGATGGGAAGTTTGCGCCAGCCAATCAGCCCGTCGGTGTACTTGCTGCGGGTTTCCGGGTTTTTTGTATTCCCCATGCGGCGCTTGTAGACGATTTCATGATAGCTCCAGCCATAGGTCAGGAAAGACAATACTTCCGAAATGAAGTCGCTCCAGGTTTCCTCCATATCATTCATACAGCTCTGTACAAATGCGGCAGCATCCAAATCCGGGCCGCTTCTGCCGCCCTCCTGGATGCTCCATTTACACTGCCGCATCAGCATTTCCGTTGCAAACAGGATCGCCCCGATTACATCGTCATTCTCTGACATCTCTTTATATACTTCGATTCCCCTGCGGCCTTGCAGTTCTCGCAAAAATTCCTCATAAATCCAGCCCGTATGGAACCGATACAGCCCGGTTCTGCCGTACTCTCTGAATTTGTCCACGCCCTGCGTCACTTCCTTTCCACGCTAACCGCGCCAATAGCTTTCTTTCTCCATCCCACCGCCGCCAAGATGGGAAGTCGGTTTGTTCATCAGGTATAAAATCGCCTGGACGGTCGCGTCCACCGTGTCTTTGTACGTCCCGCCGGGGAATCGCAAAAGGTCGTCTATCAAATCCGCTTTCCACGGGGCAAATTCCGGGAACAGGACGTTTCCCGCCTCAAAATATGGCGCAACTGAAAGCGCACGATCCTCTTTGCTCCCCTTCGGGTTAAACGGGATCATACCAGGGATCGTCTTACCCAGATAATCAATAATAGCCGGGCCGTTTGCTTTATCCTCTACCACCTTCGCAAGCGCTTTCGGATGCTTTGCAGTCAGGCTTTTTATTGCCGTTACACTGGCGGTAAAGCTCATTTTATCATTCACCGCATCAACAAAGAATAGCTGTGACCCTTTCCGCGCCATTACAATCCCCGCGCATTTCGCGCTTGCTTCGCTGTTCTTGAACGGCAAATCCCATGATTGTATGAGCGTCACATTCGCAGGGAGTTCCTTATAGGTCTGGTTCATCCATTCGCGTCTGAAAATCGTACCCCCGGCTGGCTGCGGCCGCTGCTGATACATGGCGCTCCAGTCATATATGCCTATCGTGGCC
>CAJUSB010000105.1 GCA_910589115.1 uncultured Clostridia bacterium | reverse complement strand
AGGTTGGTTTACCTGCGCCGGATACTGAATACCTTTTCGCCGATTGCTCTAATCACCTGCCTCCTACTCGATTTTTCGTTGTAAGGGCAAGATTATGATAACAGAACCGTATTCGTTTTGTGACACATATTCTTATATGCTGCACCGGAAACTGAAATACCCCTGTTCCACGGTAAAGGAATAAACGCCGCCATATTTTTCGACGATAGCCGCCATAGACTGTGTACCGAAGCCATGGTTTTCCTGATTAGAGCGGGGGATTTTGCCATCAAAGGTCACGGTATTATAAAACGGGTTTTTAATTTCCAGATAGATCTTATTTTCATCGATGAAGCTTTTGACAAGGATTTTTTTATCATTGCATTCTTTCAGGGCATTAACGGCATTTTCCAGCCCGTTAGAGAGGATCACCGCGAAATCCGTTTCACTGACGGTGAGCCTTTCCGGAAGCTGGACGCTGGCTGTAAACTGGATCCCATTTTCAGCGGCGATCCTGCTGTGGTAGGACAGCACAACATTGACCGAGCGGTTATCACAGTAGCTTTGGAGTGCGTTTTTATCGATATCCGCCACCAGGCTGCTGATCAATTTTTCGGCCTCTGCCTGCCGGCCGCTGTGGAGATAATCGCTCAGCAGCAGCATATTATGCTTCATATCGTGCCGCAGCAGCTGCAGGCGTTTTTCATTTTCGGAACCCATGGCAAGCCGGTCGGTCGCCATTTTGACCTGCATAATCAGGGTACGGTTTTTCTCTGCCGCGTCAAATAACTTCATCTGCGCCCATAAAACCTTGAACACGGTAATATACATCACCGGTACCAGGATCATCAGCAGCACAAGATGGGGGATATATTCCGGCCGGTCCAGAATGATATAGGGATGGTAGGCTTCCAATAGCAGCAGCATATAAAACACTGCCGCGAGGAATGAGAAAACGCCCCAGCCCTTTCGCATTTGCTGCTGGATCTGTTGATAGGGCTGACGCAGATATTTCACCAGCCCGACTTCCATCAGGGGGAATGCAAATAAGCGGGAGAGGAACATAATAATATAATTATTGAACCCAAGCGCGGTATCCAGAAGGTTGGTTGCGAACATGATTTCCAGCACGACGGTATCCACCAGACAAAAGGTGAAAAGGAACCGGGTATCCCGTTTTTTTGTCATCAGGAAGAAAAAGAGGAGGCTGGGAAGCACGCATGTGAAAATCAGCAGCTGCCCGGCTTTTTCGATGCCCAAAAAGACCACGCATGCAATATTAAGGGCGATCAGGGGCATCATGAAAATACTGGTGAGCAGGTTGGTTTTCTGTGTGGAATATCTGCTTTCATAGAGCAGCATAAACATAAAGCAGCAATGGAACAGTGTCCAGACCTGGGACAATTCGCGCAGGAGGGTATTCAATTTCAGTCACCTTCTTTGAATTTATATTTCAGGAAAATATCCTTTGCGGCCGCATATTTGCGGGTAATAGGGAAAGCCTCGCCGTTTTTCATCCGAAAACTGCGGGGGGAAGCGGAAAGGATATTTTCCATGTTTACAAAATAGGAGCTGGCGCACTTGGCAAAGGCGCCCAGCGCGGCGATCTCGGCAGCCTGCGCGTCAAACCGTTCCCGGGAGGAAAGGCCCTCGATCCGGGTATGGTCCGCGAGATGGTAGATCAGCCGGTGATCAAAATACTCGACCGCGTTGATCCGGTCCAGCCGCAGCGGTATAAAGCCCTCTGCTGTTTTCACGGTGATAACGGGTTCTGTTTTTTGGGGCGGCAGGCAGTAGGTAAAGCAGTTGTGCAGCTCCTCAAACAGCCGCGCCTTGCTGACGGGCTTCACCAGGTAGGAAAAGGCGTGGACGGAGAACGCATCCAGCGAGCATTCCAGAGAGGTGGTGAGGTAGAGGATCAGCGCCTTTTTATTATATTCCCGGATGTGGCGGGCAAGCTCCAGCCCGTTCATACCGTCCATCACGATATCCAGCAGATAGATGGCGCTGCCGCCGTTTTTGACTTCGTCCGCCAACAGTTCGTGCGGGCTGGCAAACGGCTTGATCCGGATATCCAGATGTTCTTTTTTGATGTACTCCGCCGCGTAGGCGGTGATGTAGGCCAGCTGGCGCTCTTCATCATCACAGACAGCAATTCTCATTTTTTACTGATACACTCCGTTTCCTGTTGAGGCGGCGGTGATGCGGTCGATTCCACGCTTTGCACATACTATTTTAACATAATGCAGGTACCATTTCAACGAAACAGCCTGCCATTTGAGTGAAAAGTCAGTCGAATAAGTGAAGTCTATTGCAACCTGGGGATGTTTTCCTTAAACTAATAGGAAAGTTTGGCATTTATATGCGCCAAACATCTCAAGAAAGGGGGTACCCCCTTTCTTGTACGCCATAAATGGCGTACAAGAATTCATCTTTGGAAACAGGGGGAGTTGCGATGAAGAAGAGAGCGTTGAGCCTGTTGTTGAGCATCTGTATGGTGTTCGGCCTGCTGCCGGTCACGGCACGGGCGGCCCCGGAGGAACGGGGTTCCCCGTCGGAACGGATACAGATTTCCGCCGGCTTTGCTTATGATACGCCGGAGGGGATCAAGCAGAGCCTGGTAAACGTTGGCAACGACAGCAGTGTTGATTTTGACAACCAGAAAGGCTTTGTCATACATACCGGCCTTGGGGACTGGGCGACGCAGTATTCCTATAACGGGCCTGACCTTGACGGCAAGGGCAAGGCTGCGCTCATTGTCGCGGGCGACAAATTCCGCCCCGGCGGGCTGGGGAATATGTCGCTGAGAACGATGGGCGGCACAACGGATGCCTGGAAGGGCGTGACCTCTCATATTGGCGGTGCTGTCTCCATCTGTGTGGAGGAGACCGAGAAGTACCGCAACTCCAACATTATCTATACGCCCATTGCGGTTTCCACGCTGGTACCTGCCAACACGAAGCGTACCGTGCGGTATGATTTCCGGACGGCTGCCGAACGGAACAGCAATGGCACGGCAGGCTATTACACAGAGCTGTTTTATCTGGGTGAGACCTATGCTGCGGACCCGATGAAGAACGTCAGCTTTATGACGGGCGATACCAATATTGCCACCGATCTCCACAGCGTCGGCAAGACCCTACAGCCCAACGGCATTACCGCGGGCAGGCGGGCGTATTGGGATAACAAGTCCGGCGGCTCGGCGATTTATTACCAGCCGGTCACCTATGCCAACAATTCGGATGAGGACAAGTGGGTGACCAGCTATTTCGGCTATTATGCCGGTGTGGGGCGCAGCAGCTCCTTGCTGAGTTCGTATCATCATACGCTGAATACAGCGGTGAAGATCAGCTGCGGTTCCATACAGGATCAGCTGATAAACCCGCTGCCGAGAGCGGCGCGTGTCGGGCCGGCGAATAGTATTTTGCTGGGGACCCCTTATCAGACCATCGGGGCCGCGATAGACGCCTATGCCAAAGAGCCGGACCAGAGAATGGATGTGCTCCAGGACGTGGAAACCCCTGCGGTAACGCTGGGATCGGGCGTCATCGAGCTGGGGAACCATAAGTGGACGTCGCCCAGTATGATGCTGAACGGTAAGGACGGCAAGGGTTCGGTTACCCTTACCGGCGGCACGCTGGATGTCAAGCCGGGGGAAAAGATCGAGCGGCGGCTCACTTTCGATGGCGGCAGCGAGGGTAAGCTCAAACTGAGTAACTTGACGGTCGACACTACAGCCGCCACCAACAATAGAGTGACCGGCGTGATGGTGAACAGCGGCACTTTAACCATAGACCGTGACGTTGCCATCCGCACGGAGACGAACGATCACGATTACAGCATTGGCATCCGTGTTGACGAGGGCGCCACGCTGAAATTATTGGACGCGCCGGTAATCGAAGCGCAAACCGACATCTTTTTGGAGAGTGGCTGTATCATAGAAATAGACGCAGACTGTCCCGTTCCCAAGACACCATATGTTGTACACACCACCAATCTGATTGATGACTGGGTCCCGATTGCGCGTGTTCCGCAGAATCGAATCGGGTTATTTGTGGACAAGTTTAAATCGTCACATACAGGGCGGATTGCCGAAGCAAAAGACGATATCATTTATTTACGGGGCAAAAAAGTCATTCTGGAGGCCGCCGGCGGTACTTTGCGCGGTGAGAAGGTGAGATACACTATGTCCAATGGCCTGCTCCTGCTCCCTAACCCGTACCGTTACGGGTTTACGTTCGACGGCTGGTACACGGAGCCAGAGGGCGGCGAAAAGATAATCAAATCAACGGTATTTGAAGAGGGCCAAACCATCTATGCCCATTGGACAGGGGCCATGTACAAGGTTGTATTTTGGCCGGAAGGCGGTACTTTCCCGGAAGGCGTTGATGATTATAAGCAAGTACAGTATTTGGGTAAATTCGGCGAGATGCCGGTTCCCATCCGGGAAAACTTTGATTTCGTGGGCTGGTTTAATGGGAGCACGCTCATAACAGAGGATACTATCTTTACAGAGGCATACTCAGACGAACATGCTGTGCTCCCGCTGAAAGCCCGCTGGAAACAAAGCGCTGCACATGTGATATCGTTTGACAGCAACGGCGGTTACGGGATTAAATCCTCACAGCGCTACTATTATCAAAAGAATCCCAATCCGACCTATGCAAACCTGCCCACGCCGAATCGGGCGGGATATACCTTTACCGGCTGGTTTACGGAACAGGATGGCGGTACACTGGTGCAGGATGGGGACCCGGTCACCACCTCCCGCACACTGTATGCCCACTGGACCGGAAACGAAATCGATGTTACTTTGAATGCATCACCCGGCAAGTTTGATGATGACAAAACGTCTAAGGTCATGAAGCACACGGTGGGCGGGACATACAACCTGCCTACACCAACATGTGAGGGCCGTCAGTTTACAGGCTGGTACAGCGGGTCTAAGCGTATCAAGGACGGAGACACCGTGACAGCAACCTCAAATCATGCCCTGACCGCGAAGTGGGGGCTGAAACCGTGTTCTGTGACTTTCGTACCGAAGGGCGGCACGTTCACGGATGGGGACACGACCAGCAAAACAACCACCGTCTATTATGAGGAGGCCGCTGAGCGGCAAGCCGTGACCCGTCCGGGATATACGCTTCTGGGCTGGACAAAGACGGATGGCGGCAAGGATTACTGGAACTTCTCAACCGATAAGGTCACAGAGGACATGCGCCTTTATGCCGATTGGGACGTGTTAAAGTACGGCGTAACGCTGAATGCCGGCGCAGGTACCTTTGCTGACGGCGAAGCCTCAAAAACGCTCGGGGACGTCAGCAGCTTTGCGCAGCTGTTTGAGGCTGACGGAACCACCACAAAATCGGAATACACCCCCACGCGTGAGGGATACGATTTCGCGGGCTGGTACAGGGGCTCGGTCAAGGTGACTTCCGCGACAGCGATCACCGGCGCGGCCTCGCTGGCGGCGAAATGGACGGCGAAAGAATTCACCCTGACGCTGGAACTCGCAGGCGGCAAGCTGACCGAAGGGGAAGCATCGCAGAGTGTTTTCTACGGCCAGAAGCTCACCCGCCCCGTTGCGGTGAAGCCGAACAGCACGCTCAACGGCTGGAAGAAAGCGGATGGCACGCTTTGGAATTTCTCCAGCGAGACCGTGACAGGCGATCTCACACTGACCGCCGCGTGGTATAACGGCGTGACCCTGGACGCCGATGGGGGCAAGTTCCAAAACGAGGACGGAACCACCACCAACACCCGGCCATTCCAGACGGAGGGCCAAACCTATGCCGAGCTGTTTGACGAAAACGGGGTGAAAGCGGAGTACACGCCCGTGGATCGAAACGGATACACGTTCGATGGCTGGTCCACCGATGGTACCGCGGAAAACAAGGTGACGGCTACTACGTCTTTGGGCAGTACAACAACCCTCGTCCCCGTATGGAACCCCAAGGAGATCACGGTAGCCTTTGATACGAATGGGGGTAATCCACTTGATCCGGGCACCAGGACGTATCACACGGGTGAAACCTATGGCAAATTGCCTGTACCCACCAGAGATGCTGAGGGTTCAAATAAGTATTATTATATGGGCTGGTATACCGAGCCGACCGGGGGCACACTGGTGACGTCTACCTCGACTGTTGAGTGGAATGAGAATGGCATCACGCTTTATGCCCGATGGGAGACAACACACCGTCATGACGATTTTTCATCGAGTAGTGCGTGGGATAAGACAGATACACTTCCATCTACCAATAGTTATTATCTGACTGAGGACGTTACGCTTTCAGCGGTTCACCGTATACCAAAGAGCGGTTTTAATTTAAGGATTTGCTTGAATGGACACAAGATAACCGCAGAGGGAAGCGGCGCAATTGAAATACTAAACGACAATAATATCAAGTTATATGACTGTCAGGGAACTGGTGAGATTGTAGGGAATGGCAAGGGGACTGCCATATCCAGTGGGAGTGACCTTTTTAGTAATTTTGAAATGTACGGAGGCACAATCCGGGGCTTTGCTACTGGTATATCGCTTCCGAAGGGTACATTTACGATGAAAGGCGGCACGATTACCGGCAATGAGCAAGGCGGCGTGTCTGCCAGGTCGGTCGTTATGGAAGGCGGCGAAATCACCGGAAACGGCGGTGAGACCAATACTTCAGGCTTTGGCGGCGTGAAGGTAGAACTGCGGTCAAATTCCAATGGCGACGCAAACTTCAGCATGACTGGCGGCAAGGTCACGAACAATACGGCTGGCGGCGCAGCAAGCAATATTGCTGGCGGCGTGCTGATTTGTAATGCTGGCTTCACAATGCGTGGCGGCGAGATCAGCGGTAATCGGGCGATTGCCACTAATGATACGACTCGTGCTGTGGGCGGCGTGAATGCCAATGGCGCAGGCGCTCAGTCGAAATTTGTAATGTCGGGTGGCAAAATCACCAATAACGAAGCGCGAGGTGGAAAAAACCCTGTGGGCGGTGCGCTTGGCAAGCGCGACCAGGCTGAGGATAGCCCCTATGTTGAAGTTTATGGCACGGGGTATATCTATAATAACTTTGCTTATCCCGAGCAGACGAGTACGGATGCGGTTGTCAGCAATTTACGCATTAATCAGTATGACATGATCGGTATAAGTTCGAGGTATGATGGCGCAAAGTTTGGAGTTGCGTTTGATAATAACGTCATCGGCAAGTTTACTAATGATAATAACTCTGGGGAAGACGTTAAACTTGCGCATCCACACTTTTTCCCTGACATAGCGGGTCAATATATCACGACTGCTTTGTTTAGGTATGAAAATTATCTGGAATTTGTCAAAACCCCGCCCGAAGATGAGGAGGGATCGGCGAAGCCACATAAGCATGCACTCTGTGGTGAGCCAACCTGTACCGAAGTCGGACACACGGAGCAGACCTACGAGAAATCTGGCGATAACTACTACCTGAACGCAAACTCAAATTTCCAGTATCTTTCAGTAAACAGCGGCGAAACGCGCAACGTCTGTCTCAACGGATACACGGTGACAACGATTGAAGTCAAGTCTGGCGGAACGTTGAACCTCTGCGACTGCAAGGGCGGCGGTAAGGCTGCAACGATCACGAATGAGGGCACGCTGAACCTTTACGGCGGCTCGGTGACGACACTGAACGGGACAGGGACAGCTAATCTCTATGGCGGCAGTGTTTCAACGGCACGTTCCAGCGGCACCGGAGCTTTCCTTGTGGACGGTGCAACTGTCAATGCTATGTCCTTCACCGGAAATACGCCGATTGAGCTGAAATCCGGCAGGGTGGGTTCGGTCCAAATGAATACAGGGCGGAATCCGAACCATAAGATCAAGCTGACTGGCGCGATCGTAACCGGTACGATTACCCTGACAGCCCCTGGTCAAATTGATGCAGCAGGCTTGACCGGCGGGCCGTACACCGTAACCGCATCGAGCTTCCCGACGACAGAGGGCAGCACCTATGCGCTTACCTCCGGATGGGGAAATAACACTGCACTGGCTGACGCAGACCCCGCAGGCTATTTCGTGCAGGACAGTCTGAACCGCTACATCACAACAGGAACGGTTAACGGTGTGAAGGAAGCCGTAGTCGCCTACACCAAAGACCCCGACAATCCAGGCGGAGGAACGGGTTCGGAAACGGCGGCACATAAGCATTGTTCCTGTGGTGAGTCTCTCACTGTCTGCAAGAAGCATACGGAGAAAGCGTTCTCGCAGATCACCGGCACATCATTTAACGGTTCTGATAAATATCTGACCGAGGATATGCAGAATCTCACGGTTCAGAGCGGTTATTCCAACAGTGCTTACCTCTGCCTGAACGGGCACAAGCTGGGCACACTCACCGTGGAGGGCCAAGTGTACATCTGCGACTGCCAGGGCGGCGGTTCGGTGGAAAAAGTTGTTACAAAGGGCTACGACAGCATGGTATACCTGCGCAGCGGTTCTGTAACAACGATGGAGGTTTGCGCCGCGTATCTCTATGGCGGTACGGTGCAGGATATAACAGTCGCTAACGGCAACAGCCCATACCTCTATTTGGAAGGCGCGGCTGTGAAAGGTACAATCACGCTGGGTTCGGGGAGCAAAATTTATACGGATAGTAAATTTACCGGCGGCCCCTATACCGTGAGCCTGGGAGTGCTGACCGGCGAAAAGAGCGCTGTCTTTACCAGAGATTGGAGCAGCTCCATGAAGGATAAAGACCCCGCAAATTACTTCATCTCTGCTGTGGAAGGGTATGCCCCTGCCGTAGATGGTGCTACTGGGGAAGTTCTCATGCAGAAACAGAGCACCGGAACCGATCCCGGCGGCAATACATCGGGGAAGGTGGTCATCGTCCTCCCGGATGGAAGCACGGTAGAGGTCGACCCCGGCACGGACGGCAAGATTTCAAAGGAAGAGCTTGAGGATGCAATCCGGGATAAGCCAATCGCACCGTCCCCCGGCCAGGTTTTGGACAAGGACGACAGCGGAAATCACAAATGGGTTGATGAGGAAGGCAATGAGCTCAGTTTCCCGGTAGATGTTCCCAACGGCGAAGAAGTTGTCATTTATCCCCAGCTGAAGGATTGCGAACACCCGAACGCAACGAGGGAAAATGAGGTAGAGGGCACCTGTAACACGCAGGGAACTGTGGATATCAACTGCCCGGATTGTACACTGATCACCACCGAGAATACCGGATTCGCTCCGCACAAACCCGGCGCCGACTGGAAGGGCGGCGATGACGATAACATCCACTGGAAGGAATGCACGGTTTGCGGCGCGAAAGCGGATGTTGAAGACCACATCCTGATCCCGCAGGATGGCGAGCTTCAGGCAGACTGCGTCAAGGAAGGAACGCAGGAATTCAAGTGCGAAACCTGCGGCAGACAGGGCGTTGAGCTGACGATCCCTGCATTGGGGCATGATTTCAGAATTCCGCATGACGACCAGAATACGGATACCCATACCTTTAAGTGTACCCGCTGCGATGTGGTTGACACAGAACGGGAAGCCCACGATTTCACCGCAAACGTGGAGATCACCAAGGAGCCAACCATAGAGGCGGACGGCATCCTGACCACCTATTGCGTATGCGGCGCGTCTAAGACCGAGCCGATTCCCAAACTGGAAATCGTTGACGTTCCAGGTTCTGTGACAGAGGGCTATGAGGCAGCATTTGATCTGAACCTG
Organism: uncultured Clostridia bacterium; assembly: GCA_910589115.1. GTDB lineage: Bacteria > Bacillota > Clostridia > Oscillospirales > Butyricicoccaceae > QXXE01. Next base: position 1,506 of record CAJUSB010000105.1, on the reverse strand, counting down.
CCCAGGGCGATTGACGGCCTGACGGCCCCCGGCCCGCAGAAAGCAGCGGCAGGCGACAGCATTACGATTCCGGCGCTGACCGGGACGCGCCTTGGATACCAGTTCAAGGGCTGGCAGTCGGATTCCGACGGGCAGATTTATCAGCCGGCGGCATCGTTCACGATGCCGGAATCCCCTGTCATATTCTCCGCACAATGGGAGCGCGACAGGAACGGTACGGAATTGAATCCCGGTGATAAACTGGTTCTGGATGACGGCACCGTGATCGAGAACAAGGGCGGCCAGCCGAATACAGTGATTGAGGTTGACCGGGACGGCGATGGTATTCCGGAAATCGTAATCACCCTGCCGAATGGCGAGGATAGCGTGATTGTCCGGCCGATTGAGGTACCGACGGATACCGACGGCGACGGCGAAAACGATATTGTTATCGACAAGGAAATCATTGAAATCCCCGGCGGCACGCAGGTTGAACCCAATATCACACCGCCCGGCCGGGAACCGGACCCGAATAATAAGGATTCCACAATCACCGTCGGCCCGGACGGCGGCACGGTCGATCTGGACGGCGAGGTTACCGGCGGAGAAGGTACGACATCCAAGGATAAGGATGGCAACGAGGTTACGATTACAGACGGCAAGGGAACCATAGACCCGGATGGCGACATTGACCTGCCGAACGGCGGCAAGGTGGAAACCGGTGAGGGCGAAGAAATTGAGATTCCCAAGCGCGTCGAGGACGAGGAACCCGGATTTGTAGCACCCGGCGAACCTCCGAAGCATGAAGCAGGCGGCGGAGATGAAAAGCCTTCTGCTGCGCCGGTCATTACCCAACAGCCGCAGTCCCCGGGCACTTTGACCGAGGGGCAGATTCCGAAAGACACGACACTGACGGTCGGGGTGAAGGAGCCGGAGAACGGTGAGATTACTTACCAGTGGTATACCGACGATCCTGACGACCCGACTAAGCGTATCCCGATCCCCGGGGCGAACAGCCCGGAATATCCGATCCCCGAGGATTTAGAATCGGGTACACACCATTATTACTGCGAAGTCACCAACACGGAACCTGACAAGGCTCCGACCACTGTACAGACTGACGAAGTGTCAGTAATTGTGAAACCGAAGGACGCGCCCGGCGGCGAAAAAGTACCGCTGGAGCCCGGCGAGCGGGTCGAAATTGATACGGATGGGGACGGCAAGCCGGATATCACCGTAGAGCGCGACGAGGACGGCGACACTGTTACGATTGATAAGGACGGCGACGGGAAACCGGATGTGATCATTACGGTTCCGGTCCCACCCGAAAAGGGTGACGTCACAGTGGATAAGGAAACCGGTGAGGTTGACGTACCACCCGGCTCCACCATTGATCCCGGCGGAAATAGGCCGGAAATCGAACTGCCGGACGGCGGCAAGGTTGACCCGGACAATGGCGGCGTAACGCCTGAACCGGGCGGCAGCGTGGTGATCCCCGGCGGCGGCAGCGGCGGCGAGGATATCACG
>CAJUSB010000104.1 GCA_910589115.1 uncultured Clostridia bacterium | reverse complement strand
TTCTGGCCTCTTGACGCTCTAAACCACAGGTCCTATAATTCCGACTAACACCATTTAGGGAAAGAACGGGATTGAACGGGAATAGGCATGAAACCACGAAATTCGGGCGGGAAGGGCGTGAGTTCAGAACATTTCATCCCATTATGCTGTATGGTCTTCTTAGAAAAGTTGTCCCTGATCCGAGAGAGCTTTAGTGATGTAAAGTGCAAGCCGGATCGACACGTGTAACACCTTCAGAGCGGCGCTGTACGGGTAAGCGCTACAACCGAATAAAATGACGTAAAAGCCCCCGAAGGCGCATACAGAGGCGTTTTCGGGGGCTTTTGGGCGTTGTAGTAGAAAAGAAGACTGACGGCCTAGATCAGACACTGCAACGGTATTTTATGACGTAAGGCGGTTTTCTCCGCTGCTTCGTGGCAGCGTCACAAACGCTGAGTACGAGCATAGTAGCCGAAGCGCTATAACGGCGTGTTATAGGCGTTATAAATTCTGTTTTTAGGGCTTAAACTGAAAATACAGTCGTTTAGAAGCCTTTTGAATATAATCACGCTAATGCATATCTGTCTAATATCAATGGGACATTTTAGAGCTTTTCTAAAAAGTTGTCCCATTGGGCAAATTATCGTAAAATATAACGATAAAAGGTTTGATTTGATTCAAGAATTTACGAATTCTCGAAAACCACATTGCATTAGCAATGGGACATTTTTTCATATCAAATATAAGTTGAATTGAAACTTTTTTCTGGGATAAAAGGAGATAACTTTTTGACACTACGGTTTACTCGCAAAAGTCAACATCGGCTTAATAAGTCTGTCGATTTAGTTTTTAATCATGGCAGGCAAAAAATTAGGCCGTTTCGCAATTATTTGTTTTGCTCAGGGAACTGGTATATGATAGCCCTTTTGGGGAGTTAGCAATACGCTGATACTTAAAGTCAACAAGATCGAATAATTCTTCCTGTTGATATTCTGTCAGCTGTCGGATTTTTCGCAGCAATTCCATTTCCTTCGCGGAGACAACCATTTCGGAGGAATCCTCTCCGTTTGGATGGCATAGAGATGATTCATCCCCGAAAGCAAGATAATCTAAAGAAACCCCCAAATATTGTGCAACAGCTACAAGCTTATCAAATCGCGGACTTTGTCGCATCCATCGCTTAATAGTTCCACCACCGAAGCCGCAATCATGTTCAACTCGGTTGAATGTTGTTCCTTTATGCTTAATTGCCTGTTCAATACGATCTACAAGGCTGTTCATAGACCCCTCCCTAAAATACTTCATCCGTTTGGATGGTTTTTTCTTGGCTACCATCTGAACGGATGGTATAATGAATATGGTTAATAAATTAACCACCCCAAGCATACCATACCCCAAGCCAAAAGGAAAGCGAAAACCACAGAATGAAAGGAGAGAATTACATGACATCGCAAAAAATGAGCACCCGCAAGATGCTCGAAACGCTGGTCAGGAAGTGCAGCGAGCGCAAAATCTACAGCGTGAAGGTAATCGATATTGAAGACGGAGCAGTCTTCGAGGCCAGGCACCCAATCGACCTGATCTTCACCACAGCCAAGACCTGGAACTACCTCTGGGTACTCGAAGTCCTCTCGTTCAAAATCGTAGAAAACCAAGTGCTGGTTATCATCAACTCCGGCATTCCGCAGAGCAACGGCGACCCGGACTTCCCTGTCCGCACAGTATAACAAGAAAAGGAGTTCACTATATGAACGATTTGCAAGTATTCCAAAATAGTGAGTTTGGTGAGCTTGGCGTTCTGGATATCAGCGGAAAACCCTATTTCCCCGCTACAGCATGCGCCAAGATACTTGGTTACACAAAACCTCATAACGCAATTACCCAACATTGCCGGTACCCCCTGAAACAGGGAGTACCCCATCCGCAGAATCCCGGCAAGACCCTCACCATGAACTTCATCCCCGAAGGAGACCTTTACCGCCTTATCGCTCATAGCAATCTCCCTGCTGCCGAGCGGTTTGAGAAATGGGTTTTTGATGAAGTTCTTCCCAGTATCCGCAGGACTGGCAGTTATGGACAGCCAGATATTACCGCCATTATTGCACAGGCGATTACCACAGCCTGCACCGAAACCATTAAACAGTTGGTTCCACTTCTGACAACACTTGCCGAGCAGGCAGCTGCTCCGCAGCGCAAAACTGGTAAACGCCCCGGCAGTGCATCACCCTCAGTAAGGCGCCCCACTGGCATTATTGAAAATCTGGATGAAGCCCATCGACAAAGGGTCGAGGAAATGCTCCGCGATGCTAAATGCACATATCGCGAAATTGCTACATGGCTGAATGATGATGGAATTAAAATCAGTACGATGTCCATTTCCAGATACGCAAGACGCGCGAACTGTTATACGGATTATAAGGAGTGTTAACGATGGCAAGCATCAGACAGATTGCACAGGACATACTTCCCGAAGCCCGCGATGGCATCGCGTGGATAGCCCTTTATAAGGAAGGCCGCAGCTGGAATGCAGAATGCTTTTGGGGCCTGCTCGACGAACAGGAAGTCTTTACCACGGACTACCTAGAAGATTCCGAACGTCCTCACGAAATCCTCTCCATCGACCCGAATGCAATTTTTGTAAATGCCTATCTCCATAACCTGGGCCCAATCGATGAAGAAATGACCCGTGATACGCTGGCCAAGGCCCTCCGCTGGCAGTATGACATGCAATATTTCCGATTGGCAGATACTTCAATCAAATCCGCCGATGAACCGGGATTTGGCGATCCGGTCGAAGTTGACAGCAGCCCTGCAACTGTGTCGAACGCAAAGCCGGTTACTCCTCAACAGTTCGGCCATTGCCTCCGCAGCTTTCAGAGCCGCATCCTTTTCCGGAACCATGCAAGCCCTTCCGCTGTTTCTCATCAATCGGTAAGGATTCCCACATGTGACCTTCATCAGCGCCCGCCGCCCAATTTATGGACAAGCATCAATCCCGAAAGGAGTGTATCAGATGAGACGCGGCAAAAAGCCCACGCGAAAGCAAAAAGAACGGCTTCAACGGGCGGGCCTGCCTCCGGATAATTGGCTCATCATTCGTGAGAAGCCGACAGGGGAAATGATTATCCTCCACCGGCGCACAAATAAAACCCGATACGTCCCGGCAGCTGCCGGGCAATCCAACACACCTGTTAAAAAAGAGTATATTATGAATTATATGTACATTGGAAATGTAAGCGTCCATTCTACCAATCCGAGCGAACCGGATACGCTTACCGTTTTTCTGCACGATCCCGATGAAGCGAAAAAGCCGCCTGTGATGCTCACCGCACACGGCACGCTGGCACAGTACATCCACGAGCTGAGCTGCACAGACCACGAGGAGAAGTACATGCGCAAGCGATTCCATTACAACAGCTTCTGCGTCCTCCAGAAGGTTGAGGTTTTGGATTACAAGAGTTCCACGCACGCTGTCAAGACTATCACGGAGGGCAGCGATTCCACCGAATTTATTGATTAACTTTATCACCCGCCGGGCCGGACGGGATACATCCCATCCGGCCCAACAGCGGCGATAGCAGCCCCATTTTTTCTAAAAGCCAATTCACAAAAAGAAAGGACAAGAAAGATGAGAAAAATGAAGAAAATCAACGGCTATCTGGTCGTAAAGTTCAATGACCGTGAGAAGCGGCTGAACGCAGATACCGGCCTCGGCAGCTTCGGCGTAATTGACGCGGAGCAGTACACTGGCATTCTCGATATTGACCGGGACGCGATGGAATACGACAGCGCGGACACCATCGAAGAGGCGATCGAGCAGGCACGCGGTCTGGAGTCCGAACTGGATACCGAAGAACCGCCGGTCAAATTCACCATTGTTACGGAAACCGACACCGGCAGCACCGAGGAAGAGGTCGACCCCGTCAGCCTGTTTCGGCGGGAATCGAACCTGATCCGAAATCAGGCCTCGAATCCGGGCTGGCCGTACATCAACGAAACCACAGCCTCCTATCACCTGCGCGGCTACGTGAGCGCGCTTGAAGATTTAGGTCTTGCCAATCAGGGAGATGAACGCTTTCGAATCGATATGGAAGCGCTTGACAGTAAGACGCTGACGCTTTTTCCGAAGAATCCGTCTGAAGACTTGAAGATTATTCCCTCAGCCCCGCCTGTCGCAGCAGAGACTTAGACCTTCCGCCATCCGCCTCAATGGCACGTTTTGGAGCCGGAACAGTTGTTTACGCTGGGAATGCTGCTGATGGAAAACTGCCCAGATGATGATTGTATCATCTTCCGGAATACTTTCAAAATGTGCCGCGAGATGGACAATCAGCTGGACGGTCTGACAGGGCAGGATCTGCAAAAACTGAAATCCCGATTTTATCGAGAATATGAATCCTTGGAGCATATGTATCGAACCAATTTTGCAGTCAGAAGATATCTTCAGGAGCATCCGTTAGAAGTTGCATATAATATCAAAAGAGGTGGTTAGGCATGACAGATACCAAAGTGTCGGACAAGATTTTTGAGAATTCCGCAGCTAATCAAACGCTGCCACCCACGCAGGAGGATGCTCTCAGCCAGGCGGAATCTGCCCTCTGGAAGTATTTCGCTTTAGACCTTTGCGTTGGAGGAGATTACCCGCAGCGTCTTGCCGCCTATCGCACGCTTCAAGCCCTTATCGAGAAGGAACGTAACGCACCGGTCGGCACTGGCCTTGAACGTCTGACAGAGCTTGCCAAAGGTCTATATTCGGGATATATCGTATTTGCACCTATTAAATTGAGCAAGCACAAGATTCGAGTAGAGTTCTTTCACACCATCCGGCAGGAAATCATCGGAAGTATTGTTTTCGGGCGAGAAGATGGTTGTTTTAGAATCCATAGCATGGCATTCGACACGTTTTGAGCTGTTAAATCATTATCCGCGAAAGGAGGAGCGGCAATGAGAAGCGCAAACAAGAAACTTACAGCTTTCGGGAAATTGGTCGTCAAGGCGCTTGCCGATCGGGACATGACGAAAGCTCAGCTTGCCGAACGGGTCGGCACATCACCGCAATATTTAAGCTACATTTTGACAGGGACACGGTCGGGCGATAAATACCTCCACTCTATTATTGCCGCTCTTAACCTTGACCCGCAAAAAGTTGAAAAAATAATTGCGGCATAAGCATTGGAGGTGGAGGTATACATGACAGAATCCTATGTTACTCTTAAAGAGGCAGCAAAGTTGGAAGGACTTGCCTATAAGGGAATGACTTCCAGAATAAGCCGAGACCCCCAAAATTACGTAACTAAAGCACAGCCTCGTGAAATAGGAGCCAAAGCGGAGGTTCTTGTCGCCGTATCCTCTCTCTCCGCAAAAGCCCAGCGGGCATGGCGAGCCGCACAGAAAGCAGATGGGAGGGATGCAATCATCGACAGCAAAACAACCGAGGTCAGACCGTGGTATGTTGACGTGGACTTCAATCATTATATCGAGCAGCACAAACGAGCCTACTATGAAGCGGTCGAACTGGCAAACATGGTGCAGCGCTTCATAGACTATAGCGGTGACGAACCTCGTGCCACGGTCGCCCTCCGCATGGCAACCGACCTTGGAATCAGTCCTCAAAGCCTATACCGTCACCAAAAGAACCTCACGGAAGCTGCTGCCTGGGCGCTCAAACTTGAGCAAGAGGACGGTCAAAACCGCGACTATTTCAAAGCGCTGGCCCTCTGCCGCAAGCCCCGCGAAAAGGACACATTTCCTAGTCTGACCGATGAGCAAAAGGCAATCATCGAAAACATCTGGTTTGACCGTCACTTTGCGGAAAACCTCGGCACGGTCGAGCTTTTGTATGAAAAATTTGAGGATATCGCACGAGAGCGCAGCTGGGAACAGCATCCATCTATTAAGACGGTTTCGCGATATGTCAAACATATTATGGACAAGCCGGGTGCAGGCTCCGCGCATTATCTGGCCGCAAACGGTCTGCGGGAGTGGAAGAACAAAAAGCAGGTTAAATGCAAGCGGGATACGCACTCACTTGAAGTCATGGAGTACGTTGTTGCTGACGCGCACACCTTTGACGTATGGGTGCAGTACACCACCCCAAATGGCAAGGTAAAGGCCATCCGTCCCGTGCTGGTTGCGTGGCTGGATGTGCGCAGCCGCCGCATACTTGAAATGATTCTATGTGAGCATTCCAAAACGCAAATTGTCAAGGAATCGTTTGTAAAAATGGTTTATGAAGCCGGATGCGTACCGCTGGAAGCGCACATGGACAACGGCAAAGACTTCGCTAACCACGAAACGCTCGGGCAAGATCGCAGTGTTCGCGCAATGGACGACAGCCTGATGGACGCAGAAGAAAAAGGCTTTTACCTGTCAATGGGTGTGAAACGATGGTCGCGGTCGCTCCCTTTCCAGCCGTGGGACAAGCCGATAGAACGGGCTTTCAATACTTTCTGTTTACGGTTCTCCCGCAAATTCCAATCCTACACTGGAACGCTCACGGCATCCCGCACCGCCAGCAAGCGCAAGAAGGACATTGCCGGAATGTTGGAGCGCGGCGAGCTTCTCACTATGGATGAGTTTATGGAAGTCCTTCAGGCGTTTGTCGCGGAGTGGTACAACGTGCACAATCATCGGGGGCTTAAGGATGCAGGCGAACAGTACATAACCCCGATAGGGGTATGGGAGAATGAGCCGCACATCCAGCGCCCCGCCCCGCCGAGAGAGTATGCCGCAATGCTGCTGATGAAACCCGCGCAGGCCAAGGTTACATCGCAAGGCATCACCAAATTTAAGACCCTTTACACGGCGGACGAACTTGCTCATTACGTAGACCAAAAGGTCGGCATCCGCTGGGATACGGGAGACGTGCGGAAACTTTATGTTTACGACAAGGAGGGCCGCAAGGTTTGCGAGGCCTATTCAGCGGAGCTTATGCAGTTCGGCGAACGCGTTTCCGAATCTGCCCTTGGAGAACTGCACAAACGCAAGAACCGGCAGCTTTCCGAGGTACGCGCGATATTGGACGAATACCAGACACCGCCCGAACTGCGGCTTGACCCAAGCCGGACGGAGGCAGTTGGTAAACTTGACCTTACGATAGGGCACGTGCCCCGTCAGAAGGTAATCGCCCTGCCTACAGATAAGGAAGGGCGTTCCGAAATCATCAGCAAGAAAAAGAAATCCGGCGCTGGGGATGAATTCCTTAACGCCAAGGCCGGGGCCGCACTTGAGCGGCTGAAAGCTATGAATGGATAGGAGGATATTTATGGAAGCAGCAGTCAGCACCAATACCACGACAGAGCCGTTAAGCATTGTAGAACAGCTGAAAAGCTATGCAGATTCAAACAAAATCAGTATCTCGGTGCTCGCCAAAGAGATAGGCCTCGGACGTTCAACGATATCGAAGTATGTAAACGGTGCGTATGGCAGCGATACAGCCAACATTGACAAAAGAGTCGCGCAGTTTCTCTCCAAACATACAGGTAATATTATTAACCTTCCGATTGCCGCAGCGCCTAAAACCTCACAGAAGCCGCGCTTCTACGAAAGCCGCGATGCAAAGGCCGTGCTTGGCGTATGCCAAAGCTGCCAGGAGTATGCTTCTATGGGTGTCGTGATTGCCCGCAGCGGACGCGGCAAAACCTACAGCCTGCGCGAATATGCCAAGCTCCCCCGCGTGGCATACATTGAATGCGGCGGAAGCATGTGCAGGAGCGATATTGTCCACTCCATTGAGAATGCGCTCGGGCTTCCGCGCGGGCGCGGTACAGTCTGGCAGCGGGAGGAGACAATCTTTGAGTTTCTGAACTATAATAAGGGTTACTTATTGATTATTGATGAAGCGGACAAACTGATTAACAATGGAAAGTTCAGCAAGATTGAGCTGCTCCGTGAAATTTTCGACCATTCCAATGTGGGCATGGTGTTTGCGGGTGAGCCGGAAATAACCGTACAGATTCAAACATACTTTGACCGCATGGAAAACCGGATTGTTTTTCAGGCGGAACTCAAGGGGCTGCTTCCCTCGGAAGTAGAAGAATATCTCAGTGATTTCGATATCACGCCAGAGGCAATGACAGAGTTCAAAGAGCGCGCATGTGGGATGCGGAGAAGCTGTTTCCGGTTGCTCGACCACACGTTATCCAATGTCCAGCGTATTCTTGAGGGAAGCGCAGATCAAACCATTACTGCCAGGGTGCTCGAGCAGGCCTCGGCTATGATGATGCTGTAACAGCCGGAGGGCAGGGACAATGAAAATGAGAAAACAGAAGTGGATCGGGCTTTCACTGATCGGTATTTCGGCGGCGCTGCTGCTGATGGTTTCCGAACCCGGCAGCGCCCCGGAGGATTGTGACGCGACTGCCGTTCTGCTTACCTTCCCCCTTGGCGTTTACATGACAGTTATCCAAAATTACATTTTATTTGACAGTGACCCCACAGAGGAACACAAATCAAACAACTTGAAAGGAGCCTTTCAAAATGGCAAGAAAAAGAATCCTTGAAACCCCGCGTCTCAAGTCCTGGGATGAGGTAAATGACGCACTCCGCCAGATGGCTGAGGCCCAGCTCGAAATCAACGAAATCAACAACGATTTGAGCAAGCAGATTACCGGAATGAAGAAGATTGCGGAAGACCGGTGCAAGCCTTATCAGAACGTCCTGAAACTGCTCGAGCATGATGTCCATGCCTTTGTTGAGGAGCATCGGCTGGAGCTTGGCGACCTCCGCTCGAAAAAGCCCACCTTTGGAGAAGTTGGCTTCCGGCGTTCTGTCAGCGTGATTCTCCCGAGGGCGAAGGAAGAGCTTCAGGAAGTGATCCGCCGTCTGAAAGTGCGCCAGATGCTGGACTGCATTATAACAAAGGAAGATGTCAGCAAAGACGTGCTCCGGAAATATGGCGAGGATACGGTCAATGCAGTCGGTGCGCAGTGGAAGGCCAAGGACACATTCGGCTATGACCTTGATATGGCCAAGCTCGAACAGATCAAGGCCGGAAAGTAGGAGGCCAGGAATCTATGGCAGCAGCGAAGAAAGACCGCTGGCAGGCTACCATCCGCACGCTTTGGGCGATTGCAAAATCGCCCGAGCTGCACATGGATTCGGAAGACCTTCACGCGGTCGTTTACCGTGAGACTGGAAAGGACTCCCTGAAAAGCCTGTCCCCAAATGAGCTGAACCAGGTCGCCAGCGTCCTCCAGAAGATGAAGGACAGTGCCAGCGGACAGAAGCGGCCCAAGCGCACTGACGAAGGCGGCGACCCCAGAACCGCAGCGCAGCGCCGTAAAATCCATGCCTTGTGCGAGGCGCTCGGCTGGAATGATAACCCGAAACGAATTCAGGGCTTTGTCAGGCGCATGACCAAAATTGATCGTATCGAATGGCTGGATCATAAACAGTGTGCGGTCGTAATAGAAGCCCTGAAAAAGATGGCCGAACGGAAGGAGGGCGCACAGGATGGCAAAAAAGAAGTACAAACGCCTGACGCAGCGGGAGAAGGACGAACGGGCGGCATTACGGAAGCGGCTCCGTGAAGAAGGGCTGCTCCCGCCCCGCAAGCCCAGCCTGAACCGCAAGGAATTTGCCGCTCAGGTAATGGTAGAATACAAGGCCTGCAACTGGGTCGAATTGTCGCTATATCTGCATCAGGCAATCGCCTGCATGGTTGATGAGAACATGGACAGAGTCACATCAGAGGAAATCGGAGTGCTGAAAACGCTGAAAATTGCCTTGGAAACCAAACGCTTTCACGAGCGGCTGAAAGAGGAAGGTCGCACTACTTACAAATTAAAAGAATACTTTTCCGAGGTAGTCGAACCCATCTGGAAACTTTAGGAGGATGTCATATGGTAAAGAAAACGAATCAGACAGCTGAACCCATTCCGGCGCAGGGGCCGGAAATCAATGACGTGGACGGCAAACCCATTTTTCACGCCGATGAGGAAACGGGTGACGACAATGAGTAAAGTCAAGATTTGTCTGGACGCCGGACACATCGGCAGCACCTATAATCAAAGCCCTGTCGTTAAGACCTATTATGAAAGTACCATGGTCTGGAAACTGCACCTCAAACTCAAGGCGGCGCTTGAGCACCGCGGTTTTGAGGTCGTAACCACGAGAGCTGACATTGATACGCCGATGGAAGTATACGCTCGCGGCGCAGCGGCAAGGGGCTGCGATGTGTTCCTCTCCCTGCATTCCAACGCCTGTGATACCGAAAGCGTTGATTATCCTGTTGTTTACCGCGCTTACGACAATCAAAACGACGCGGACACGCTGGCCCGCGCAATCGCGCTGGCAATCGGTCAGCTTATGGGAACCCGCCAGCAGGGCCGCACAGCAACTCGCAGGAACAATGCAGGCGGCGAGTATTACGGTGTTCTTCGCGGCGCTCGTGCGGCTGGCGTGCCGGTTTACTTGCTGGTCGAGCATAGCTTCCACACGAACACTGCCGCCACAAAATGGCTGTCCATAGATGAAAATTTGGATAGGCTGGCAGAAGCAGAAGCTGATCTGCTTGCAGGTTATTTCAACGTACAGACTGCGCCTGAAATCAGAACTTCAATCATGGGCACAGCACAGGCCACCGCCCAGCAGATGGCACTTTTCTGCCGAAGCCGCAATCCTGCGCCGCAGCTTACCGGCTGTTCCCTTGAAGCGCTGGCGCAGATGTATTTGATTGAAGGTGCAGCAGAGGGCGTGCGCGGTGATGTAGCTTTTGCACAAAGCCTGCATGAAACGGGCTTCTTCCGATTCGGCGGCATCGTCCAGCCGGGGCAAAATAATTTTGCGGGGATCGGCGCACTGAACGGCAATACCACCGGACAAGCGGCAACCTTTCCGAATGCACTGACCGGCGTGCGTGCACAAATCCAACACTTAAAAGCCTATGCATCCACCGAACCACTGAAAAATCCTTGCGTTGACCCGCGTTTTGGACTGGTTACACGCGGCAGCGCACCTTATGTAGAATGGCTAGGCGCAGCAGATAATCCGAGCGGTGCAGGCTGGGCCTATCCCGGCAAAGGTTACGGTGCAAGCGTGTTGACGCTTCTTTCGCAGCTTATCGCACAAACTGTGCCACAGCCGAAACCGCCGCAGTCCCCCGCCATTCCGGACTGGCAGCGCAGCGGCCTGCAAACCTTAGAGCAATCGGCGAAAAACTATTCGCAAACAGCGGAAAGAAGAGGTATAATGAGTTCGAGGTGAAAAAGGATGTTAAGCATTGAAATCCGGAAACGGCTTGTGAGTGGATATGAACGAACCCATGACGCTATATAGAAAACGTCAGAGTTTTGCCGGATATTTCTTACAATCATAAATACATTTAAGATTTCTGCAAATATTTCAATCGGAACACTTTTTAAGTTTGCTATATTTACATACAAAATAGAGATGAACATATCTAACTTAACGTTGGCAAGATACCATCGTTTTCTATATAAGATGATAGCACAGGCATATGGAGTTAGCGAACGTGAAGTGTACAAACTGGCA
>CAJUSB010000103.1 GCA_910589115.1 uncultured Clostridia bacterium | reverse complement strand
GAAAGTTTTCGCTGCCAATTGTTTCGCCTATGCAGACCGGCCTGCCAAAAGCAGGGCAGGCCGGTCAATTCACTGCATCCCCTCTCCCATGCATATAAATAATTATTAAAATCTTTTCATCACTCATTGTTATAATTTTAGTTCAAAATACTATCTGTTATATTCACATCAATCCCCGTCCCGCCCGCAGGCGTGGATGGGAGTCCAGAGGGACAAGTCCCTCTGGCGCTGGCCGCGCAGGCCCGGGGTCTGGGGCAGCGCCCCCAGCGTAAGAAACTGCAACCATAATGAAAGGAATCACCCATGCAGGAGCATATTTATGTAAAAGGTGCGCGTGAGCATAACCTGAAAAATATTGATATTAAGCTGCCCCGTGATCAGCTGGTTGTGCTGACCGGCCTGTCCGGTTCGGGTAAATCGTCCCTGGCTTTCGATACGATCTATGCCGAAGGGCAGCGGCGCTACGTGGAATCACTGTCAAGCTATGCACGTATGTTTCTGGGACAAATGGAAAAACCCGATGTAGACTATATCGACGGACTTTCTCCCGCGATTTCCATTGATCAGAAAACAACCTCTAAAAATCCGCGCTCAACCGTCGGTACTGTGACCGAAATATATGACTATCTGCGCCTGCTTTGGGCGCGGGTGGGCACACCGCACTGTCCTAAATGCGGAAAGGAAATTCATCAGCAAACCATCGATCAGATTATTGACCGGCTGATGTCTCTGCCCGAAGGTACGCGGCTGCAAATTTTAGCCCCCGTTGTCCGGCAGCGCAAGGGCGAACATGTGAAGGTCTTTAACGACGCACGGAAATCTGGTTATGTCCGTGTGCGCGTCGATGGTGTGATTTACGATTTATCCGAGGAAATTAAATTAGAGAAAAACAAAAAGCATTCCATCGAAATCGTTGTGGATCGTGTGGTCGTCCGCGCTGATGCACACAGCCGCCTGGCCGATTCAGTCGAAACAGCCAGCGCACTCTCCGGTGGGCTTGTCCTGGCCGATATTATTGATGGCGAAACACTCTCGTTTTCACAGAATTATGCCTGCGAGGACTGCGGCATTTCTATTGAAGAATTAACGCCGCGTATGTTTTCTTTCAATAACCCTTATGGTGCCTGTCCAACCTGCACAGGCCTGGGCGTGCAGATGAAACTTGACCCTGACCGCATTATTCCAAATCCCAAACTCTCTATTAAAGGCGGCGCGATACAGGCGAGCGGCTGGTCAAGCTGCGATACCGGCTCGATTGCAAGGATGTATTATGATGCACTCGGCGAAAAATTTAATTTCACCGTCGATACCCCAATCGAGGAAATCAGCCAGGAAGGTCTTCACGCACTGCTTTACGGCACGGGAAACGAAGCGCTTGAACTGTCTGTTACACGTTTTTCCGGCGGTAAAATGCGCCAGCCCTTTGAAGGCATTATCCCCAATCTGGAGCGACGCTATCAGGAAACCTCAAGCGAATATATCCGCAGCGAAATCGAAGAATGCATGAACGAAATCCCCTGTCCGACCTGCCGCGGCCGTCGGCTGAAACGCGAAATCCTTGCCGTTACAGTCGGCGGGCTGAATATTGCGGAGTTTTCCGAAAAGTCCGTTGTACGTGCGATTGATTTCCTGCATGGCGTTGAACTGACAGAAACCCAGCACATGATTGCCGACCGCATCCTGAAAGAAATCCACAACCGGCTCGGTTTTTTGCAGTCAGTCGGTCTTGAATACCTGACCCTCTCCCGTGCATCCGGCACGCTCTCCGGCGGTGAAAGCCAGCGCATCCGTCTTGCAACGCAAATCGGCTCCTCCCTGATGGGCGTTCTCTATATCCTTGACGAACCCTCCATCGGTCTCCATCAGCGTGATAATGACAAGCTGCTTGCCACCCTCAAACGGCTGCGCGATCTCGGTAATACGCTGATCGTTGTCGAGCACGATGAGGATACCATGTATGCTGCCGATTATATTGTCGATATCGGCCCAGGTGCAGGCGTGCATGGCGGAGAAGTGATTTTTGAGGGTACGGTAGATGAACTGCTGAAATCCCCCAAGTCCATTACCGGGGCTTATCTGAGCGGACGCAAAAAAATTCCCGTCCCCTCCGAGCGCCGGAAAGGCAGCGGCAACTGGCTGACTGTGCGCGGCGCAGCCGTCAATAATTTACAGCACACGGACTTTTCCATCCCCCTTGGTACGCTGACTTGTGTGACTGGTGTTTCCGGTTCCGGCAAATCCTCTTTTGTGAATGAGATCCTTTATAAGCGCCTCGCCTCTGACTTGAACCGCGCGAAAACTCGTCCTGGGCCGCATGACGCACTGGAAGGGGAAGAGCATCTCGACAAAGTCATTGAAATCAGCCAGGCCCCCATCGGCCGCACGCCGCGTTCTAACCCGGCAACCTATACCGGCGTTTTCAATGATATCCGGGAGCTGTTCGCCTCCACCTCGGATGCCAAAGCACGCGGTTATGGCCCTGCAAGATTTTCCTTTAACGTAAAAGGCGGACGCTGTGAAGCATGCAGCGGCGACGGCCTGCTGAAAATTGAAATGCATTTCTTGCCGGATATTTATGTCCCCTGTGATGTCTGCAAAGGCAAACGGTACAATAAAGAAACCCTGGAAGTACGGTATAAAGGGAAAAATATCTTTGAAGTGCTGGATATGACCGTTGATGAAGCGCTGCTGTTCTTCGAGAATGTACCCAAAATTGCCCGCCGCCTGCAAACGATGCAGGATGTCGGACTTGGATATATTAAGCTCGGACAGTCGTCAACGACCCTTTCCGGCGGTGAGGCACAGCGCGCCAAGCTCGCCACCGAGCTTTCCAAACGCTCGACTGGCAGAACCATCTATATTTTGGACGAACCCACTACAGGCCTCCATATTGCCGATGTCCACCGTCTGGTGGATGTGCTTCAGAAACTGGTCGAGACCGGAAATACTGTGGTTGTCATCGAGCATAATCTGGATGTCATCAAAACCGCCGATTATATCCTTGACCTTGGCCCCGAAGGCGGCGACAAAGGCGGTACGCTGGTCTGTTCCGGCACGCCGGAAGAAGTCGCAAAATGTGAGGCTTCCTATACCGGCCAATATTTGAAAAAATATCTGCACCGGGATTCCGCAGACGCATAATCCCTCAATACAAAATCCGACAAAAATCCCGAAAAAAGGTTGAAAACCGCCCGTCAACGCGGTATAATGAATCATAACATCAATTCTACACACGAATACGAAAAATCATCCGCAGCAAGCCGCCCATCCCGCCCTCCTTTTGGCGGGATGGGCAGTGCGCAGAAACCGGCATCACCGCACCCATTCCCCGCCGCAGCGGGAGGAACGTTTTTACTCGATTTTTTTACGTGCGCTAAACAATATGCCACTGGCATATTGTTTACGGCGTGCTCGAAAATCGCACGCCGCCGCGCGCCCAACGGGCGCATTAAAAGGCGGCGGCTCGTCAAAAAAATCGCGGGTGCAGGGCGGTGTCCTGCCGCTGCCCGCGCAGGGCCGCCTGTGGAGATTTTCAGCATTCACGTGTATCTCTTGGGGGCGTACCTGTGGAAAACAGCAAAAAAAGACGCTTACCGCCTATCGGCGGACGCATGGTGAAAACCATTATTTCTGCAACCTTGATTGCAATTATTTATTCGTTTTTTGACCGTTCTGCCTGTTTTGCGTGTATCGGTGCAGTCTTTGGCATGGGGAACCGGTTTGACGGCGGTTTGAAAGCTGGCGGCAACCGCTTCATTGGTACGCTCATCGGCGGATTGGTTTCGCTGCCCTTTTATCTGCTGTACCATGAATACAGTACAATTATCCCCCAGTGGATTTATCTGTCAGTCGGTTTGCTGCTGCTCATGTACATCTGTCAGCTGACCCGCGCCTACGGCGGCGTACAGCCAGGCGCCGTTGTGTTTTTCGTTGTGATTTATACCGTAGCTGACCCGACGCATTTTTCCTATGTGTTTGCACGCATTCTGGATACTGGCATCGGCGTTGCATTTTCTCTGCTCATCAGCTGGTTTTTCCCATCCCCAACCGATGAAATGGAACGCAAAGAACAAGCACTGGAAAACGAGGGCAGACGGCTACTGCTGGAAGAACGTGACCTCGCCGCAATGCATGAATACCGCTCGCATCTGCAAAGCGAACTGGAACGGCTGGCCGAAATCGACCCGGAATCCCTGCTAAAATATCAGGCTTACCTTCGCAGCGAACTGGATAAGCTGGAACCCGTTATTTCACAGCTGGAATACACGCCCAAGGATACCGCGCAGCTTCCTCCCGTTTTAGACGCAGAACCCGAAACCGAATAATAATAAATCTCATAGTTCCACCAATATATCCCGCACTTCACCGCCCCGCCCGCCGTCCTTTTGGCGGGCGGGGCAAGCCGCACAAACACCCCTCACCGCACCCATCCCCGCCGCAGCGGGGAGAAAGTTTTTACTCGATTTTTTTTCAAAAAAATCGCGGGTGCAGGGCAGAGCCCTGCCGCTGCCCGCGTAGGGCCGCCGTCCGCGCAGGACCCTCGCCCGCGTAAACCAAACGGAACAGGCCTCAGCAGCGTACTGCCGGGGCCTGTTCCGTTTTATGGAGTGAGAAAAAGATGAATGAAATTCTCTGGTTTGCTTATTTGCCAAGCAGCTCGCGCTCAATGCGCTCACGTGCCTCCGGCGCCTGCTTCGCCATCTTCTCTGGGAATCCAAAGTAAGATACGCAGGCAATGTTGTCGCCGCCAACCTTCGGCGCGCCCGGCTTCAACTGACGATTGGCAAAATCCATCTCACGCAGAGTCTCAAAAATTCCGTCAAAATCTACTTCGCCTTCACCCATCGCTGTGTGCTGATGAATGGTCACGTCCGCACGTCCCCGTGCATTCAGCCAGGGCGGATTCAAAATATAACGGCAGTCCTTGGTCTGGTTGTAAGTGTCCGCGAAAAGTACATGCGTCAGCTCGTCGCCCGCATATTTCAGCATGTGCCGAACATCGCCCTTGCCCTGGTCATAGAAAAAGCCGTGCGATGCAGAATATACATAGCCAAGATTCTTAGAACGGAAGGACTTGACCAAATCACATGCCTCGTCATTCAGCTCGCAGAAGTCATACGGGTGAGACTGTACCTCTACACGCAGCCCTTCCCGCTCAATGATCGGCAGCAGCTCCTCCATCGAACGGAACCACATGCCATTGCAGATCTCCTGCTGGTTGGGATCGCCCGAAAATTCCGTATTGATAACCGGTACGCCCATGTTGACCGCAATCTCAATAATACGCTTCCAGTTGGCAACCGCGTGCTGGCGCTGCTCCTCTGTCGGGCCCGACCAGCGGTATACAACAATAAAAGATGAAATCTCTACGCCGGTTTCCTTCAGCGCCTGACGGTACTCCGCCTCCGTCTCCTCCGAAAACAGCGGATGCTTGTAAAATGGGTTAATACGCGGGTGCGGGGACTGCTCAATATACTTGTAGCCCCAGTCAGCTACCTGATGCACCATATCGTTAATGGACATCTGCTTTGCCAATACGTCAACGTCAAATGCGATTTTCATGTGGGTGCCCTCCGTCTGTCATATTTTCATTTTTTAGGGAGTTTTCTGTCTCCCTTTCGATGATGCTATTATAACATATCCTGCGCCGTCCTCCAATAAGACTTCCTGCGCAATCCCTGCGATTTCCTGCTGCCGTATCTTGCACGCCCTGCACCAGTATGGTATGATGTTATCATCCTGTTTGTCCTCACTTGCAGAAACCTCTGCCGCAGCCGCCCTCCTTCGTCCCGCCGTCCTTTTGGCGGGACGAAGCCGTACCAATAAACGCCTCCATCCACCCCCGTCCCGCCCGCAGGCGATGGATGGGAGTCCAGAGGGACAAGTCCCTCTGGCGCCGTCTGCGGAAGACCGCCCGCCGCGCAGGCGGATAAAACGACAATTTCCAACGCTCACGAGTATAAAAGGAGGGCGCGACTTTATGGAAATTCCTGAACCGGGAGTGCTCAAAACCTCTCAGCGGTACTTTTTTACGCCGTCTGCACTGGCAGGAGAGCTGTTTTATTATCCAACCAGGGTTGGACACTATTTCTGCGACCACCGCTACGCTTTCAGCCATCAGGCCGAAACCGCACAGCTCGCCAGCCACCGCCTCAATTTTATGGTGATCGCTGTGATCCAGGGCGCAATGCGCTTCACATTGGCAAACACGCACATCACCGCTGTGCGCGGTCAGACTGCGCTTTTCGACTGCCGTCAGCCGCATGAATATTCTTCCAGCGACGGCACCGAATTTTGCTGGATGCTTTTCAACGGCCTGAACTCCGAAGCCTTCTGCCGCCGTATCCTCCAAAGCAAAGGCCAGGTCTTTGCCCCCGGCAACTTTGCCGCCGCCGTCCGCGGCATTGACCGCCTGGTCGATTCCTGCGCCGCAGGCGAACGCCTGAGCGAACCCGCCTGCTCCCAGCTGATCCACCAGCTGCTGTGCGCGCTGCTGCTCGGCAGCGAATGCGCCTCCCAACGCGAAGAAGGCGCTGTCGCCGAAGCCATCCGCTATATGCACCGCAACCTCTGCCGGGAACTCTCTGTACAGGAAGTCGCCGAAACCGTCCGCCTCAGCCCGTCCCACTTCTCCCGGATGTTCAAATCCCAGACCGGTTACTCCCCCTACGAATATATCCTGCTGCGCCGCATCGACGCCGCCAAGCACCTTCTGGCCTCCACCCGGCTCTCCGTAAAAGAAATTGCATTCCAGACCGGCTACAACAGCGAAGAGAATTTTATCCATTCCTTCCAGAAAAAAGTCGGCGTTTCGCCGGGCGTTTTCCGCCAGTATCCAGTCTGACCGCCCCGCCGCCCGATTCCGGGCGGTTTCCCGAAAAAGTTCACAAATTTGCGGTTGTGTGTATCCCCCGCGTGTAGTACAATAAAAAGAGGAAAACCGGTTTGCGGAACCGGGCCTGACGAATGCACTGCCGGGTGCAGGCATGGCCCGCTGAAAAGGAGACGTATCGTTTTGAAATTGATGGGATTCTATACAAGTGATAAAAAACGCAAAGCGGCGCCGCAGAATCCCCCCCGCCGCCGCAGAAAACGAAACTGGCGGCCGCTGCTGGTGCTGGCCGTGGTACTGTTCCTGCTTGGGATCATTATTTGGGCAGTCGTTTCGGCGGTGCATTGGTGGAATTCACGTGTGACCGACCCGGTCGAGCTGGAATACATCGGGGATATCCCCATCTATGAAGAATATTTACCGCTGGACAGCCCGGCAAGGCCGGGGCAAAGGCGTTTGGTCGAATGGATCGTCATTCACGAAACCGATAATTTTAACCCCGGTGCGGATGCACAGGCGCACTCCGAGTTCCTTCTGGGCCTTGGCGCAGAGGATGACCCACGTTCCTGGCACTATACAGTGGACGACCATCAAATCTATCATCATTTGCCGGACGATGAAGCCGCTTATCATGCCTCCGACAAGCTCGCCGAACACGGGGGCAACCTGAACGGTATCGGCATAGAGCTGTGCGTCAACGAAGGCGGCGACTATGAAAAAACCCTGGAAAATGCCGTCCAGCTGACCGCCAAGCTGATGATGGAATACAATCTGAAGGTCTCCGATATCCAGACCCACCAGCATTTTTCGCCGTGGCAGAAAGTGTGCCCGGCCAAGCTGCTGGAAGAGGACCGCTGGGAGGAATTCCTCGAACGGGCCGAAGCCGCCCGCAAGGAAGCCGTCGCCGCCGAACGCGAAGCAAAGCGCCGCGCACAAGAGCGCGAAGACAGCATCCTCCCCGGTTTCCTCTATGATTTGCTCCATCCGGACGAAACCGGTAAAAAAGAGAAAAGCTGATATTTCCGGATATCCAAACGAAGCGGGCGCCCCGGCTGACGGGGCTGCCCGCTCGTCTTTTCTCCCAATTCCCGCACAATTCGACCGGGGCAGAAAAAACGGGAAGCCGTTTTCGGCTGAATTTTCTATTTTTCACAGTTGAACCCTGCACAATTCTATGGTACACTATACACGATACCGCAAAAACAGGAGCGTATGTACCATGACCATTCTGGGTATAGACCCCGGCTACGGCATTATCGGCTACGGGCTGGTAAAATATGACGGACGGCGCTTTACACCTGTCCAATTCGGCGCAATACGGACACAGATCGGCGCACCCATGCCGGACCGCCTGTGCGAGCTGTACAACGATTTGAATACGCTGCTGCAAACCTTTCATCCAGAAGAAGCCGCTGTAGAGGAATTATTTTTTAATCAGAATATTACGACCGGCATTCAGGTTGCGCAGGCGCGCGGGGTAATCCTTCTGGCACTGGCGCAAAAGGGCCTCAAGCCTGTATCCTATGCCCCGTCACAGGTCAAAATGTCAGTCGTCGGCTACGGAAAAGCGGAAAAACATCAGGTCATGGAAATGACCCGCACCCTGCTGGGGCTTGACAAGGTTCCCCGGCCGGACGATGCGGCGGACGCGCTCGCGCTCGCAATCTGCCACGGGCATTCCATGCGCAGCGCGTTGTTTGCATAAGGAGATTTACGGATATGTTTTATTATGTAGAGGGTACCGTCGCGCTGGTGGAGCCGTCGCTGGCAGTAATCGACTGCGGCGGGGTCGGCTACGCATGCAGCACATCACGCACGACAGCCGCACAGCTGAAACTCGGAAAAAAGGCGCGGCTGTATACCCATTTCTACAGCAGGGAGGATCAGGTGCAGCTGTTCGGCTTCCTTGAGCAGGAGGAACTGAACTGCTTCCGGCTGCTGATCGGCGTGTCGGGCGTTGGCCCCAAAGCAGCGCTGGCTATCCTGTCCGAAGCGCCCCCTTCCAAGCTGGCGCTTTCCATCATCACCGGGGATGCCAAGCTGCTGATGCAGGCCCCGGGCATCGGAAAAAAAATTGCACAGCGTATTGTGTTAGAGCTGCGTGACAAAATGAGCAGCGAACAACAGGACGCTCCGGCGGCAGGACTGCCCGCTCCGACGCTGGCACAGCAGCCAAAGGGCAGCGTCAACCACACACAGGAGGCCGTCGCAGCACTGCTGGTGCTGGGATATACGCAGGCTGAGGCATTCGCCGCAATGGAGGGCTGTCCAGCCGATGGGGCCAGTGCGGAAGACATGATCCGCTACTGCCTGAAACGGCTGGCGGGCGGCAAATAAGGGAGGCATACCGCATTGAGCATAGAATTTTCCGGCGGGATGGCCGATGATGAGCGCATCGTCTCCAGCCGTGCCCTGCAAAATGACGAGGCAGATAATTCACTGCGCCCCAAGAGCATCGCGGAATACATCGGACAGACCAAGGCCAAGGAAAACCTTTCCGTGTTTATTGAGGCGGCCAAGCGGCGCGGCGAACCGCTGGATCATACGCTGCTGTACGGTCCGCCCGGCCTGGGCAAGACCACGCTTGCCAACATTATCGCGAATGAGATGGGGGTCAATATCCGCATTACGTCCGGCCCCGCGATAGAAAAAGCGGGGGACTTGGCCGCACTGCTGACCAACCTGGCCGAAAACGATATCCTTTTCATTGATGAAATCCACCGGCTCAACCGCAGCGTAGAAGAAATCCTGTATCCGGCAATGGAGGATTACGCGCTTGATATTATTATCGGGAAGGGGCCTTCGGCGCGGTCCATCCGATTGGATTTGCCAAAATTCACGCTGATTGGGGCAACGACCCGCGCCGGACAGATGACCGCCCCGCTGCGGGACCGGTTCGGTGTCATGCTCCGTCTGGAGCTGTATCAGCCGGAAGAGCTTTGCCGGATCGTCACGCGCTCGGCGCAGATCCTGGAAATTTCATGCGAACCGGACGGGGCAATGGAGGTTGCGCGGCGTTCGCGCGGGACGCCACGTATTGCGAACCGGCTGCTGCGGCGCGTGCGTGACTTTGCGCAGGTGCGGGCGGACGGCATCATCACACAGCCGGTAGCTGACCAGGCGCTGCTTGCGCTTGAGGTAGACGCGCTGGGGCTGGACAACATAGACCGCCGGATGCTGGCTTCCATCATCCGGAATTATGACGGGGGGCCTGTCGGGCTGGAAACGCTGGCGGCGACCATCAATGAGGAGGCGGTCACACTGGAGGACGTCTGTGAGCCGTACCTGATGCAGATCGGCTTTCTGACGAGAACGCCGCGGGGGCGCTGTGTTACCCTGCGTGCATATGACCATCTGGGGCTTGCCCCGGCGGAACACCAACAACCGGGGCAGGATCAGATGCATTTCTGAAAACTGTCCGAGAAACCGGAAAGAAGGATGACAGATTGGGTAAGTATTTTGGAACCGACGGCGTTCGCGGCGTAGCGAATGTCGAGCTTGATGCTATGCTGGCGTTTCGGATTGGCGCGGCTGCGGCATATACGCTCCAGCGGGAGCACCGGAGCGGCGGCAAGGCAAAGCTGCTGATCGGCAAGGATACCCGCATTTCTTCGGATATGCTGGAAAATGCGCTGGTTGCAGGCATTTGTTCGGTAGGGGCCGATGTAGAGCTGCTGGGCGTGATCCCAACACCGGCGGTAGCATATCTGACCATCCGCCACCGGGCGGATGCGGGCATAGTCATTTCCGCAAGCCACAATTCGTATGAATACAACGGCATTAAAATTTTCGCGGGTTCCGGCTACAAGCTTTCTGATGAGCTGGAGGCACAGATTGAAGGGCTGATTGACAATTTTGACAGTGTACCGCGTGCGAGCCATGAAAAGCTGGGGCGTGTGCTGCCGCACAAGCTCGACCCGGTGATTGAATATACAGACCATCTCGCCAGCACGATCAGCGGCGACTTATCCGGCCTGCGGGTGGCGGTGGACTGTGCGAACGGAGCGTCTTCGACAACAATTGGCCGACTGCTGCGGCAGGTAGAATGCAGCTGTGAGATACGGTTCCGCGAACCGGACGGGCTGAACATTAACGACGGGTGCGGCTCGACGCATTTGGAGCAGCTCAAGGAGCGTGTCCGCAAGGGAGATTTTGACTTAGGCGTTGCATTTGATGGAGATGCAGACCGCTGCTTGATTGTGGATGAAACCGGGGAAGAGTTGGACGGTGACCGGATCATGGCGGTATGTGCGGCGCGGATGCAGGCGGAGGGCAAGCTGCGGGGCGGAGCTTTTGTAGCGACTGTACTTTCCAACATGGGCCTGCACGCTTATGCAAAGCAAAAGAACATGCGGATCGAGTGTTCTAACGTTGGCGACCGTTATGTGTTAGAAAAGATGCTTGAAAACGGCTATATTCTGGGCGGGGAGCAGTCTGGGCATGTTATTTTCCTGGAGTATGCCACGACAGGCGATGGCCAGCTAACCGCATTACAGTTCATGCGGATTTTGAAGGACAGCGGGCGCCGCTGTTCAGAAATTGCGGCAGAGGTTGTATCGTGGCCGCAGGTAATGATAAACGTCAAGGTACCGAACAGTGAAAAGTACAGCATAGCGGAGCGTCCGGAGATTGCGGAAGCGATTCAGGCTGCTGAAAGCGGCTTAGGGGAGGGCCGGATTCTGGTGCGGCCTTCTGGAACGGAAGCGCTGGTGCGCGTCATGGTTGAGGCGAAGGACGCGGCGCTGGTTGACAGCACAGCGCGTTCGGTAGCTGCCGTCATCGAGCGCGTCAGCGCCGAGTAACGCCAAAGGGCTCTGCCCTCTGGACTCCCGCCCCTCGCCGGGGCGGCGTCCTGCGCGGACA
>CAJUSB010000102.1 GCA_910589115.1 uncultured Clostridia bacterium | reverse complement strand
AAACTCATATTTCACGCGAATTTTAGACTGATAACTGTTTTTCAGCAAGCCCTAAGTATTTTGAGAATTACAATAGGGACTTGTCAATGCTTCAACATTTCAGTGATATTTGTGAAGAAGCCAATGACAGATGCAAAGAACTTCGCGCTGTGAAGAAAAAATTAGTAAATGGATTACAATCAGTCCCTCTCCTCATCTGCCATAGCGACTACCTACCAACATTTATTTCGGAAAATTTGAAAGCATATTTCTTTGACAGACGAAAAAATACAGTAGAGCCTGATACAGAGATTTTTGATCTAATGACTTCGGAATACTTTCGCTTTTATTGGTTAAAAGAGCAAATCGAAGAAGTCGATAAGCCTGAATGTGAGAACATTAGGAATAAAATAAAAAGGTGCTTTTTAGGATACTGCTCTCGCCAGTCTGAGGATAAGATTACTCCTCCGAACTTCTTGAATGATTCTATAATCAACGTGATTGCTTTCTCGATATCGGATTCTTTTATTGTTGATGATGATGCAGATGAATTTTCAGAAGAAAATGTATCATTGACCTTAGCTCCTGTAATTACTTATTTAATTTTTAAGCAACACTGGAAAAAAATACTCTGCGAGCGGATGGAAACCATTTCTGTAAACCTTTTTGCAACTATGCAGGATGCACCTTCTACTTTAGCGGCTGCAGAAAATGATTTATGGCTTTTTGATAAGCTTAAACATATTTATGCCCGATTTTATGGAAAGCGATTTACCGATAATATCCAAATGCAGTGGGATGCAGCATTTTTGGTTTATTCAGGATATCGTGAGTACTACGCAAATCCTGACTTGCTAGCCCAGATTAAAAGGCACCCCAAAATAAACTTGCCTTCGTCCTTATATTATGAACGGATAGACCGGTGTCTGGCTGCAAACGAGATAAACCGAGAATATGATCTATTGATGTATCCTAATGATCTTTGCGATGTTTTTCATCCGCAAGTTGAAGGAGATGCGGGATGGGATGCATTTTCCTTTCTTCTGGATCGCTTAGAATCAAATGATGTTGATAATGAGCAGTCTATTCTGAATCGATTTGTTGTCTTTTTAGGTAATCCCCATGTAAACTACGAATTTAGTGACTTCTTGGATAAAGCATTGAACGATCTTTTGCGCGATACAGACGGAAATCAAATAACATGCAAACAATTTTCCGAGAAATATGAGTTGACAAAAATCCTCTTTAGAGAACCTGCAAAGGGAGGATCAGATATAGAATATTTTTCTCAACTTGGTGCAAAAAATCCTGAGACACAATGCAAGATTGTGCTTGAGTATACGATGCGATTTCTCCTAAGAAAAAGATGCTGCGAGCGACTTTATAATTGGTTGATATTTTTCATAAATTTTATTTTTCGAGAGCGTGTTACATTATCCTTTTGAGCACTGTTTCCATATCGCTAAATGTGTAGCCACACTTAAAAACGTGGGTTACGTGGGAAATTCCCACGTAACCCACGTTTTTTTTTGAGCCAAGCTGGATGATAATGGGTCTGCCCAAAATCCAGGTATGCTGCATTATCTTGCAATAATAAATCAAATAGTATTTTGATGCGTTGATTGCTATAAATACTACTATATTGCAGTTTAAAAACACCTGTGGATTTCTACATCTTCCAAGCAAAACCAGGTGTTTCAGAATCACAAATCGATTTCCGTACAACCCTCCATGGCGAGCTGTTTAAGAAGCGATGTAAGGCTTGGAAGACTGTCAAGTACAAAGTTCCCGGAGAGAGGAATCGGGCTAATATCGGAATCCCGGAAGCGCTTTATGAGGGACTTCACTTCTTTTTCACTTAACTTAAATTTCTTTTTCGTCTTACGAATTGCATCGTTAAGTGTATCGCATGTATGTGACTGTTGAACCAAATACTGCATTTGCTCAACGGTTTCAGCATGAAAAGGAAGTTTATCAAGAAGATACTTCAGACGACTAAGTTTATAGTGTGTACCACATGGAACAGCCTTCTGTAGATAAGACAAAATCAAATTCGGGCTTTGCCGAATAAGCTCATTAAAAAGTGCCTCTAAGTCCTCAAATTTTTCCGTATCAGGGTCTTCCCGCTGGATTCCGTTTTTGTCCATAAACTTACGGATAAACTTTCTTCCAAGTTGCAATTCAACTCGAATAATCCCATTAGGAAGTTCTTCAAACTGGGTGACTAATCCTTCTTCTGTCATTTGATAGGTTTTATCATAGATCACAAGCGCAGCAGAGCCATTCTCAAAACATAAATAATGCTTGTTTTTCTCCTTCAGCTTTTCGGGCGTTAATGAATCGCTTGTATACGCAGTACGGATGTATTTTTCAGGAGTCAGTGCTTTATGTGCAAGCCGATTCAATTCACGTGCTGTATTACCTTCTCCACAATCAAGATTTACGCACAAATCAACCCGAGTAGCCGACCAGCTTTCGCCAAAGTCCGGTAAGCCTATCTTGCGCATAATATCTGTGAAGGCGTCGGCAAACTCGCTGACAGAATCCTCATTTGACGGAAAAATGCCGAGATAACTACTATCCGGATCAATCAGTTTCCTCGGATTGACAACCGCTTTAATCGTAGCATGAGGACCCTCTGTCACTGAAAAGTAAAGGTTCGTTCCCTGTTTCTTAAACCGTTTACAGCAATGCGTTTCCTGATTATTACATGAAATCGGGTACATAAAGTTTTTGTGTTTCTTACGCGCCAAATCATAGAGATAATTTTTACGCAAATGGTATTCTGTCATGGTTGGAAAATACTTCAGTTCCATTGTGTGAAATGAGAAGCCATCAGAAGTCAGCATTAAAGTTGTATTCATAACAAACACCTCAATTATAGAATTATCAAAGTGTTGTGCACTGAATATTTTTATACCAAAGGATAAAATCATACGTAAGGTATTTCCCAATCATTCCGAAAAAAAAATAAACCTTTTCCGGCCGGAAAAGGTTTATTTTATAGATACGCTCCGGAATGCCTTGCATTCCGGGCTAGTTGTTCGCCCTTAATAATAGTGGCAATGATAGCAATGCTCCGAATCAAAGAATCGATGTGTAGAACAAAACTACCATTCTTCGTATTATCCCATGGTTCACCTTCTTCAAATAAAGGAAAAGCTTGTATTTTAGAATCATACAGATAATATTATTATAAGAAACTTGGTGAGTTCTTTACCATCCCAAGGATTTGCACTTTTTTGATATGTCAAAGCAGGAATAAAAGAAAAATGCAAACAGTTATAAAATTTAGCCAAGACGGAATAAAATTGGGGATTATGGACCCGTGAAATTTGATGTTCGCGGGCCACATCATATACTGTATCACACGATCCGCAAGAACAGTAAAAGCAATCAGAGAGAAGACAATCCATGGACACGAATGAAATTCTAACCGTGCAAGAGGTTGCAAAACTTCTGAAAACGAGCCGGGTTTAGATCCGCAAAATAATCCAAAACGGTGAATTGCTGGCAGTTATAGTAGGCAGAGAATATTGGATTTCGGTTAAAGTAATAAGGGCATTCATAACAAATAATTCGCAATAATCAAGGTACATTAAATTAGCAGCGGAGCTAAAGCTGTAATAAGTCAACTTTAGCTCCACTGTTTCGGCTTCAAGTCAGTTTGGATAATCATCGACTGGAATTCGTTCGGCCTTTACCACAGACCAAACATCCGCAGCATC
This sequence comes from uncultured Clostridia bacterium, assembly GCA_910589115.1. Taxonomy (GTDB): domain Bacteria; phylum Bacillota; class Clostridia; order Oscillospirales; family Butyricicoccaceae; genus QXXE01. The sequence continues at coordinate 8,215 of CAJUSB010000102.1, read as the reverse complement.
TATTCTCAATATTTTCGCCGTTTGTTCTGCATTTTTGAGCGTATATAACACATTCCGAATCATCTCAGTGCGTCCCTCCGCACGACCTTCTGCGCGGCCTTCTTTTCGTCCCTCCGCGCGGCCGATCTCGATGCCCTCATCCCGCATCTCCTGGTTCAACTCTTGTATCGTCATATATTCCCGCCTCCATTCTTCGTTTGTCTTAATGTGTCGGATTTCCTCATCCAGCTGCCGGACAAACGGATCTTCTGACTTTTCTCCGGCAACGAAGTCCAGAAATGCCTTTAGCTCCGGACCAACATCATCCATCGTACCCTGTGCATTTAGAAAAATCTTAGTCGTTTCGTCACCCAGCAGAATAGCAGGGTCTTCTTTACAGATGTTTTCAAAAGTATAAATATGCCGTCCGGTTTTGAACACATCGAAAGTACAGATGAAAATGACAAAACTACGATTAAGCGCTTTATAATGCACACCCTTTCGGAGCAGCTGAAGGTCGATCAGTGCCTGATAATATCGGCTTCTTTTGGACAGCTCACGTGTATTTCGGGTCTGAATTTCCACATTGTAAACTGTTTCTTCACCATCTCGGACATAGATATCTAAGCGGATGCCGCGTGAATCCTTTTTGATATCAATCGTCTTTTGTTCTTCAACATATTCAATTCTTGAAATATCTACGTTGAGAATCAGTTCCAGCATACGTTTGCAGAGGTCTGGTTTCAGCATGACCTTACAAAATACATAGTCATCTGACAATCCTGCCTTTTCCCATCTTTTCTCAAATGTTTCCATTGGCATTCCTTCCACGGTATTTTTCTTTATTATACCGTAAAACCGGACGGAAATCAATCATAAAGTCACGATATCAATAAACCACCTGGCAAAATCTTTCCGAATCCCCTATGAACAGTTTAATGGTCTCTAAAGCTATCCTCTTATAATGGTTCTCAGAAACGCCATAAGTGATTCCCGCTGACGCACATTTAGATTATCAATCATGCGGATCAGTTCTTCCTGTCCGGCAACCGGCGTATCCTCCGGTACATCAAAGAAGTCCTTCAGTGAAATTTTGAGTGTGTCACAAATCAGATTCAGGCTTTCAACGGTGATTCCTTTTTCCCCCAGTTCAACCGAACGGATAAAACTTTGTGACAGGCCACATAGGTTCGCAAGGCGGTTGGTCGTGATGCCTCTGGCTTCGCGCAGTGCTGTAATTCGTTTTCCTACATTCATAGCAATACCTCTTCCGTTTTTCTATAACTTTAGCAAAAATCGGAAAAGATATTTACATCTATAGATTTATAATATATAATGATAAATATAAAACAGGGTTATCAAAAATTTTTGCCCTATTTTGAAAGAAAATTTTTCTGAACCACAAAATTTGTGGGGGTCATTTTGTATAATAGCCTCGGAGGGGGGCGAGAGGGTTGAAGCTAAACAAAGCACAGCGGATGATGATTCTGTATCAAAAGCTATCAAAGGGTGATTATATTTGCAAATCGACCTTCTGCATGGAATACGAAATTGAGGAATGGACGTTTGACAGATATATCACCGATATTCGAAACCTTCTCAGCGAAAACTTTTCTTTGCAGGAGGTGATGTATGACAGGAAAAGAGATTCGTATTTCCTGAAAAATCCGAATTTGAAACCGGAGATAGAACTAGGCGGGAGTTTCATTTTGGCGAAGCTTCTTTTAAGCAGTCGAATTCTGTACACAGCTGATCAGGCAGCTATTGTAGAAATCCTGCTTTCGCAGCTTCGCCCGGAAATGCGCGAACGCGCTCGAACGGTTCTGCGCCGCATGCCGGAACTGCTCGGCAGCGTCACGGGAGTCACTGTCAAATTGGTAGAAGATCTGTTATCCAGCATTGAGTACAGCCACCGGATCACATTGTGTTTTAATGATGTCCAGCAATCAAGTGAGTGCGTTCCATATTCCGTGGAATTCCAGAATCAAGCCCTTTATCTGGCTGCCTGGGAGCTGTGCTCCGGCTGCGCTATTTTGTATCCGCTGGAAGATATTCAATCCTATGTAACCACGAATGAACCTTATTCACTCTCTTTTCGAGAGCAGGAAACACTACAGCAACTGATTGCAAAACTTTGTAATAAGGAGCTAGACGATTATCAACCTTATATTTACCACAAGGAGGAGCAAAGAAAAAATGACAGCTTTTGAAAACCGTATTTTACACTACATGGAGGCAGGGTTCCCTATTCTATACTTGAACACATTCGAGGAGGGAAAGGCGCGAGAAACAATACGCAGCATATCAGCCGAGAATCTGGGACACTGCACAGCCTTGGAATGGGATGGTACGGACCGCATCTGCGATATCTGTACTGGAAAAATCAAATATGATGCTGGTATGCCTCTTGACGTAATTCTTGACAACCAGCTGAGTGCTTCGGAAAATGAATCTGGTTACCAATTACTGCTTTTTAAGAATATCGACACATTTATGGATGATCCAGCAGTCATTGCACGACTGAAGAAATGGGCGGAACGGATCAACAGCGGATTGCTTCGCGCAACAATTTTTATTTTATCTCCTATCCTGCGAATTCCAAAGGAAATTGAGAAATACATCACGGTAATTGAAATGGATTATTTGACGGACGCAGAGATTTTGGATATCATCCAGAGACTTGCAAAAGAACATGAGATCCACTTCCCGGACCGTCTAATCAAGGACTATGCAAATGCATTTAAGGGTCTATCTGAATTTGAAATTCAGAATATCCTGAAGCTTATTTTCTCCAAAAACGAAGATATTACGCGTTCTCAAATCGGATGTATTTTTGAGCAAAAGCAGCAAATGATCAAGAAGGCCGGTATTTTAGAAATGGTCACTCCCAAAGAATCCCTGGAAGATATCGGCGGTTTGGAAAACCTAAAAGATTGGCTTCAGCAAAAGGAAAAAGTGTTGTCTGATATGGAAGGTGCAAAAGACTTTGGCGTAGATATGCCCAAAGGCGTATTGATTGCCGGGCTCTCCGGCTGCGGAAAATCGATCAGCGCAAAAGCCGCAGCAAAACTGTTTAACATCCCGTTGCTTCGGTTGGATATGGGACGCCTGCTCGGCAAATATATTGGAGAATCGGAATCAAATATGCGCAAAGCGATTGAACTTACGGAAGCAATTTCGCCGTGTGTACTCTGGGTAGATGAATTAGAAAAGGCATTTGCAGGCATCGGCGGTGAAGGCTCTGGCGCAGAAGTTACCACCCGGCTTTTCGGCAGCTTTTTGACCTGGCTTCAGGAAAAGGATACGCCTGTTTTTGTTGTAGCAACTGCAAATGATATTATGAATTTACCGCCGGAGCTGCTTCGTAAAGGACGCTTTGACGAAATCTTTTACGTCGGACTTCCAAAACGCGCAGAGCAGAAAACAATCTTTGAAATCCATATCAAAAAGCGCCGCCCAAATGATCTTTCTGACATCCAGATAGACAAGCTATTGGAGCATACAAAAGGATTTAGCGGCGCAGATATTGAGGGCGTTGTGAGGGAAAGCGTAGAAAAGGCATTTGCAGATAGAAAATCAAAATTAACAACGGATTGTCTGCTGGAAGCAATCAAGAATACACATCCGCTTTCGGAAATCATGAAGGATACGATTGATAAAATGCAAAAGGAGTATGAAATCCGTAAATTCAAAAATGCATCGCGATAAGGAGAAAATGATATGATAGAGCAAAAGGATCAGGTAATGGAACTGGATGGCTTTAGCATTTCAGAGGCAAAGGATCTAAAAAAGCTGTTGATACGCTTCATGAAGGAATACAGTAAAAAGCCTGCCGCGCAAAGCGATCAGGCATGGCTTAAAGCGCGTTTCCTTGCGGAAATGCCCAAAATAAGTGAAGAGGAAGCCGAGCGTTTAAGCCGTGAAACGGTGGAAACGATCCGCCAATACGATGAAAATTTGGCGTCCTTAAAAGACGCTAGAAAGAGGGGGGTGACCTCCGAGGAATGGTTTGCCGAAAAGACGCAGGAAGCCGCTACAGGGCTGTCTGCGGCGGCCTATGCGCAGCGTCTAAACAGCATGGATACTGCGCTGAAACATGCGAATGCACAAATGATCCGCGCTGTGACAACGCAGGGCGGCGAGCTGAGCCAGCAGTGGAATCTTGATGGATTTATCGCGGAGCAGCACCACGCGAATTCATTTAATCTGGCAGCGGAAGCGAACGGATCGCCGTTTCGGGCGGAGGTTTGCGCGCCGGAACCGGGGCAGGTTTACGGCAAGAATTCTTTTGATGTGGTGATCCGCGATCAGGCAGATAAAATCGTACATCAGTACCAGTGCAAATATGGTGCGGATGCAGAAGCAACGATCCAAATGCTAAGACGCGGCAATTATAACAATCAGACAATCCTTGTCCCGCCGGAACAGGTAGAACAGGTACAAGCGGCATTTCCGGGTAAAACAGTCGTATCCAGCATTGGCGGCACAAAAAAAGTTCCGGTTTCTTCCAAGCCGCTGAGCAAAGCGCAGGCAAAAGAAATACAAATCCGCACGCAGGAAGACAAGATTTTGCCAGAGGTTAGCTGGGGTTCGTATGACTCCCGGATCATGACAAAATACATCGGCAGGCAAGCCGCGCTGGCTGGCCTATCAGGAGCGGCAATCGGCGCAGGATTCCATATGGCAGCAAAACTTGCGGCGGATGAACCGATTGAACCGGAAGAAATCGTGCAAACGGCACTGGAAACCGGTGTGGATGCCGGTGTTAAATCGGCTGCCGCAGGTGCAATAAAGGTCGCCGCAGAAAAGGGGATGATCGGCATGATCCCTCCGGGAACGCCGGTCGGCACGATTGCGAATATTGCCTGCGTTGCAATCGAAAATGTAAAGGTTATGGCAAAAGTTGCAACGGGTGAATTAACGCCTCTTGAGGGACTTGACCAGATGGGCTGCAACACTGTTTCAATGACTTATGGCCTTGGATGGGGCGTTGCTGGTGCAACCGCCGGAGCTGCAGCGTTGAGCTGGGTTCCGATCGTGGGACCGGTTGTCGGAGGTCTGGCAGGCGGAACGATTGGTTATTTAGCAGGTTCTAAATTTGGGCAGACTGTTTACGAAGGAGCTAAAAAAGCAGTCCAAACTGCAAAAACAGTTGCCTCGAAAATTTATAACGGTGTGAAAGAAACCGGTAAAAAAATTGCACGCAATATTGGTTCTGCTTTGAGAGGACTCGGAAGAGCACTCTTCGGATAAGGAGGAGAAAACATTGCCTATCAGTACATTGAATATGAGAAAGTGTAAGGAATGCGGCGAGCTATTTTGTAACATTACGGGTGACTGTATTTCTGCAAGCGATTTAATAATAAAAGATCGTTTTGTTTGTGATAAATGCCTTAATAAAAGACGCTCTGAAGATAGTAAATCAGGTGTAAAAAAGAATCCGCTCCTCTTTTTTAACGATTCGTGTTTCAATAAATAGTTGTATAAGGGTGAAAATGAAATGTCAAATATCATGATACGTCTGGTTATGGCGGATGGTGCAGAGGTACGTAATATAAAGCAGCTTCAGGAACATTTTGATTTGGAAAAGGTAGTCGAATATTATAAAAAGGGACAGCTTATAAAATGGCTGCGGGGCAGATTCTTTTATGTTGAAGCAGATGCAGTTGAAGCATTGGATGAAAATGCAGATGATTTCCAGCAAAGGCTTTGCAGTATTTTCGGCGTTGAGTTTAACGGTGACTGTGTTGATGTGGAAGCAATTACACAGCGACAGGAACGGCTCTCGAAACTTCGTGAATTTACTGATGAAGAGGAGATTATAAGCCATGTTGATCAGGTAGCATTTTATCAGGAAGATTTAGGGAATATGCTGGCAAAAGGTATGGATACGATTTATCTTTGCGGAGATTATTTTATAGTTCCTTCCTGGCACAATAATGTGACTTACGTTGGTATCAACCAGCCGACTGTGCATATTTCCGGTGCAGAAAAGGGGAAGCCTCTTTCACCTGATATTCATTTTAAGCAGATCAAAGTTGAAAATCTCCCCTCAATGGATGAATACGATGCAGCCTTGGATGTGTATCCGAATTTGGCGATCAACATGGACAAGTGCTATATCCTTCATCCAAATGATACCCTTCCCGAAGGTGTGAAAGAAACCGATTCGGTAGAGGCGTGGCTGAAACGCTGCTATAAGGCACTCGGATTGAATCACGCTGATGAACTGTCCATTGTTGCGATGCCGAAATTGGATGGCGTTGCACTCCGTGGAGAAGTGGATACGAATAACTGCCTGAACAATCCCCTTCTTCGTGGGGATGAGAAGAAATCCATTCTGGTTAAGGGGCTTAATCATATCCGGCTGACCGATGAGAAGCCCATTTCTGATACTCCGTTTGGATGCCAGTTTGAGGTGTTCGTCACTTACGAGGATGCAGAAAAAGCGTCTCAATATCTCAATCTTGAGAAACCGTATGTATCCCCGAGGCACGCAGCTTCCGGGATGATTAACCGGCTTTGCGTCAACCCGGATGACAATCTGGTCCCATTCCTGTCTTTCTATCCAATCAATACGGAGGACTTGGAAGGAACGTATGTTGACCGGCTGAATTTGATTGATCGGTTTGGGAATGTCGATGTGGTGAAAACCCGAGTATATAAGGGGACGCTCGATCTGCTCCTGACGAAAATTGAAAGACGCTTCAGGAAACTGAATAATGAGCGCAATGAGCTTCCGTATGCGATTGACGGACTGGTATTGTCGATCGCCGATGATGCACAGCAGGAGACCATTGGCCGAAGCGGCAGAACAAATAAATGGCAGATTGCTTGGAAATTCGACCCGGCTTCTGCGGTTGGAGAAGTGAAGGGGATCGAGCCTTCCTCCGGCAAGAAGGGGTTCCGGACGATTCAGATTGTGCTGAAGGAACCGGTTGCGATTGACGGCGTAAAATATGACCACGTTCCCGCATTGTCTGCTGATATCTTTGAGAAATACGATTTGGCAGAGGGAGACCTGATTCGGATTCACCGGGTTGGGGATGTGATTCCTTCCATTTCCATTGAAAAACGGAAAGGTGGAAAAAAGATTGAACTGCCGAAGACCTGTCCAGTTTGTGGGAAGGAAATGATCTGGGAAGCCAAGAAGCTTAAGTGTGTAAATCCTGGTTGTAAGGCAAATAGAGCAGGTGCGCTGCTGACAATCCTTACTGCATGTGGAATTAAAAACATTGGAGACGTTGAGGCTATGAAGCTCACAGAGGCCGGACTCGATATATTTAGCATTGTTGAGATATCTGTTGACTGTGGAATATGCTCTAATGCCAATCACTGTTTAGTATATTTATATGATTTTGAAAGCGCCGGATACTCAAAAGATGCGGTGAGAGAGCTCCATGACCATGTTATTTATGCTATTAATGACATGTGGGATTATGAGTTCATTGGAAACTGCGGAATCCCCGGAATCGGACCGGAAACGGCAAAGAAACTCTTTCAAGAGGGCAGATATTTGAATATGGCAGACCCTTATATTTATGCATGTTCTGTTATTGCATCGAAATACTGCAAGAAATCTACCCCCGAACATTTCGCGAACCTGAAATCCGTTGGCCATACGGGCGGCATGCCGAGCAAGGAAACCCAGAAGTTCATCCGGAAGCTTGGCTGGGAATTGGTAGACGGAAAGAAGTTCGATTACCTGATCGTTCCAAGCTACGGTCATGAAAGTACCAAGACTAAGGTTGCGAAAGAAAAGGGTATCGAGATGTTCACTGAGGAAGATTTTGTAGAAGAGTTCTCGGAAGATATTTGATTGATTTTACCCATGATAAAAAAGAGCCGGTCGAAAGTGATCGGCTTTTTTTATATAATACGGGTGTTTCTAAAGGAAGGAAAATATTTCATGATCTGGAAACTTTATTTGTCTATTGGGTTTATATTTACTGTTGTTACACTATGGGAAATATTAAATATAATACGGGATACATAAAATACTTTTTTATGATATTATCCGTTATATTCGGGCAGATTTTAATATAAATTTTCACCGCGTAAGAAAATAAATTCCGAATGACTTTTGATTTCCCGTCTTGAAAGAAATTCCACGTATATATTATAATTATGAAACCGATGGAGGCTCCACCGGTTTTATTGTATGAAGAATGGAGTTGATGATTTGAATAAAAGTTTCCCAATCTATCGGACTATAGAAGCCTGGCAGACTGATTTG
>CAJUSB010000101.1 GCA_910589115.1 uncultured Clostridia bacterium | reverse complement strand
AAAACAGTGCAAAATGAGCATGTGATTTTACGACGAGTTTCACGGATTCAGGTTAAAAAATTGTTTTACCACGTATGTCATCGATTTGTTTTGTTCCAGCACAGGGAATCTTGTTGGTTGATGACGGCATCCTATCCATACGAAGTTAATGTGATACAATCAAATATACCACGTATTGTTCAACAAATTCCGACCAGTGCAGAAAGGATATCCAACCTGAAAGCTTTTCCACCCAAAGGTTTTCTGTGCCGGAATCCTAAAGAAGTTCCCCCTTTCAGGTTGATTTGATCTTCACATATTTCGAGCTGTTGATTTATTTTTTCCAGCACAAAGAACTTATTGGTCAGCGACGGCACCTTACTTCATACGGGCGAATGCGACGCGATCCAATATATTACGTATCGTTCAACAGATTCAGACCGTTGCAGAAAGGATATCCAACTTGGAAGCCTTCCTGCCCAAACCGTTTCTTGTGCCGGAACAAACAATTCAATAACTTATGGAACAAGAGCTAATGACTCCGCAGTGACAAAAGTGATTAAATTTTTCGCAGATCACATCTTTTTAAATTACTCACTTCATTTTTTTCTTGAGATACCTATATTTTTGTCACTTTTTTCACTTGCTCTGTTTAAAAGATAAATAAGTTGTAAATATATATATAAAATATAGAAATCGCTCGTTTACAGCGGATAATTATCACATCAGAATTTGTCGCTGGTTTTTCACTGTTTTATCACTTCGACGCGGAAGTTTCATGATTTTCCTTTCCAACACAAGAATCCATTAGCGACAGACAGCGTATTTGATAATACCTCTTCGGTTCGCATGATTGATTGCTCATCGTTCCCAACAAGATTCCTTGTGCCGGGATAAAACAAACTGCCATCTTACGCTGTTAAGATCTGATATGCCCACAGTGACAAAAGTGATTAAATTTTCTGCGGATCACATCTTTTTAAATTACTCACTTCATTTTTTTCTTGAGATACCTATATTTTTATCACTTTCTTCGCTTTCTCTGTTTAGAAGATAAATAAGTTACAAATACATATAACAAATATAGAAATTACGCATTTATAAAGGATAATTGTTGCACAGATTTTGTCGCTGTTTTTTTACTGTTTTATCACTTCGCGCCGGGAAATTCGATGATTTTGGTTTCCGGCACAAGAATCCTTTTGGCTGGAACGATTTCAGTTTGGATATCCCTTCTTCACCGGTATGAATCCACTGAACGATACGCGATATGCCTGATTCTGCCCATCAATCCGCAGAATGATCGATCCTCGTTCCCAACAGATTCTTGTGCCGGAAAAATAACAATTCCCCATAATGCTGCAAATACGATTTTACAGTGAACGATATCCGTACCATACGAAACAATATCTATCCGTTTCCTTCAGACGGGTCAATATTTTGGGCCGGCACAAAAAAACTTTATGAGCCAGCAATAAGAATTCATTGTATTCCGGCTCGCAAAGTGCTATAATGAAATCAAAAAGGATCTGAAAATGTGATAAAAAAGTCATTACGCGAATTACAGGAAAACTATCCGGCAATGGAGAAGCTGTGTCTTGCATCTACGGAGCCAATTATTTTCTGTTCACCATGGCAGGACCGTATTGCTATGATGAATAAATGTGTTTACGATAATCTGGTGCGGGATTTTGATATGTCACCATACGGTGTTAAACTGGAACGCTCTGATCTGACTGATTACAGGGAGAAAGTGATAATCGTCTGTGAAGAAACAAGGGAACCAGTCTTTATTTCAGATGGAAAGGGGAACCCCATTGTTTTCATGGACATCATCCTTTATAACTTTTTAGCAGGCAACCCGCCGGAATTTGAAGATGATATACCCGCCATCTCGCCGAAAAGGAAATCTAACCGACCAGCCAAACAAATCCGCAAAGACGGAGCTATGGTCTACTCGTTTGCTGATGCGGCTGAAAAGCACAGAAAAGGAAAGTAACCGCTTTTAAAAAAATTGAGGCACCCCGATTTTCCTGCATACTATTAAAATAAGACAGCTAAGGAGTTCACAAATCACTGTTTCTACCTCTTTACAGGATAAAATGAACCGCTTAGCTGTCCTTTCCTTTCGGTGTTGCGTATCACAACAATCTTATCAATGACAAAGGCCGAAGAACAAAACGTTGCTGACCCATCAACGCAGTCTTCGGCTGATGCCTTCCTATAATGACCTCATTCTCTTTCATTGATTGTCGAAGTTGCTCTTGCCTGACCGCCCTTCTTCCGGGCCGGTCAGGTCTTTTTTATTTCAATTGGAACATAATTGCCAGTGCAGGCGTCAAATCAGGTTTTTCGCGGCTGAATTCGCTTTCATCGCCATGTTTTTTGAACTGATCGATTACATAAACGCGACTGCACATGACAGCCACAGGAATATCGCTGACAGAACATTTCGGTTCACTCCACTGCGGCTGTTGGTCTTCCTGCATCGGGTAAAGGGTTGCCCCCAGAATGGCATATCCCCGAAAACGACTGCCATCATCGGTGGTGCAGTAGATGTATTCCATGGTTGCGTGTTCCAGAAGCACCTTTGACTGCTGGAAGAAAAATACGTTTTCCTCGCGGTATTCGCCAAGGGTGATAATGGAACGGGCTTCTCTCCCGGTGACGGCTGCTGTTTTCCAGCTATCATTTTTGTGCATTCTCCATTGGACTTTCTGCCCGACAAGGAGATCTTCGTTACGATTTTGACACATATTTTATTCCTCCGGCAGAGCCAGCATTGAAAGCAGCGGTTTCAAATCAGGCTGTTCAGGGCTGAAATCGCTTTTGTCATCCGCTGGAAGAACCTGGTTAATCAGGTAGGCATGCTCACCCGCGATCATAAGCGGAAAATCCTGAATCACGCTTGCCGGATTCTCCCATCGCGGCTTTTTACTGCGCTCCAGCGGGCAAATCATGGCATTCAGAACGCAATAGGCCCGAAACCTGCGGCCATCATCCGCCATGCAGTCGAGATATTCAATCATCGCGCTTTGCAATATTGCTTTCGCATATTGGCAATAAAACGTATTTTCCGTCTCAGGTTCACCCAAAGGGTAGATTAAATACGCATTTTCATCCATAACCGTTGCGACCTTCCAGTCATCATCTTTGCCCATCCTCCACGGTACTTTTTGTCCCAGAAGCTTTTTGAGCGGATTTTTATTCATCGTCAGTTGACTCCTTCCAAGTTGATTTATTGGCATCCATCTGCTGACGGATACAAAACTTAACATAATCGCTGGTGTGCGGAAAACCCATCTCCTTTGCCCGGTTTCGTATGGTTCGAAGCTCTTCTTCGGTCAAATACAGCTTTAGCATTCCCGTCTTTGGCTGATTGCCTCTTGCGCCCTTCCAGAACGGCTCTATACCGTAGTTGCGTGCCAGGATATCCAGCTGGTGCGGCTTGACTCCAAGCTGTCCTGCGAGCTGTTTCCTGCCGTACTGAACGCCTGTAGATTGATACTCTTCCAGCCGAACCCGCATCCGGTCTGGGATCGCGCTTTCGCTGAACACGGTTTCGGTAGTCAATCCAGCCAAGCCCTGAAGCATGATGTACCGTTCTGGGGAGGACAGGTTCCATTTGACAATACGATTCAGTGTGTATACAGATGCTTCCTCCCCGAAGATACGCTTTACCAGCTCAGCTCCGTAGAATTCCTGCAGGTCTGTGTACAGCTTTTCCGCATCCAACGAAATAACGCCGCCTTTTTTCAGCACACCATAGCCCTTATTCATCAGCACCTGTGCCAAATTGTTATGCTTTTGTGTTGGGCCGACAGATAAGTCCACTGTCAGATATTCACGGGAAATTTCAGTCAGCAGCATTTCAGCGGAATCCACGTCAACGCATTCGGCCTGAGTCACATTCAAAGGCACAGGATAGAAGCCCTCATTCAGTCTCAGAGCCTCGCTGCTGGCGTTCAGCAGTCGGCAATGATGGATGTCGCATACCGCCACCAAAGGAAGCTGATGAAGCGTATGCCAGCAGGATTCGCCGTATCGCTTGACCTCCTCCTCGGCACAGAGCGGACAGTACCGGAGCGGCTGGTTTTTCCCACCTGCTGTTTTCCAGATGTAGGTCGGCGTTGTGGCTTCACCCTTGCAAAGCGCATCTAAAAAGTCAACTTTCTCCTGAAGGGAATACATCCTCATGTAGTATCGAAAGGGTGTATGCTCCAGTATCAGGTTCCTTAAGTCGAAACTCGCCGGAAGCTGGGAGACGATCTGATGCATCGTGTTATTGGGGAAGAACGCCCCGATCATCGCCCTCGGTCTACCTTGGAACAGTTCCCGGATTGTAGTCTGAAACTTCTCATTCCCCGATTTCACATGGTAACGACACAAAACGCTGTACCACCACTCCCCGGAATAGGGCATAGGGAAGAATAACAGCATTATGACAGTACCTCCAATAAGCCGATCTCTCCCAGCGTCCGGCAGAAATCATCGCTGCCCTTGAACGCCACCAACATGTCCTGTTCGTCCCGTAAGGTGTTTTTTCGTCCTCTTTTGTTCGCATACATCCGGGGAACTGGCTTCTCAGGAGGTTCCGGGACTGGTTCAGCCGACACAGAAACCGGTTCCGGAGCAGTGGCTGCAGCTTTCCTTGGACTTGAAGCGATATCGAAATCTGACAGATATGTGCCTCCTGAATAGGTTTTAGGTACTCGAATCGCCAATGTATCCACAGTCTGTTGAACAATTTTCTCATCAATGCAGCTGCGACCCGCCATCAGTGCCTTTACCTGTGCTTCCTGAAAGATCTTGACGATATAGGCGGGAATGCCGCCCGAATAGTCGAACAGTTTGTTTAGCATCTTGTCGGTCATAGGCGCTTGCTCCGGTGTCAGCTGGTAGGGCCAGATTTTGCTGAGAAACACCCGATAAGTACCGTCCGGCTTCAACGGAAGCAGGCGAATCCCTCGCGTCCGGCGTTTTAGATGTTCCTGCCGGGTAAATACCTCCTCTGCGTCCGGCGTCCCTATGAAATAAACCGAAGTACAGGTGTCGTTCGTCAGCTCTACCAGGAACTTGATAAGCGGCTTTGTCTGGTGGTTCTTTTGGGCGGTCGTGATAACATTTTGAATCTCATCCACAAGAATCAGGGCAATATGGTGCGTCATACACAGGATTTTGATTTGAGCCGCAATCGCACTGGCTGCTGCTGACCGGAGCGACAGCAGTGTGTTCAGGTAGTTTGAACCAATCGCTCTGTCAATCGCCCCAATCAGGTTCATTGCCAGCGTCTTCACAGAACAATCCGATGGACATTCAATGTGCAGATACAGCACCTGCTTGCAGAAGAACGGATTTCCGCGATACTCGGTGTGTTCAATCACCTGCGGCATCAACGCCAGTGAACGCCGGATAACTGATGTTTTCCCAATGCCCGGAATCCCTAAAATTGAACCGGTATCTGCCTGCGTAGCATATTGATTTGGCTCATTCCCACCGAAAATAGCGTTAATCTGGCGAATCGATTCCAGCTCCGTCCGTGTCGTGTAGGTCGTCCGAATCGCACGGTACAGGGTATCGTACAGGGAATACATGAAGGGCATCGGAACAAAAATCGACGCCAGCATGGATGTTTCCTGCCGTCTCTCCTCGAAAGTAAGCTCCGAAAGCCCACTCGGCAGCGGCGGTAAACCCTTCACTGCTTCCATATAGGCATCCGCGCTGAGCATTTCAGGCATCGCGGCAAGGAATGGATTATCAGCAAATTTGTCATTATAAACCGCCGAAACAACCCTTTTGTTGTCGTATTTCTTCATTTTACGTCTTCCTTTCCTGTAGTAATGTTTTATTGTCGCTCCAAAACAGGGCAGCCATCCAATGACAAAAAGTCCGCACTGTGATATATTGCTTATAACCTTCCGGTCAAATCTGCAAAAATTGACCTTCCATTTATAATATTTATAACAATAAATGGCATCACTTCACGCAGTCCTTCCCTGCGGCAATCGATTTCTTGTGCCGGACCCCAACCATTGCCTGATCTATGATTTTCTGGATTTCCATCGTTGCCACTGCTCCAGCTTCTGACTGTGCCTGCTTTGCAGTGGATTTCTGCTGCTGCCTGATTTTCTTCGCTGATTTCAGCTCTTCCACATTGAGATTTTTAAATTCCGCACAGCCATCCGAAAGGGGGCATGGATAGTACTGACCCGACTCTACGACATAGATACAGCTGCTGTCCTCGCTGTCCACCGCAACCATGTAGCTGTCTCCCGGATGAAACTGGTCTGTCTGCTCTGGCGCGTACCACAGCCCATTGTAATGGAAGCCCCTCCGAGTGAGCTTTATCTTTTCCCTTGGCAGCGTCAGCAGGTGCAGCTCCTTCTCATCCACAGCCAGCAGGTCATTTTCCGACGACTCCCAAAGCCCAGAAGCTGTTTTGCCACATGAAAGCACCCGCCCGCTGTTGACATAGATGATGCAGTGGATCAGCAGCTCCGTAAACTGGTGGATGTCCAGAATCGCCTGCTTCCGGTAATCGGTCGCCCAGCGTTCCTGTGCATCTGCTTCGATTACGCCATGTCCACGGAGCTGCGGTTTGTACCGCTGTTGCAGCAAATCAAAAGATTTTTCGACCAAACCCTTCCCATCGGGGCGAAAAGGCGGCAAGGACTGAAGTTCTACACCGTACCGAATGCACAGCTCCTCCACCCGCTTGCTACAGAAGTCGTAGCCTTTGTCAGTCACCAGTTCATGTGGTATCCCGTAGTTCGGCCATTGAGACGGAGTAATCGTGATTCCAAAGGACTGGCAGAAAGTTACCTTGTCCACTGCCGCATTTGCCAGACACTTTAGCATCGCTGTCTCCCCCGCCTCCATGCCCACATATATACCGGCTATCAGCTCCGTAGCAGTGTCTACAGCAAGATAGATGTACGGACGACCAATCACAACCGACCGGTCGAAGCGTGACACCAGATAAATGTCTGCTTCAGTAGCATCCATTTGATAAGTACCAACAGTACCACGCCAAGCCGTTGAGGAGCCGTACATGGGACGATGGTTCCGCTGGTAGTTGGATAACCCCTCACGCGAAATAATCTTCTGTGGCTGCTTGTGGTAGCCTCGGCGATAGTAATAGTGCTGGAAGCTTGACCAGCTTGGAAGGTCATCCACAAAGACACCCTCCTCGGACGTATAGCGCTGGACTAACATCATTTCGTAAGCCGCGCGAAGGGAAAATCGCTTGGATGAGAAGTAAAACGTCCGAATCGCCCAGTCAAAGTTTGGTTCCGCCCTTGCTTTGCGCTCTTTATTCTCCACCAGAATCCCCGTTGCCAGCCGACGGTAATATACCCGAAGCACCCTTCGTACCGTTGAGTCCCCAGAAACAGCGCACTCCTTTGCCACAACAAGCCGATGTCCCTTATCCGAAATGCACTTTTCATCATCTAAAAGCGGTTGAATCAGGGAAATGCGTTCTTTTTCCGCATCAGAAAACTCGCTTTTACTCCAGTATGCCAGAAAGTCTTCCGGAGTCTCAATCCTCTGATAACCCTCCATAGCGGTTGCGTCTGCCAGAAACGGTGCCCGAGGATCGTCGTACGAAATCAGCCAACAGCCGGACTCATCCTGCTTCAGCACTCGGTATTTACCTCCTGCATGCTCAACAAACCGAATCATCTTCCACCTCCTTCAGTGAAGCCAGAGCCGTGTCCGTGACAATTTTCCAGTCATGGATACCCACAGCCTGCCAGTAACGCCGGGAAAGCTCCAACTGTTCCACAACCGCCCGTTTCTTCAGGTTCTGCACTTTGACAAATTCCCTGATCGCAGCACTCCCGTCGTCAAAGAACAACTGGAAGTCCGAGACCCAATCCAGAGTGAAGTACTCCGCCCGGATATCCACGACGCTGAGGTGGGGAAAACGAGCCAATTCCAGAGGAAGGTCGACCTCATACCGTTCAAGGGCAGTCACTCCCTCCAGATACTTGGTGTACTCCCGCGCTTCAACGCTATGGACACACACGACCGTCTGATTCTTCCCGCTAAAGAACTTAATATCCCGTCTTTTTGCACTTTTACGTTCCATGGTTGTGCCAGACCTCCTTTTAACATATATTTCAGAATTAATCCGAGAAAACCGCCTGAACAGGGCAATTTTCCGAAACTATCACTAATTTTTAGGCGAATCAAAATATTTTTGAGAGCAATTCGAGCAATTTTGTAACCTTTGTAACCGAAAACTCCTGTTAATTAATGACTCGATTTTCTATTTAATCCAAGAAATTAAAGGTAGCGCTAGAAATCAAAATTGACACAAATCAGAAGTGTATCAAACACATTTACCTTTACTTACAGGAAATCAGGGGCTCTTAGAAACTTTTCTGATGAAATCAGAGTAATATTATTTTATTCTCTCTGGATGCACTTTTCGAGCGATTCTTCCGAGAAGGGCGAAAACAACTAGCACAACCCAGAAATTACCGCTAAAGAAAGTATATTTAAGAGTAAAACGCCTGAAAATAAATACCTCAATATTCGCGATTTCGGATTAATTCCCCTCGGAAATCCCTCGAAAGCCTCAAACTCGGAAAAATGCCACTTATTTTGTCACTTGCCACCTATCTTGTCACAAATAAGGCGATTTTCTCGGATTAATTCAAAAAATAGCTCAGAATAATTCGAATTATCTAGCACTACCATGTTATTCTCCCACGAATCTCGAACATTTTCTCCCACTTATCTTGTCATTTTCGAGTTAAGAGCCAATACCGGAGAAAATCGATTTTTCGCAACAAATTACCTGTTTAGGCGGGCGGGGCATCCACTCAAACTTCCTGTCTTATGCCATGGAAATTTGCACTTTTCTGCTCGATTATCCACTCAATTCTCTCATTTTCGCTGAGAAATTGAAGAAATACAGAGAGGAAGTCAGAGGAGGGGCGACATTCCCAGACATAACAAAACAGGCCCAAGGATGTCCAAACTAGGACTTCCCTGAGCCTGTGCGCTTGTGTCAGGATTGGTGAGAAAATGTGCTCAAGATTTGGGCACAAAATCAATCAATCCCAATTATTTCGCCATTGAAGCGACTTCAGCAGCGAAATCATCAACCTTCTTTTCAATCCCTTCGCCTTTTTCAAAGCGTGTGAACTTCACGAGTTTAATTTCCCCGCCAAGCTCTTTTGCAACTGCCTGAATATGCTCCTCAACAGAAACCTTATTCTCCTTTACAAACGCCTGCTGGAGGAGGCAATTTTCCTCATAGTACTTGCCTACCCGGCCCTCAACCATCTTAGCGAGGATCTGCTCCGGCTTAGGCTTAGCAGCAGTTTTATTTTCTTCGATTGCCTGTGCCATCAGGATTTCACGTTCCTTATTGAGCACATCGGCCGATACCTCAGACTTATCCATATAAGTCGGGCGCATTGCAGCCGCCTGCATACCGATATCCTTACCAAGCTGAAGCACTGTCTCATTCCCCTTCAGATTATCGGAAACAGACAGGCCAACCAGCACGCCAATTACACCGCCCATATGCGTATAGGATACATTCACCGTTGAATCGTCATAGCGGTCAAACCGGCGAATCTGAATATTTTCGCCAATCGTCAGTACCTTTTCCTGCACAGCGCCTTCTACCGTGAGATCACCCAGCTTGCAGGCCTTGAGTGCATCCAAGTCAGCCGGATTTTCTTTCATTACCACGCCTGCAATATCTGCAACAAACTTCTGGAAATCTGCGTTTTTAGCAACAAAGTCAGTCTCAGAATTCACCTCAACAACTGCGCCAACACCGCACTCCTGGCAGACCGCTGCACAGACAACGCCTTCCGCTGCAATGCGGCCAGCTTTTTTTGCAGCCTTCGCAAGACCCTTTTCACGCAGGAGTTCAATCGCCTTGTCAAAATCGCCATCAGACTCCTGAAGTGCCTTTTTGCAGTCCATCATACCTACATTCGTCTGCTCACGCAGCTTTTTTACATCAGCAGCTGTAAATGCCATTTTTACATTCCTCCAAAAAACTTTATATTCCTTGGGCATCCGTCCCCTGCATTCTACGTTGACCCAATGCAAAGACTTCCTTCCTGGTGGGACTGCATCCTTACCCGCCGGGAACGCCCAACAAAATGAAAGGGGCAGGGGCCAGCTTGCCTCTACCCCTTAACGCTTTCCATTAGAAAACCACTTTACGCTTCGGATGCAGCTTCTTCTGCCTTTTCCTCGGCTGCTACTTCAAGCTGTTCCCCCTGACGGCCTTCCAACACAGCATTTGCCATAGTAGAAGAAATCAGCTTAATTGCACGGATTGCATCATCATTGCCGGGAATGACATAATCTACTTCATCCGGATCACAGTTGGTATCAACAATAGCAACAACCGGAATCCCCAGCTTACGTGCTTCTGCGATTGCATTCTTTTCCTTACGCGGGTCAACAATAAACATTGCCCCCGGAAGCTTCTTCATATCCTTTACGCCGCCCAGATACTTCTCGAGCTTTGCCATCTCCAGCTGGAGCTTGATAACTTCCTTTTTCGGGAGCAGGTTGAAGGTGCCGTCCTCTTCCATCTTCTTGAGCTGGTTCAGACGGGTAATGCGGCTGCGCATCGTCTTAAAGTTCGTCAGCATACCACCCAGCCAACGTGCATTGACAAAGAACATATTGCAGCGCTCAGCCTCTTCCTTGATAGCATCCTGCGCCTGCTTCTTGGTGCCGACAAACAGCACAGACTCACCGGAAGCCGCAATATCACGGACAAAAAAGTAAGCCTCTTCCAGCTTTTTCACAGTTTTGGCAAGGTCAATGATATAAATGCCATTGCGCTCTGTGAAAATATAGGTTGCCATTTTGGGGTTCCAGCGGCGGGTCTGGTGGCCGAAGTGGACACCGGCTTCCAGCAGCTGCTTCATAGAAATTACTGCCATTTTGTTGTTTCCTCCCTGGTTGTAGCCTCCATCCCGTTTCATCTGCCAGCAGCAACAGAACCGGGTCCTGCCACCGGCTGCCTACATCACGGGATGTGTGGAATTATTTTCTGCGTGCTGTCAAATACTCACGCTTCGTTATTATATCAATCTTCTTTTGTGAAGTCAACCCATTTTTTCAAACTTCGCCCGGCTGTTTCACAAACTTTGAGCCCTTCCTGCCCAAACGGACAGAAAAAACAGAGAAGAATGATATGTGATAATGAAGGAGCTCGGCATAGTCCATCACCCAAAGCGCAGGCACAACGGCATTACAAAGGCGGAGCGGGAGACCAGAAAGTCGGATAATTGTGTGAAACGGCAACCATGCTATGCACCCCTGGACGTCTCTGCGTAAGCCTCTAATTTCTTTGAGTTGAATATGTCAACTGATATTGACAATATCAATACTGGTACTCGCTTTCTGTTTGTTCTATCCGCAAAAGTTCGAAAGCATATCAAAACTCAATCCGTAAGCAATAAATAAGTAGTAAATTCAAGCTGCTATCCTGCGGAAACGCCTGTAAACTGAGGCTTTTTGAGATAATCATTTGATTTCTTAAAAACCATGTATTTCCACCGCTTTTGTATTGCGATAATTTTCCGACAGCGTTGCGGGTTGCGTTGGCGGAACGGCACCCTGTGAAATTGCCGCAAGAAAAAATCATATATTTTCCGCAGCAAGAAAAGAAATGTGTTTTTAATCTGTTCCGCTTCTGATATAATATCATTCAAAGGAAATGTCCTGAACGGGTGAAAACGGAATAGTGCAGGGATAAACCATGTCAGACAAAGCAGACCGGCAATTTATCAGCTCACAAGAGCGCAAAAAATTTACAAAGGGAATATCATACCGGTCAGCGCATTTTCCGGTCGTGCAGAGGATCATGAGGAATGCTTTTCACCAGCTTTATAAAACGTTTTAATGCCCATTCATAATGGATTCTATTCCGAAATCTTATCCATGATGCAAGTTAAGACATTGACCAGCAGCTATACTCGCGAATGAAAAGATTAGCCGCATCCACCCACCCGGCCCGCCGTGCTTTTGGCGGGCTGGGCAGGGTGCAGCAGCGAAAA
>CAJUSB010000100.1 GCA_910589115.1 uncultured Clostridia bacterium | reverse complement strand
TCGCGCCGCTGCCGTCTACATCGGTACGCTGCACCCGGTTGTCGATCATAACAATTTTTTGTGCAAACGGTATCTTGAAGTGCGGCCCCGACTGCATCCCCTGATTGCCGGGGCTGCCCAATGTTACCAGTACGCCGGTACTGCCCGCCGGAACGACTGAAAAGGTGCAGACTGCGACAAACAGCACCGCGCATACCAGCGCTCCGGCAAGGGATTTGCGACTTGCTGCGGGCGTTCCGTTCTCTTTTGCGCCGATTCCCACGCCCAGCAGGGCAAGCGCTGCAAGCAAAAAGATAATTGATAAAATCATCTGAAACATTGTATTTTCCTCCGTCCTGCTGCGGGCAGGACGGAAGCAGGACGGATCTAATTTCTGCGTATTTTACAATTCGGCGCGCTGAAATCCAGCGAAATATGCCAACCCAACGTTTCCGTCCCTACATCCATGGGAGGCGTACATTGGTGCCCTGCGCAGAGATGTACCCGCAAACCGCTGCATGGCGATTGCTTTTCCCAAGAGAACAGGCAACGCTTCACGTGGAATATCCTGCGCCTCTCCATACTGCGATACCTGTCCGCAGAGCAGACACTTATAAGCTGGTCTTACAATCATTGTGCTTTCTCCTTCCCGCCCGTTTTCGGGATTTGTCCGGCGCTGCCGCATCGTCTGGGGACACTTCCCCAATCAATCCGCCCTCAGCTACATATTGCTGAAACCGATGTGCAAATAACCTTCGCACATCGTTCATCAATGCAGTTTCGCTTTCTTCTGCACGTTCAGTCTTTTCAATGTAGAGCGGTTCCGCTGGCAGAAATTCACGCGTTACTGGATCCCGCAGTGCGGTAAAGCCTATCTCTATTACGGGAATACCTTTTGACATATTCAAAACCTCCTTTCATAGTCCATTGTCCCGCTTTGCGGGGCTTTTTTACGCGCCCTCCTATCGCTCCCTGTTGTGGACCTGCATCTGTCTTGTGGATTGAGCCCGCCTCCCGCTCGTGGTATAATGATCCCGGACGGCGCGTCACCACCGCCCGAAATCTACAGAGAGGAGAATCTGCAATGTGGTATTACCCCACACCTATTGGCGTCCTGAAAATCGTGAAAACATCTTACGGATACGGTTTCCTGTTCGACGATGATCCGACCAACTGGACGGGTCACGACGATCCCCGCGCTTTAGCCGACGATGTTTTCAACCACGCCACCGGCTATACCAAATGGGACAGCTCTGACATCGAAGGCCCCCCAGGATCTAAGCGAATGGATCTACGTTAACGGCGACTATTGATGTAGGCCTCTGCTTGCTCTGGGTAGTTGCTGTGAAAGTACCCGAATCGGATCGCCTGAATTCTCCCAGCTGTACATACCAGCGTTTGGAGATCCCTGTAATTCTCGGAAGTCAGCTTGTCCGGCGTTGCCAGCAATCTTTCAACCCCTTGCAGGATGACATCCTCGGCTTTTCCGAGGATGTCGTTTCCTTTTCCAGTCAATTCCACCATGACGTTTTTCCTCCTTTATGTAAGGGCCGGTGGCCTTGTTTATCACGCCCGCGCTTTGATTTTCTCTGCAAACCAGTTAAAAGCCTCGCGACAGGCGTTCTCTGCTCTGCGAAGAAAGTCTTCTCTTTCCTCGGGCGTCCATGTTATCTCGCCGTCTATCAGGTACGCGTTAAGGCCAATCTGCGCCTGTATCGTTTGCTTCTCCGCGTCCATTTCGGTGATATCTTTGAACAGTTTGCTGGAATCGTCACTAACCATCATCTCATTCACCTCGCTTTCCTTTTACGCACCAGTCTGGCCGGTGTCTCGTGCGAAGTCGAGTGGTTCCCTCTCTAAGAACTGGCAAACTGCAAGGAATTCTCCTGCCCGAAGACTGCGCTCACGCTTAATCAGGCTCCGCCGAAGGATACCCTCGGGGATTCCGGTTACACGCGCCATACAGGTGTACTTGATACCGAGTTTCTGGATATAATCGGCTACTCGGTTGGTTTCTGCGTCGGCAAAATATTTCATGCCTTTCTGATGGGCTGGGAATTGTTTGTTGACTTTCACAAGTAAACCTCCTATAATGAAATTGTCCAAGTTCATACGAAGGAGGTAATGTATAATGTACGTTTGCCCAAAGTGCAAGACTCGATACGATACACATGCTTTGGATTCCTGTCCCCATTGCAGACTTCCCAGCCCGCTTCCCGTCTTTTGCGAAAATGAAGACTGTAAAGCAGAGTTGGAGCCTGATGCTCGTTTCTGTCCTAAATGTCAAGCGAGAACTGCTTTCGGGCGGAAAGTTGACCAAGCTCTTGGCTTGGAGTGACCGGATGCGGAGCGCCCCGCTTGGAGGGGCGCTCTATCCTTTTTTTACTTGCCCATCACGGTTTTCGCCTCAGAAGTGGCGCGTTCCAGGATTTCCATCAGCTTTCCAAGATGCTCATTGCTCACGGCCATGTTCTCAATTCTGAGCGCATAGCTCAAGCAGCCCTTTTCCCCATCATGCGCTACATCGTCCGAGTGGATATAAGCCTGGGTAATGTAGTGAAGCATCGGTTCGTTCATAGGTGTTCACCTCCTTTCTGCCGTTGTACAGGTATTAGTGATACAGCGGTTATTTTGTGAATTGTGCCTGTTCCTCTCCTGTGATATAATCAAACCAGAAGGAGGTGAAATCATGTCTCTCTTACGCTTACGTATTGACGCAAGTGCACTTAAACCGGATTTATGCCATCAGGTTTACGATTTCATAGTAACTCATATGGAACCGCCATCTGGTATAACTGATTTATCGAATCCAGGTGTTTATGTTGCTTACGTTAATGATACTGATCTATCCATTCTGGATGATCCAATTTTTAGAGAATGTAAAATCACTAGAATCTCTGGAAGCGGCACCCGATTTTGATGGTTTCTTGTGAACACGTTTTCAACACAGGAAATATCAGAAATACTCTCGCTTTGCACTAACTTCTCCAGTTTCCGGGTCGCACTCGATTGTGACCCGGAATTTCTTATCCGTCACCCATAAGAGCCGCGACATCTCATACAGATGGATTATAAAACGCTCAAACACCTCAACTCGGGTTTTCAAACTGCCCGCGGCCTCAACAGAGGCGTCAGAAATTTTTACACCCGGAAATTTCTCCTGAAGCTCACACAAAACACCGCTCGCACTCCGAACCGTATCGGACTGGCTCTCTGACATGATGTTTTTCTTTTTGTCCATGGCGTTCACCTCCTCTTTTGTTCATGAAGTTTACAAGCTCTTAACTCGTTCAATAACCCTGCTATATGGTCTCTTTAGCGTTGACAATTCAATAAATGCCTCGTATAATAGAGCTATAACAAAAGAATGCTGGATGTGATAATCTTGCCGCATTGGCTTTACCCATCATTCCCTGGGATAATCCCTATGGCAGCCGACTTTTTAGGTATTGCCAGTTTCGTGCTATCCATAGCTCTGCTGTTGAAATCAGAGAAACTTAGAAAAACAATTGAATTCCAAAAACGTGAGTACCAAAAAGGACATACCGCTATAAAGCGAACTATGATAGCTTTGCGTCGGAACTTATTCGAAGGCAGTCCGCTTACATTAGAATGCGTCAGTGAAATTAGGATTCAATTATACAGTTTTGAACACAAATTCACACATTTATTAACTCATAAAGATAAGAAAAACATTAGAATTACGCTAAATATGTTAAACAATCCACCAGAGCGGATTAACTGTGTGAAGTTGTGCAATAAACTCGATTACTTTATTGGCAGGTTAGAAAGGAATGAACAGTAATGAGAATACCGCGCCAAAAGCAAATTGATTTTTTGACCCAGATGATTGTAATTACCAAAGAGAACCCCAGTGCTTGGTCTCGAACCTCATACGATTTCTACAATACTGGAATCGCCCTCTTTCCGGGGCACCATCCTGATTCAGAAGGTATTTTTACCTATACATTCCCAAATGAGGATGGTATGTTCCTAATTGCAAGGTGTATAGATGGATATGTCTATGGCGGGATCGGGGAAAATATTTCCCGTATGGAGCTTTTCGACAGTTCTGACGAGGAGATTAGTGTTTTGCTTATGCGTCTATTTTACCTGCTGTTTGATAAGGCCCCACATGCAAATAAACTGATTGACAACTTTCTTGCACAATTTCAATCCCCGTCAGAAAGCAACTGCGAATAGTTTATACACTTTATCTCGAAGTTCTGGTCAAGACTTCCAGCAGAACATTAGCTCCCAAAAATACGAATCAAAGCAATTAGCAGTACGATTGCCCCCGCAATTCTTGCAGCGAATGCAATCAACGCAAATACTTCCCAACCGTTCACTGCTGACACCTCCGTTTGTTGTTTTCGCCCCGCGTTGCGGGGCTTTTTTTTACGCGCCCTCCCGCCAATCCCCGGTGCGGGACTGCTCAGACCGCATGTCAATTACGGCCTCGACGTATCCCATGATGAAACGTCGCTTGTCCTCGGGCATCAGAGATAACGCTGTTGCAATCGTCTGCACGACTGCTGCATTCTCGTTCGTCATTGTGTTCACCCCCCTTTTTTTCATGACTATGGTCTGATTATACATGACTTTGGTCGTAATGTCAAGTGCTTTTTTGATTTTTTCTTGACTATGGTCAGATTATATGATATAGTAATCCTAACGGGAGGTGTAAATGATGAACGAAAGGTTAAAGCAAATCCGATTACATCAAAACATAAATTTAAGCCAAGAGGCTTTTGGAAAGCGTTTAGGTGTAACAGGGACAGCAGTTTCAAGAATTGAAAAGGGAAATAGAAGTCCGTCAGAACAAATAATTCTCGCTGTCTGCCGCGAATTCAACGTTAATGAAGCATGGCTCCGCACGGGCGAGGGTGAGATGTTCCGACCGATAACCCAGAACGATTTGATTTCAAAATTCATTGGGGATACTTTGAGCGGAGAACCTGATTTCCGGCAACAGCTGATTGGCGTACTGGCTCGAATGACCCCGGAAGAGTGGAACATTTTGGAACGCAAGGTTTTGGAACTGGCTGATGGGCTGCAAACCTCACCCATTGCCGAGCCACCCGCTGCCCCGCAGTCCCAACTCTCCGAGTTGGTCGGCAAGCCTGCTGAACCTGAACTAGCGGCAGTAATTCCAGAAGGAAGCACCCCGGAGATTGAAGCTCAGGTAGCCAGAATCCGTGAACAGCTGATCATCGAAGCAAGTATAAGAACATCCGGGGCTTCGACACCAGCAAAGGCCGGTTGAACCTGTCTGCACCGGAAGCGTATTTTCCGCCACGCCACACCGCAAAAATCTTCACATTCCCGAAAAAGCAAAAGCCAACTCAGTGAGTTGGCTTCCAAGAAAGGAGCTACATAATGAACAATGAAGAAAAGATTCTGGCTATGCTAGAAATGCAGGCCGAACAAATTTCTGAACTTACAAAGAAAGTAGACAAGATCGATAAGGAGCACGGCCAACAGCTGGCCGCGCAGGGCGAGCAGTTGGCCGCACAGAGCGAACGCTTGCTCAATATCGAAATGCGTATTGAAAACACCATTATTCCCGATATAAAGGCGCTTGCTGGCGGACACATGCAGCTACTGGAAACTCTTGCAAGCAAGGAAAGTGTAGAAGAACTGAAGGATTCCATGGTCGAATGGGAAACCGCAAACAAGGCCTCACTTTCCGAGATGTGGAGGCGGATCGCCTCGCTTGAGAGGGCAAATTAAAAAAGTCCCGCTCACTGCGCTAACAGCGAACGGGACGGGGGTACTGAAAAGGCTCGAGATCTTATCAGTACCCCTATTTTATCATACTTTTTAATGAAAAGAAAGGGGTAACTTATGAAAAAACAGGAAACAACAGAAAGAAACGCGGTGATTTACGCCCGCTATTCCTCACACAACCAGACGGAGCAAAGCATAGAGGGGCAGCTCCGCGTATGTCACGAATACGCCAAGCGGGAAGGTTATACCATTGTCGGGGAGTACATCGACCGTGCCATATCTGGCAGGACAGACGACAGGCCTGAATTCCAACGCATGATCGACGATTCCCGCAAAGGTGTGTTCCAGTATGTTATTGTTTACCGGCTCGACCGCTTTACCCGCAACCGCTACGACAGCGCCATTTACAAGCACAAACTCAAGAAGAATGGGGTTAAGGTGCTTTCTGCCATGGAGAATATCGGCGACAACCCAGAGGGCGTTATCCTGGAGGCGGTGCTGGAGGCCAGCGCTGAATATTACAGCCTTGAACTTTCGCAAAAGGTCAAACGCGGTATGCGCGAAAGCGCTTTGAAGGGGCAATACTGTACCGGCACTCCCCCGCTCGGCTATAAAACCGTTGACGGAAGACTTGCCATTGATGAAACAACCGCTCCGTTCGTCAAAAGGGCTTTTGAACAGTACGCCGCCGGGGTTCCTAAAACAAAAATTATTGAATATATGGCTGCGGCAGGAATCAAGAATCACAACGGCAATCCCTATTCACCCGGCTCCCTGCAATGCATATTCAGCAACAAAAAGTATATCGGTATCTTTACCTTTGATGGCATATCAGTTGAGGGGGGCTGCCCCGCATTGATAGACCAGGAAACTTTCGACAAGGTGCAGGAGCAGGTTGCACGCCATCGTATGGAGGGCGGCAAAAACAAAGCTACGGCAGAATATTTGTTAAGCGGAAAACTTTTTTGCGGATACTGCGGATGCACGATTGTTGGATGCTCCAGTTACGGGAGCAGAAAGGGCGGGAAAATATTTTCTTACTATCAGTGCAGCAACAGGAGAAAAGGGCTTGGCTGCTCCAAAGCCCACGAAAAGAAGGAGTTTCTGGAATATTTTGTTGTAGAGCAGACAGTGAAATATGTACTCACCCCATCACGGATGAATTATATCGCGGAAGGGGTTGTGAATGAATACAACAAGGATTTCGACAGCAGTAAAATGAAGGAGCTCGAAAAGCGAATTGCCAAGCTCGACCGTGACCTTAACAAATTTGTTGATTTGCTTCTCTCTGCCCCCAAATCTTCCCATCCCAAAATTTATGAGAAGATGGAAAATACCCAGGCCATGAAAGATGATTTTGAAGTCGAGCTTTCCAAACTTCGTATTGCAACTAAAATCCGATACACCAAGGCGGAGATTGTTTCCTGGCTGAAAATGTTTTGCAAGGGTGACCTGAATGATGTGGAATTCAGAAAACGTATTATCGATACATTCGTTAATTGTGTCTATGCGTATGACGATAGAATCATCGTATTTTATAATATTCGCGGATGTAAGAACGTGTCCCCAGCCGATATGTTCAGCACTGCAAACAGCATTCCCGCTCGCAATGAGCAGCCCACAGCATTCGGTGAAAAAAATATCGTTCATAATGCACAGGACGCCTCCAACGTACCTTCCTGTATTTGTATTTCAAACAGTATGGACACCCTTGCCTTCGGCTAACGCTTCCTACTACCGAGCGCGTAGTGAATTTTCACCACCTAGTTGTTGCCCATGCCGGGCGCACCTGCATGAAAAACCCGGCGAAAATCCGCCGGGTTTTTTGTCTGCCATGTAATGAACACCTTATACCAAAATATCTTTATTTCGCGATATTCTGTCGGAAATTCATCAATATCTGTGCAACCTCCGCGCGGCTGGCGGTTCCGGACGGGTCAAGCCTGCCGCCTGCTTTACCTGAAATCAACCCGGCTCCGACCGCCCAGCGGACAGAGGCCTCTGACCAGTCAGAAACCGCTGCGCTGTCTGTAAATGATGTAATCACACCAGCAGCAGAAACATCATAGCCTTTCCGCTGCGAATAGCTGTAGAATACGGCTGCGAGCTGTTCACGGGTAATCGCATCATTGGGGCCAAAGCTGCCGCTGCCATATCCGTTCATATAGCCCTGGGAAACCGCCCATGTAACAGAATCCGAGAACCAGTCACTTGCATAGACATCCGGGAATCTGGCAGAACCAGCAGCAGACGCGTTCTCCATATTATAAAGGATTTGTGCAATCATGGCACGGGTCAGGCTGCTGTTGGGTGAAAAATATCCGTTATTGCCTGCCATCATCCCGTTTTCGGTTACAAAGGCGACTGATGCGGAGTACCAGTCCGTCGTTTTGACGTCGGCAAAGGACGCATTGCGTGCGGTGTTTTCCGCAGCGGCTGGGGCGGGGGCCGGTGCTGTGCCTTCGCTGACAAACTGTGCGGAAACTGTGACATCACCGGAGGGCATGGTGAAGGTATAGACATTCTCTGCGGGATTATCCAGCCGCAAAGGCTTGTCCTTTTCATCCAAAACCTCAATGTTGTCAAGCTGATAGCCAGCGTCCGGAGTAACAGTCAGGGTCACACGGTCACCGCGGGACGGGCTTCTGGGGGATACATCCACGCTGCCGTTACTTGTGGAATCAACACGAACACGGCCTGCCTCGGGCGCCGTATCGGTATCCTTGTCCCCGGAAGCAGTGTAGCCCGGCTGCCGCGTTACATGGCTTGCGCCGCCGCTGCTGCCGCTGCCGCCGGAAGATGTTCCGACAAGGCCCAGTTTGCGCGCCTCATCATAGGATAACAGTGCAAATTCGCTTAGATGCGATGTCGAAAAAGAAACACGGTCATTCACATTATTGACCTGCGCATGGAAGATCGGGCCTCCGTTTTTCGGCAGATAAACGACGACTACCGGGGTTTGTTTCTGCGTAATTACCGTTACAGTAAGCGCTTGGCCGTCAGCAAGCTGAACAGGGACCGCATCGGATTCCTCACCGTCAACAATGCGGTGAAGTGTAACACCAATAATCTCCACATTTACATTTCCTGAACCGGAAATATCTTCGCTCTCACGGGTCTGCACTTTCAGCCTGAGTGAAGCAGCATCCTCATCAGATTCTCCCATGGCCTGCGCTACTGCCTCAGACGGTACGGCAATCGTACCCAGTGGAGTTGCGATTTCAAGGGTTTTGTTTCCATCAATTACAGCGTTTGCATCATTTTTGCCAAGCGTAACATTTACTTCCGGGGCTGAGGGAACAAAACCAGTGTCTGTATAAGCCGCCTTAATGAAAATACGGTCTGCATCTGGGTTTTCCTGAATTTTGTCCTGAATCGAACCCTCTTCGATAACAGAGTTTGCCTTGTCACCTTCTACTGTGACAGGTGCATTAACTGCTGTGTCGGAATCATCCCTAGCAATCAGATCAAACGTATATCTGGAGCTTTGCTGAATCAGATTGCCGTCAGAGTCTTGCAGATAGAAAGTAACTCGATGCCAGCGAACCGGAAATGCCATCGAAATATCAACCGGAATCGAAAGAATACCGTCTTCTAATTCGATCGTGTCCCGGGTTGCAGTATCGCCGCTTTTTGCTCCTCGAATATTTGTAATATAATCCACAGAAATATTATATTTTTCCGTATCCCAGTTTTTCGGACAATGTATCTGAAATGTCATTCTGGAACCGGCAGGAGCCTTGGTTACAGGCAAAATATAAGCATTTACGCCATAGCCCGACTGTTTGTAATCTGGAAGCAATTCATTTGTATCCGATACGGAATACTTTATAATATTGTCTTCGTCGATTTCTATACTTTCTGCGGATGGTTCATAGGAAATATTATCCCAATCCAATTGAGAGTGCGGAAGAATGTTCACAATAAATTGATAGCCGTAGCTCAAAGGAATAAAAAGCTCCTCTTCTTCCGCATTGTTTTTCATTGTACCAAATTGAAATACATGTATCCACTCATCGTCCTCATTTATCTGAATCGTAAACCCGCTTATTCCCATGGGTTCAAATACGGAATCCGCAGAAAAAGAGCCGTTTATACGATTTCGCTTATCATATCTAATATAGAGCTCGTTGTTTTCTGCCAGGTCACTTAAATCCTCTGGTGAGGTTAATGTAAAATTACATCCGGCAGCTACATCTTCAGGTAATACAAACAAATCGATATAGTTCAATTTATCCTCAACGGTGTCTATCGCGGTGCGTAGTGGTTTGTCCCTGTCTGGATAATACTTGATGAGGCATTCGCTTTCATCATTAGCAATATTAATTTCAACGTTTTCCCAAGTCATCCGTTCAAGACACACAATATCAAACCAAAGTGCATATTCATACGTTAAGGGAACAAATGCGTCATGCTGATCTAATTTACCGAATTGAATCAGTATTGCAGCAGGTTCTCCTTCTCTCGAACTAACCTCTATGCTACCATTAGTCAATTCCATTATTTCATCGTTGACCATGGCAACAATGTCTTGTTCATTATTGACTGTATCAGGGCATGAAACCGTAAACCGTACTTCTGCATCCCCATCAGCATCCTTTTTGATATACAACTCAAGCCAGTTATAATCAAATGGACTATCATAATCAAAGTTTGGGTTACAAATAAAAAGTTCATCTGTACTATGCGACTGATCTTTATATTCATATTCACCGGATATGACTTTATACGAGATGGAATCCCATGTCATATATTCAAACCTTGCAATTCCCAACATAAAGCGGTATGTATACGACTCAGGAACAAAATCTTCATCATCAGAGCCAGTGCCAAACTGAAAATTATACACCCATGCGCTATCCCATTCAAAAAGTTCAAGGTCATATGAACCATTTCTGTCTAACGATTCATACATCCAGCCACTGGTTGTATCACCAATCTGGTCGCCGGGGCGGAATCGGCGAATGCGAATGATTAAATCCTTAGTATCTAAAAGGCTATCTGGGCGTGTAATCTTAAACAGTCCTTCTCCGGGTTCGCTATCTTCCGTTAAATGGAAATTAATGTTATGACAATGATGTTTCTCGTTTCTATCTTCCAGATAGACCAGTTCTTCGTTATCATAACGCCAAAAACTCTCTGTCCGTTCATCCTCAACTTCGGTTCCGGCTGTCAGCTCCCACTCAAAGTTTTCATCAGATAGCTTGGCCAGCGCCTCCGATGGACCCTCATCCTCTGCCGCCAGCGCTGATGGGAAAATGCTGAACATCAACATCACCGCCAAAAAAAACGACAGAATTCTTCTTTTCTTCATAATGATCTATACTCCTCCTTTAATTATGTTTTTCTCCAATAAATGATTTGTCAACCGGCCTCCTTTTCTACATATTGATCAAAATCCGACTGCCAGGCAGGCCGAATTCCTCCCTACGCTCTCCATCCGGGATATCATAGCTCAGATGTAATACGAAACAGTTTCACCCGGCAATACACATCTGATATATCATATTATAAATGAGATACTATCACATGTCAACATCTTTCACTTCGTGATTAAATTGAGGTAGGAGGTGAATACAGATGACAGGCTCACGAAAGAAAGAAATTGGCGGGAGATTGCGGGAAAAACGGGAACAGGCAGGGTATACCCGTGAAAAATTAGGCGAGTTATGCTCCCTGAGCCCCCGTTTTATTGCAAATATCGAATTAGGAGACTCTTCATTCAGCCTTGATTCCCTGATCACAGTCTGCCGCGTGCTCTCATGCAGCAGTGACTATCTGCTGTTTGGCGGCAATATCGACAATCAGGCATGGGCAGAAACGATTTCAAAAATCAGACAGCTCGATTTGAAATATCAGGAACCGGTCGAAAAAACCATGCAGGGCCTGCTGGAAGCAATCACAAGAGCTGAAAACTCAAGTTAAAGGAGGCTATCTGCATTCCCGCAGATAGCCTCCTTTTCACCAATCATCCCTTTTGCTTCATGTAATCCATCATCAGCCCCACAGCGGCGCAAAATCCAGACCTGAAGACGTCCTTCACAATCAAATTGTTTTGATGGATGTACGCATCCGACAGCGCCCCCAGCAGGCCCCTTCCCTCTTCGTCCAGCCGTTCATTCAGTTTTTGACAGATTTCACTGATTTCCCCTTCTGCTTCGCTGTATTCCGGTTCTCCATACCGGAATTCTTCATCCATAAGCTTTTCAATCACTGGTGTCACCTCAATCATAAAGATAGCATTCTGCACAAATCGCTCATGCGGATGCTTCAATTCAATAATACCTGAATCCGTGAAACTCGTCGTAAAATCACATGCTCATTTTGCACTGTT
>CAJUSB010000099.1 GCA_910589115.1 uncultured Clostridia bacterium | reverse complement strand
ATTCCCCGCCGCAGCGGAGAAAGGGAGTCCAGAGGGACAAGTCCCTCTGGCGCCGCCCGCGCAGGACCGCCCGCCGCACAGGCGAACCGAGCGGCAAACTTTAACGCACACGAGAATAATGATGTGAATATAGTCTGAATCTTTTATAAAGTATACTGCTATCCTAATAACTGAAGTACATTCTGTGCCTGTGTATTGGCCTGTGACAGCATGGCCTGTTGGGACTCCGTTAATATCTGTAGCTTTGTCTGTTCCATCATCAGCTCCGCAACATCTGCATCCCGAATAAGGCTTTCAGCATCGGTCAGCTGGATTTCTGCCTGGTTCAAATCCTGCCAGGCGTGCTCCAGCCGGTTGTAATCTGCACCGATTGTGCCGCGTGCATCTGATATTGCGATATTTGCCTTATCGACCCGTGCCAGCCAGTCAGAAGGGTCTTGATCCTCTGCAATGAAATCAACAATTTCCGGCGGATTCAGCCGCAGCCATTCCAAATCAATATACGGCAGATGGACATCAATATATTGCGGTACAGGATCAGAGCCGGTATATATTTTGACATTATCGGTTTTCAGCTCTACCTCGCCGTCCGGTGGCCAAACCCGTTCTGTCTTCACGGTAACGCCATAGGTGAAATTCGTTTCCATGCCTGACAGGACGGAACCCAGACGAATCTGTGTTTCACCGGCATTGATTACATCGCCATGCCGCTTTTCCTTTGCAATTAGTGTGGTTGGTGGATCACCTACAACAACATCTGTATAATGATTCAGTGTTGGACGTACTTGCTCTACAATGCTTTCCACAATTTTGTGACCGTCCGTAATTTTGGAAAGCTCTACAGGGATGTTATGGATTGTCCGGTTTGCACCACTGGATGCATCAAATCGGTCAAAGGTCTGCGGGATCGTGCCGTCATTCTCCCAGCAGAAGAAAACGTTGATATACTCCCCCGGACAAGTAGCACAAGTGATTCGGAAGCCCTTGCCGAGCAAATCTTTCAAATTATCCTGATTCACAAATGAGAAATCCATCTCTATCTGGGAATCTCCGGCATACGTGCCGCCTGAAAATTTTGTGCTGCCGCCTTTGACAATCCCGCCGTCGCCATCTGTAACCGCTAAAAAATCATAATCCGCATGTCTGGTAACGGTTATCAGCATTTTATTAGGATCAACTGTGTCTATAGCCGCACTATATCTGGTGTTTACAGCTTGGAGTGCCTTATGTACTACGTCAGCCACTTCTGCAGATGTTTTGCATCCTGCAATATTGATATCCCGATAACTTGAACTCAATCCGGATGATCCATCTGTAAATTCAAACTGATAATCTCCTACCCGGAATCCTGTGCCAACCAACTTTGTTGGATCACTGCCCAACTGAAACGGTACATTGACCTCTTGATCAGAATATTGATCTGATGACAGCAGCACTTTACTACTGCCGCCAGTGGTTGGATTGCTTTTATAAAAACTTACAGTGGCGTTACTTCCGTAAATATCGGTAAGTTTGTTGCTGATATCTGTATTCATTTGCTTGGCAGTTACAGTTATTACGTTGTCATTCACACTTACATTCAGTTTCCGATTCTCCAAAAGTTTTTTAATGTTATCAATAATATCAGTTTTGGCATCAATTCCTGTACTTATATCCCTTAGTACAGTATTATATGAAAGATTCGGATTAAGTCCATTGAATGTCGTTGGAGTAGCTGAATCCATGCTATTATAATACACGTATACCGTACCTCCAACATTTACAGAGTACGGATAACTTGCTTTTGGAATAGTAATTTGATACTGTGCTGGACGTTCCGGCGTTGGTGTAGCAGTCTGCGTGCAGCTGACTTGCAGCGCATTGCTGGACCACGAGTGTACCAACGTCGATCCGCCACCCGTTCCCGATGCAGTGCTTTCATGCAGGTAAATATACCTTGGACCGTTAAACCCCGTTTTTTTACTTTCTACCGTCAATGAACCACTACTGGGATCATAAGATGCCTTATATGTTATGCCGCTTTGGGTTCCTAAATCAGTGATCCGCTTGGCAATCTCAGCGCCAACCTGATCCCGCTTCATGCCCACAGTAAAGCCACTCAACGAAACCGCTGGCGCTGCTGTTGGAGTAAAAGAGCCGCTGGACGTACCAGAATAATCCCAAAACCTCAGAGAATTTTGATCCAGATTTGTTATATCACTCTTTGTAAGCACTTTGTCAGGCAGTGTATAGCGAAATGAAACCGTATCATTGTACGTTGGCTGATTGTTCGACGAGCCGGAACCATCTACCTGTCCAATATTCTGTGCCCCCGATGGCGCTTGTACAAGCATATCATTATAGATTGTACCGTCACCATCAGGCGCAGTATATCCTCCGAGTATCCCGTTTGCCTGCAATTCGTAATCCCAATCTGACAGAACCGATGTTAACTTAACCGTTCTCTCATCCTTATTTACTTCAACCGACTGTATATTATAAGCCCCTCTCAACTGTTTCAGTGCCGATTCCACAGTCTGACCCTTTAATGAAATTGTAGTACCATAAGGGGTGGAATTTTTGTCATCTGTAAAGTAAAATGTAGTGCCGCCGACCCGAATAGACTTTCCGTTCAGGCTGTTCACATCGTTAAAATCAATGGAATCATCCAGCTCAAACGTGACAGATGCCGCCTTAGCCTTTTCCGCCTGATTAAAAGGCGTATCCTTAATAAACTCCATCGTCCCCCATGGCTCGACTTGTCCGTCAGGGAGCTTATCATATTTCTCTACAACCACATCGCGGTATTCCGGTTCAACCTTTCCACGGAACAAATGAATTGTATTATGACAGCTTCCCGCAGTAATACGGTCAATCTCTTCAAAAATCGTGTTCATTTCATGACTGATTGCCGCCAGCTCCTGATCGCTGTAAGTGCCATTCGCCGCCTGAATACACAATCCGCGTGCACGGCACAGCATATCATTGATTTCTGCCAATGCTCCATCTGCCGTCCGGGCCAGGTCTTCCCCTTCCAGTACATTGTTCTGACATCGTTTCAACTCCGTGAGCTTCATTCGCATCTTTTCCGAAATGCCAAGCCCCGCCGCATCATCAGCCGCACGGTTGATGCAATAGCCAGACGATAATTTTTCCAGATTCTTCGCAATTTCCTTTCCGGTCTTTCGATTCTCCCGAAAAGCTCGTGATGCTGATGTATTTGTTCTGATTCGCATATACTGCCCTCCCTAATGCTTTGAATGAACAAAAACGCTCTCTTAAAACTGCGGTATATCATGCTCATACTGTCAGGAGCCGGTACATAGCATATTGCGCTACAAAACAGCATCAAAATTATATCCGAAATATCCCGGCTGCCTGACTTGGCTAGATAAATAGTAATTCCCAAAAGGTCTATTTAAGTGGCCAAATATTACCATAATTGTCTGATTCGGTAAGTATTTTACAGGGTAAACTGCATCAATTCTCTTTAATAGATTATCATAAAATTATTAAAATGTCAAATAGAAAGAATTGTAAATTGTTCAATTTTCAAGATAAGCTGCCGCAACTGTAATGAATATCTTTTGTATCACAACGGTATCAATTCCGAGATAATGTATGAAATAAGCGGATTCCGCCCTGCCCCGCCTCCTATGCCCCTTCCAAATGTTGATTAGCCATACATATAAACATTATATCTGCCACAATGCAATTTATAAATTTTATTTTGCAATATATACTTGACATTTCGATTGAAAACATTTATACTTATGTTACAGAAGGAGGCAAATAAATGAAAAATAAAAAGCTAAAGCTGGCTCGCACTGAGCATGATCTTTCACAGGCACAGCTGGCCGAGGCAGTTGGTGTTACCCGCCAGACCATCGGACTGATTGAAGCAGGCGGCTATAATCCAACGTTAAAACTCTGCATTCAGATATGCAAGGTTCTCGGCAAAACACTGGACGAACTATTTTGGGAGGATTGATTGTAAATGAGACAATTTCTGAAAAAAAATAAGGATGAACGGATTCAGAGTGAAATCAACAGCATATATCGTATGGGATACCATGTGCTGATGTTTGGTATTCTGATTGACCTGATCGTGCAATTTGCCGATAATAAATTATCCGGAAACAGCTGGACCTCTGTCAGGCCCCTGGAATTCGGTACATTCATGGCAGCAAACATTCTATGCCTTATTTTAATGATCTACAAAGGTATTGGCGATGATGATACCCGCTTTGCCGAAACCGAGCATTTTCCTCATGCATTTTATTTGCTCCGATCCTTCGCTATAAGTTTGATATCTTCCGTGATTTTCGGTGCGCTGAAGGCTTGGCAGCTCCATCCAGAGGTTCAGAGTGATTTGTCTCTAATAATCTTTATTTTCTTTATTTCTATTTTCTTGTCGACAGGGATTCTTATTTATGGCCTGCAATACCTATGCTTTCGGATTGCCAAAAAACGCCGCAACAAAATTGCAGATACCTTCAATCATGATGACAACTGACAGAAAAGCACGCCCAGTCTTATCAACTGGACGTGCTTAAATATATTACATACAATCACCAAATACATCCAAAAAACTGTGTTCCCCTTCTGCATCCCGCCAGCCCAGCAGCTTTCTCGTATCAACTGATTTTACTGCATTCAAAATATTTTTTTCAACCTGTGGATTCTTTGCTGACAGCTGTGCGATCAGTTTCTTAATCTCAGCACGCTTAGTATCTATCCCCTTCTGTGCCGCAGGGCATCCACACGATTCAAACCTCATGCCGCATGTCTCTGCCCAGTCGGACACCGCCTGTTCCCGGACAAAATACATCGGACGAATCAACTCCATTCCCGGATAATTTTTACTTGGCAGTCGGGGCAGCATAGCCTGTACCTGTCCGCCATATAACATCCCCATCAAAATTGTTTCAATCGCATCATCAAAATGATGTCCCAGCGCTATCTTTGTACAGCCTAACCGCTGCGCTTCAGCATACAAGTATCCGCGCCGCATCTTCGAGCACAGAAAACATGGATGCTCCGGTGAGTGCCTTCCAGCGATGCGGAGAATATTGGTTTCAAAAAAGTTCAGGGAAATTTCCAGCCTATGTGCATTCTCCGCAATATGACTGCGATGCGCTAGCGAATAACCGGGATCCATCGCTATACAGGTGAATGAAAATGCCGCTTCCGTTTCCTCTGCTAAGTCCTTTATTAAAAGGGCTAAAAGCATAGAATCCTTTCCGCCAGAGATACAGACGGCAATATGGTCGCCGGGTGTAATTAGTCTATATTCATTAACAGCCTGACGAAAAGGTTTTCGAAGTGATCTTGCAAACTGTGTATGTAAAAGCCGTTCTGGTTTTCCTATATTCATAAAAACACTCCCATTTGTAGTAAATATGCATAAAATATTTTTCAGTTTTTTGGTTATATTATATAGTTAAACGATTGCAAAATAGCGCAAAGTAGAGTAAAATATAATCCATCAAGGAATCCAGTTGGAATCGAGGTGTGCAAAACAATGTTTCGTTTTATTTCAGGTGACGTAATCGACGCTGAATTAGAGGTACAGAATACGCTTCTGCGCCTGCGCCATAAAAAAAGCAAATAACAACACTCCATTTTCATGTAGGGCATTCTCCGAAGTATCGGAGAATGCCTTTTTGTATCCAAAACAATATTTTCTAAGTGCAAACAGTTGTTTCATTGAAATATAAAACCAGGTGTATTGCTAACCATACACCTGGTCTTCTGTTAGTGCCGCCAAAGTCCACGCCTGCACTGTTCACAGATACGGTATGGATAATTCCACCGCAGCGGACGCATACACTTTCGGCAGGAATTTCCTTTCTTTCGAATTTGCGTAATTAAAATATTATTGATTCTGGCAGCTGTCCCCTCCTTTTCAGCGTGTACCCAATCAATATCTAAATCGTATCCAAATGCACGCGAAAATGAATAATATAAATCAAGCTCCTTACAGTACAGCTCCAAACTATCCAAAGAATCATATCGCAGCTCTGGTTCCGGTATCGAAATATCTCCTCGCGAAAATGCACTGCAATAATCTAAAAACTGCTCCAACAATTCAGTGCTCTTTTCCTCAAACGGAATTGACGCTGCACGGAGATAATCACTTTTTGACATTTTTATTCCCCGTTCTTTGAGCTTTTCAATAATCCATATATAAGCTGTAATATCCATCTTCTGATATGGCTCGATCGTTGGCATAGCATTCCAAACTTTAAGAACCTCCAACAGATCATGGTCAACACGCAGTACCAAATCAGAAAAACCTAACATTGCTTTTGTAATTGGCTGTACCCTGCTCCGCATTCCCTCTGCAATTACATCACTTCCGCTTAATGAGCTTACATAACCTGTATCATACATCCCCATGCGACCCGCACGGCCAGCTATCTGCTGTACCTCTGCCGGACGCAGTTCACGGCTTTTCCGTCCATCAAATTTCTTATCCGTTGTAAAAATAATACGCCGTATCGGAAGATTTAATCCCATACCAACTGCATCTGTTGCAACCAGCAGTTCCGTCTCATGATTTAGAAACCGTTCCATTTGCATCCGCCGTGCTGGATATGGCAATGCACCATAAATAATCGAAGTCGGATGCCCCGCTGCATTCATTTTGTCCGCATATTCCAAAACCGCCTTTTTTGAAAATGCAATCAATGCATCCCCTGGCTGCGACTCCTCCAATGAAACCGGCTCAGGACAATATTCCAGCCGTGTTGTCCGCTCATGAAGACAAACCTCAACGGTATCCCCACAACTTTCAATCAGCCGAAGCAGAATATTTAATCCCTCCGGTGCCGTACAAAGATGCACTTCTTCCGCCTGACAGCCTAAAATTGCTCGCGTCCACGCAAAGCCACGCTCCCGGTCAGCAATCATCTGGCATTCATCAATGACACATAATGCATAATGCTCATACAAATTCAATTTCTCTACTGTAGATGCAATATGATGCGACATTGGTACAATGTCTTCCTCTTCCCCGGTCAGCAAACTGCACGCAACCCCATTTTGATTCAGCATATCCTGTATCTCACAGGCCAGTAAACGCAGCGGCGCTAAATATGCCCCACTTTCTGCACGCATTAGCCTCTGAATCGACTGATACGTCTTCCCTGTATTTGTCCCCCCTGCATGAATGACAAAATGCCGCTGCATCAACCTTGCTGCCGGATATTCATCCTTCGGATCAACCGCTATTAACTGCTCAAGCGGTGCTTGTATATATTTCGGCACAAAGTCCCTCTGGTAAAGCGCATACAGTGAATAGTCAAGAAGTTCTGCAACCGGGAAATCATCCAGCGCCAAAAACGCCTCCGCCGCCTCACGCCCTCTGAAATCTGCAAGCTGCATACGTGCTGTTCCCAACAAACAAAGCGTGTACCGCTCTGCAATTTCCTGCCCTAATGGATGCTCCAATGCTCGAACATAAGCCGGTAAAGCATACCGAAAACGCGTCAACACGGGTTCTGTGCCGTACGAAACCTCTTCCTCCATCCGCAAAAAAGCTGATGCAAACCGCTTCGCTTTATTCCCCATTGAAACGCAATGATCCCGATTTCGATCTGCCGTGCTAATCAACAGCGCTTCATGCAGCAGCCGGACAAAATAACGCTCTGCCGGTGTACAGCCATTCAACTGATCGGGATGAAACCAGCTTTCCAGTGCATCCGCTAGCTGCTGTTGACGCGATTCCATGGAAAGTATATCTTCATTTGTATTGCTGCGCTTTCTGTGCCGCCGCCTTTTTTTCTTTTTCCTTATTATATCATCCATATCCGTAACCTCACACGGAGACAATTTTGTATACAAAATATAGAGAAAATCCCTATCTTTCAACAATAAAAAATAACCGGCCCGCGCTCCTTGTTGCGGGCCGGTCACTGTGTAGCAGGAAGCAGCTGTGTAGAAAAGCTCCTGTCCCGCCGCAGCGAAGAAAGCCCCGAAGGGGCGGGGTGTCCAGAGGGCGGAGCCCTTTGGTGCCCGCCGCAGAGGCGCGGGAGTCCAGAGGGCAGCGCCCTTTGGCGCCCGCTGCGGAGGCGATCCGCACGGCTTGCCGGGCTTTCCTTATTTCAGGAGTTCCGTTCCCATATACTTCCGCAGTGCCTCCGGTACATTCACACTCCCATCCGCATTCTGATAATTCTCCAAAATAGCAGCAACCGTTCTGCCAACTGCTACTCCCGAACCATTCAGCGTGTGCGCAAATACCGGCTTTCCATCCTGATTCCGACAGCGAATATTTGCACGACGCGCCTGATAATCCAGGAAATTAGAACAAGACGAAATCTCTACATACCGATTGTAAGAAGGCATCCAAACCTCAATATCATACGTGCAAGCCGAGGAAAAACCAACATCTCCCGTGCACAAACATACTACACGATACGGCAGTCCCAGGCCCTGCAATACCTTCTCTGCCGCGTGCGTCAGATTGTCAAGCTGCTCCCAAGAATCCTCCGGCGCAGCAAAATTCACCAACTCCACCTTGTTAAACTGATGCTGACGAATCAATCCACGCTGATCCCGTCCAGCTGAGCCGCCCTCTCCACGGAAACAAGCCGAATATGCACAATAACGAATCGGCAACTGCTCCGCCGGTATAATATCATCCCGATACATATTCGTAACCGGCACCTCTGCCGTCGGGATCATATACAAATCCGTGTTCTCAAGATGATACATATCCTCTGCAAACTTTGGAAGCTGCCCCGTACCAGTCATAGAAGCACTATTCGCCATAAACGGCGGAAGAATCTCCGTATAACCGCTTTCACCTGTATGCGTATCCAAAAAATAATTGATTACCGCACGTTCCAACCGTGCGCCCATCCCCTTGTAAAAATGGAAACGTGAACCCGTCACCTTTGCTGCCGTTTCCGGGTCCAGTATCCCTAAACGCGCGCCAATATCCCAATGCGCCTGCGCCTCAAAATCAAATGCACGCGGTTCTCCCCAACGGCGGACTTCCGGATTACAGCTGTCATCTGTCCCGGCCGGTACACGGTCATCCGGTACGTTCGGAATACAAAGCAGCGCTTCCTTCAGCTTACCCTCAACCTCTGAACGCTCACTGTCAAGCCCTTTCACCCGCTCAGCAATCTGTTTCATCTCCGCCATGATTTGCGTGGTGTCTTCTCCCGCCTTTTTCATCTTGGGAATCTGCTTGGAAACCTTATTCTGTTCCGCTTTCAGGCTTTCAACCTCTA
Organism: uncultured Clostridia bacterium; assembly: GCA_910589115.1. GTDB lineage: Bacteria > Bacillota > Clostridia > Oscillospirales > Butyricicoccaceae > QXXE01. The sequence continues at coordinate 2,907 of CAJUSB010000099.1, read as the reverse complement.
AAATAATTTCTTTGCGACGGTCATCCAATGCAAGCGCAGCTGCTACCTCTTCATCATAGCTTTTGCCGCGCAGCGCAAGGCGCTCTCTGACCTTATCGGCATTCTCACGTATAAATTTAATGTCTAACATCCGTATTCCCTTCCTTTTTTATGATTCATTTGTTTCTGTTTCCGCTTCGGGTGTCCGAAGCCAGTTAAATATAACTGCATCTTCTTCGCTCCAGATCAATTTCTCCGGATTACTTCCGTCTAACGCTTCCAGCGTATAAACGCGAATCATGCTCTCTATCTCAGCTGCCAGCTGCTCCTTCTCCTCCCGTAGGGCGTGCCCGCAAGCCTTCAATAAGGATGCCTGCGCCTTTGACCGCTTTTCCAGCTGTTCAAAAGCCTCTTCCGCTTCACTGGCTGACTGCTCCAACATCGCAATTTTTTGTGCCTGTTCGTTGTTTGCTTCCTGTAGCAGCCCCATTTTAGCCTGTATTCCCTGTGTCGCACTGACCTGTTCCTGCAACTGCGTTTCCGCATGGGCAACCTGATCATCCGCACGAACCTGGGTCATATAACTTAGCAATATCAGCACCAGCGCTATCGAAAAAAGTGCCACAACATAAAATGCCATGAAATGGGACGCCTGCTTTTTCTGATCAGGATTTTTCTGTTCGTTATTCATGCCTTGCCTCCCATCACACCAGCAGGGCTTTAAGCGCCTGTATCAGCCGTTCTAAGTCATCCGAACCGTAAAACTCAAGCGCAACAGAACCTGCATTCTTTCCCTGCGTGATCGTTACTTTGCGTCCCAGTGCACCTTCTAGAGAGCGCTCCACCTCGGCAATATAATTCACACTAAAGATTTCCGCCGGTGGTGTCTCCTCCTTCGGCTTTTTATTCATTCGTTTCGCCAAACTCTCGGCCTGACGCACAGTCAGCCGCTGCATTTTCTCTGCCGCCTCAAGCCGACGCTCCTCCTCCTTAATGGAAAGAAGTGCGCGCGCATGTCCGCTGGAAAGTTTTCCGACTGCAACCATATCACGCAGCGGCGGAGAAAGTGACAGCAATCGCAGCGAATTCGCAACCGCAGGCCGGGAACGTCCTACCCGTTCGGCAGCCTCTTCCTGTGTCAAGCCGCAGCTTTCCATCAACTTTTCAAAGCCCTCTGCCTCTTCAATCGGATTCAAATCCTGACGCTGCAAATTCTCTACCATTGCAAGCTCCATGACCTGCTGATCGGTCGCCTCAATAATATGCGCCGGAATCTCCATCAGCCCAGCCGACCGAGCCGCACGCCAGCGCCGTTCACCGGCGATAATCTGATAAAGCCCGTTCTCACGCTTGCGCACCGTAATCGGCGTTATCAAGCCGTGCATTTTAATTGACTCGGTCAATTCCTGCATGGCCTCCGGGTCAAAGACCTTACGCGGCTGATCCTGGTTTGGTTCAATGCGCGTCATTGGCAATGTGCGCGGCGCTTCACCAGAAAGCACTGTCCCATCAGGCGCAACCTCGATTTCTCCAAACAAGGAACCGAGTCCTTTTCCTAACCCACCTTTTGGCTTTGACATTTTTTCACCCTCTTTTTCACAGTTCTGCTGCACAGCCAATGAAACCGGCAAACAAAACTCCATATTTCAAGCCAAGACAGAAGAAAATCAATTTTTAGCAATAAACTCCTCTGCCAACTGCTGATAAGCCTCCGCCCCCCTACAGTAGCGGTCATATGCTGTAATCGGCTGCCCATGGCTGGGCGCTTCACTCAAACGCACGTTACGCGGAACAACCGTGGAGTAAACTTTTTCACCAAAATGCTTTTTAACTTCCTCCACAACTTGAATAGATAAATTCGTGCGGCCATCGAACATGGTTAGCAGCACACCTTCCAGACGAATCCCCTTGTTCAGCCCGCGCTGTACTGCACGCACAGTATTCATCAGCTGAGACAATCCTTCCAGTGCATAATATTCACACTGGAGCGGCACCAGAAATGCATCTGCTGCGCACAAGCAATTCAGCGTAAGTATCCCCAGAGAAGGTGGACAGTCAATCATGATGTAGTCGTAGTCGTCAGCAATTTTTTTTAGAACCCTCTGAAGCCGGTATTCCCGTTCATCCATGGAAATCAAGTCAATTTCCGCACCGGCCAGCTCGGTATTGGAACCCAACACATCTGCCCACTTGGTCTGAACAATCGCCTCGCGGACTTTAGGTTCCTCTTCCAGAATCAGATCATAAACGGTTGTCTCTAAATGACGCGGGTCAACGCCAATGCCAGAAGTCGCATTACCCTGCGGATCGAAATCACAAAGCAGAACCCGCTTTCCCATTTCGCTCAGGGCGGCGGTCAGGTTAACAGCAGTCGTCGTCTTCCCAACTCCACCCTTTTGGTTTGCGAATGCTATGATTTTAGCCATAATCTCGCCTCAATATTATTTCTAGTTTCTTATAATCTTATTATAGCCCTTTTTTATGCTTGTTGCAATACCATAAAAAAAGTTTCACGTGAAACACCGAAAAAAAATGTTTCACGTGAAACTTTATAGGGGAATCGGTCGCTGGAATGTCCTCCGCGGACTGCGCCAGAGGGCTCTGCCCTCTGGACTCCCGCTCCTCGCCGGAGTGGCGTCCTATGCGGACAGCACCAGAGGGCTCTGCCCTCTGGACTCCCGCTCCTTGCCGGAGTGGCGTCCTATGCGGACAGCACCAGAGGACTCTGCCCTCTGGACTCCCACTCCTTGCCGGAGTGGCGTCCTATGCGGACAGCACCAGAGGGCTCTGCCCTCTGGACTCCCGCTCCTTGCCGGAGTGGCGTCCTATGCGGACAGCACCAGAGGACTCTGCCCTCTGGACTCCCACTCCTTGCCGGAGTGGCGTCCTATGCGGACAGCACCAGAGGGCTCTGCCCTCTGGACTCCC
>CAJUSB010000098.1 GCA_910589115.1 uncultured Clostridia bacterium | reverse complement strand
GCCGCAGAGGCGCGGGTGCAGGGCAGCGCCCTGCCGCTCCCCGCGTAGGGGTGCCTGCCGCAGAGGCGCGGGTGCAGGGCAGCGCCCTGCCGCTCCCCGCGTAGGGGTGCCTGCCGCAGAGGCGCGGGTGCAGGGCAGCGCCCTGCCGCTCCCCGCGTAGGGGTGCCTGCCGCAGAGGCGCGGGTGCAGGGCAGCGCCCTGCCGCTCCCCGCGTAGGGGTGCCTGCCGCAGAGGCGCGGGTGCAGGGCAGCGCCCTGCCGCTCCCCGCGTAGGGGTGCCTGCCGCAGAGGCGCGGGAGTCCAGAGGGGAGCGCCCTTTGGAGGGAAAATTTGAAAAAGTGCTTTCCTTTTTCAGAAAAAATGTTATAATGGATAACGGTCAAAAGAACATGCGAAAGGAAATTACCTTTAATTATGATTGTCGTTATTAAACAAAATGTCTCAGAAGAACGCGTCAGCCACCTGATTCAGCGTATTGAAGATATGGGCCTTTCTATCCATTACTCTAAAGGCGCGTCTACTACAATTCTGGGCTTGATGGGCGATACCTCAAGTATCGACGAACGCACTCTGCTCGCAGACAGCGCCGTAGAATACGTTCGCCGCGTGACCGAGCCCTATAAGGCCGTTAACCGCAAAATGCATCCCGATGATACCGTTCTCGAAGTCGCCGGGCGCAAAATCGGTGAAGGTTACTTTAATATTTTCGCCGGGCCGTGCTCGGTCGAGAGTGAAGAACAGATCCTGATGGTTGCCGAGGCCGTTAAAAAAGCCGGTGCATCCTTTTTGCGCGGAGGTGCGTTTAAGCCGCGTACCTCTCCCTATTCCTTTCAGGGAATGGAGGCCGAAGGCCTCCGGCTGCTTCTGGAAGCCAAGCGCCAGACGGGACTTCCCATTGTCACCGAAATTATGAGCGAAAAACATCTTGACTTGTTCGCTGATGTGGATATCATTCAGCTTGGCGCACGGAATATGCAGAATTTTATGCTTCTGAAAGAGTTGGGGCACTCACAGAAGCCAATTCTTTTGAAACGTGGGCTTTCCGCTACGATGGAGGAATTCCTGATGGCGGCAGAGTATATTTATGCAGGCGGTAATGAACATGTGATCCTTTGTGAGCGCGGCATCCGTACCTTTGAGCCAATGATTCGGAATAATCTGGATGTTTCTGCCGTGCCGCTGGTTAAAATGCACTCTCATTTGCCGATTATCATCGACCCGAGCCATGCCGCCGGACGGCGGGATATGGTCGCGCCGCTTTCTCGTGCCGCTATTGCGATTGGTGCGGACGGCTTGATGATTGAGGTGCACAATAATCCGAAATGTGCACTTTGTGATGGTGCGCAGTCGCTTGATTTGGAGCAGTTTGCCGAGACAATGGCCGATATTCGCCGCCGTGCTGCATTTGAGGGCCGAGTGCTGCAAAATGCTGTGATTTAATCAAAATAATCCCCGCGAAATAATTCCGCATGGAATCACCCCGCCCGCCGTCCTTTTGGTGGGCGGGGCAGCAGGCAGAAAGGGAAAGGGCGCACCCATTCCCCGCCGCAGCGGAAATAAGGTTTTTACTCGATTTTTTTGCAAAAAAATCGCGGGTGCAGGGCAGAGCCCTGCCGCTGCCCGCGCAGGGCCCCGCGTAGGGCCGTTCCTACGTGGAAGCATTGACGGAGGGAGAGTTATGAAGGAGCTTACGCTGGAAGCAAATGCGAAGGTTAATTTTACGCTGGATGTGCTGGGGAAACTGCCGAATGGATATCATACCGTGCGCATGGTGATGCAGGCCGTAAGCCTGCATGACGATGTGACGGTTCAGCTGGATGGTTCAGGAAAGATATCCCTGCGCTGTTCCCTACCCTATCTGCCGTCAGATCAGAGTAATCTTGCATGGCGGGCTGCTGAGGCGTTTTACGCAGCAGCCGGGATTCCGAACCCGGGGACAGCCATTGTTATTCACAAGCGGATTCCGGTTGCAGCGGGGCTTGCAGGCGGCTCGACGGATGCCGCAGCAGTTTTGCGGGCACTGGACACGCTGCACGGCACCGGGCTAGGTGACGAAGCACTGTGTAAAATTGGACTTCGGCTGGGTGCGGACATCCCGTTTTGCCTGCTGGGCGGAACCATGCTTGCGGAAGGGATCGGGGAACAGCTGACCCGCCTGCCCGCTTGTCCGGAGGCATGGGCCGTGCTGATAAAGCCGCCGTTTTCGGTTTCGACTGCTGCGATTTATGCGGCGGTGGACGCGCATCAGCCCACGGCGCGGCCTGACACGGACGGGATGCTCCGTGCGCTTGCGTGTGGTGACTTGTCTGGGATTTGCCAGCGGCTGTACAATGTGATGGAGGCGGTGACGGGGGCACGGCACCGGCAGATTGGAGAGATTCGCGGGCGTCTGTTGGACTGCGGAGCGTTAGGGGCGGTCATGAGTGGCAGCGGGCCGACCACTTACGGGCTGTTTGCCGGACGGGAGCAGGCAGAATCCGCTTTGGAAGCGCTTCGTCCGGATTATCCAGAAATATTTCTTTGCAAAATCCTGTAAAGCTGTATAAAACGCACCACCTCCGTCAATCATTGGAGTAATGGCAATGATTGACGGAGGTTTTTGGAATGAAAAAGGAAGAGAACGGAACGAAAAGTGTAGGCGGCAGTTGTTTCAGCCGTTTAGAAGCTGGGCTGCTGGTCATGGTAACGGTTTTATTTTTGTACGCGCCAGCTGCGAGTGCGAAGGATACGGAGGAAGCGCCGGAGTTCCGCTGGCGCACGTTTGAGCTCGTGCAGGAGTTTGCTGGATGGCTGGAGTCCGCCCTCTCCCCCGCCTAATGTCCTCCGCAGACGGCGCCAGAGGGCGCTGCCCCCTGGACCCCCGCCAGAGGGCGCTGCCCCCTGGACCCCTGCCAGCGGGCGCTGCCCCCTGGACCCCCGCCAGAGGGCGCTGCCCCCTGGACCCCCGCCAGAGGGCGCTGCCCCCTGGACCCCTGCCGGGGTTGAACCCCGGACCCCGAGATGCATACGCATCTCCCTTCGCCCACGGGGCGGGACGGGGGCTTGGTGCTCTGCTGTCTGCTGATTCTCTGCTGACCGGCCCGCATAAAGGATTGCGGGCCGGTCGATATTTTGCGGTCAATTTCCGAATGTGGAAGAAGGTTAATAACCTTGGTCAATGATGCTCCATGGGGCATCGTCGGAGGGACGGGCCAGGATGAATTGATAGTCTGTGTAGCGGGTGCCGGGGGTCAATACCGGCCCATCTCCAGCCGTAAAATCGCAGAGTAGGACAATCACATTTTCAGGCGAATAAATTTTTTCTGTGCTGTTGTAGCCCAGGTAATCGGTGCGCCAGCGCAGGTTGAAGTCAGCATCGTAGCGGATATCTGCATTCTGCCACACCGGATGGTCTGCAATGTAGGCTTCGACCACTGCTATGGCTGCATTCAGGTCGTTGAATGATTGGTCATAGATTTCAGAAAACAGGGACACACTGGCAGAAGCGGTTGTAAATGCAGCCGCGATACTGAACGCAAGAACAGGGAATGTGAATAGCACAGCCAGTTTGGAGTGTTTCGGGCGGTGTGCCAGCTGTTGGATTCTTTCCCGCAGTGATTTGCCGTTGTGGCACATTGCAGTGGTACAGGCGAGATTAGAATGTGGGGATTGTGATTCTGCAAGGCGAAGCAGTGAGCGTCCATAGGCGACGCATTCATGTTCACCCAGTGCGTTTACTGCGGCCTCATCGCAGGCCAGTTCCCCATCCTGCCGGGAGTATGCCGCGGCAAGCCAAACCAGCGGGTTCCACCAGAAGAGTACAGTTAACCCGATTCTCCAGAGTTCCCAGACGTGGTCAAACTGGTTAAAGTGCGCGGTTTCATGTGCCAGGATATGGCGCACAAGCTCCGGGTCATGCGTTTGCATTTCGGGGATATAGATACCCGGCTGTCCGCCCAGCTGTACCAAGCAGGGGGACGGCAGCGCAGGTACGGCATATACGGGCAGCTTGCCGCAGTACGGCAGCGGCAGCCTTGTTTGCCGTAGCAGCAGACGGAATTGGCGGTTTATACGGATTGTGCGCAGCAGGAGGATTGTTGTTCCCACGCACCAGGCAGCCGAACCGATGAGCTGCCAGTCGATGCTTGCCATTGCGGCAGGCAGATTTGGTGTGTCTGACACCGTTATTTGTCCGGTCATCAGGTTACGGATGAGCGGTTTTAATTCCTGGGGAGCATTTTGTATAGCCGATTGTAAGGGATTCATCAGGCTGAGCGGGCTGGGGATGTGCAGCCATGTATCTGGAAGTGTCAGCCGCACAAGCACCGGCAGCCAAAGCAGGTAAATTGTCCGCTGGCTAAGCCGTCCGCGCAGGACCCGGCGCAGCAGGAGTGTCAGGACAGTCAGTGCAGTGGCCTGAATCATCGTTTGTATCATTTGTTTTCCGCCTCCTTTAGGATCGCGTATAATTCGTCAATTTCTGAACGGGTCAGGCCGTTTTGCTGTACCATAGTATTGACCATCAGTCCAAGACGGCCATCGAACACCCGCCCCAGAAAACTCTCTGCTTCGGCGGCGGCGGCTTCCTCACGGGGGACAGCCGGATAATACTGTTTTGCCCGTTTTACCTGTTCATATCGTACCGCGCCCTTGTGTTCCATACGCCCAAGAAGGGTAATTACAGTATGTTTTGTCCAGCCGGTTTCCTCTGCCAGTGCGGCGGTCAGTTCCATGACTGTGCGTGGTGCCGACTGCCAAAGCAGTTTCATCAGTTTCCATTCGGCATTTGTCAGCATTAGTTTCACGGTTGTTCCTCCTTTTTTAGGTTGACGTTTGTTTACCTGTAGTATAGCATGAAGGTGGACGAATGTCAACCATTTGTTTTGTGCAGAAAAAAGCCCTCTTTTCAGAGGGCCGAAGATTCAGCGAGCCAGTCCGTACAATGGTCCAGCAGGGATTGGATATCTGATAAAAGCATGGAAGTATGATAGCCGTCAGCAGCTGCGTGATGGATATGCAGGCAGAGTGGAAGCGTTAATTTTCCGTCAGATGCTGTATATTTGCCGAAGGTGATAACAGGGAAGAACATCGGGCCAGGGCCTGCGGTATCATGGGCGGCAGCAGTAAAATCCAGCCAGGGCACACAGGAAACTGGACAGAAATTATCCGGATGGTCTGGCTTGGTTTTCACACCTTTTACATCCCGCCAGATGTCAATATCACGCAGAACACCGGCATAAAAGGTCGGAAAATGTGGGTGATACTCACTCCATATATCAGAAAAGGTATGGTCATCCGCGTGAAAAATAGTATAAGAGGGATGACAGACGGAATAAAAGCCCAGCACGCCGTCACGATAAGCCATACGGAATTCCTGACGGCTGTTAACCGCACGCATGACAGCATACAGCATAGCAGGATAAAACCGCAGGCCAAGCGCTTGACATTTGTGGCGGAGCGCTGACACATCCAGCCGTACGGTCACAGCATAATTAGTACGGATTACATTGGTATAATATTCAAAATGAGACGCGCGCGGCCAATGTGCGAAATCAATCGGAGAAAATGCGGCATTCACATCAAACATCCCCTTTTCTATGGAAAATATAGAAGAAACCGCCTCAATAGAGACGGTTTCCGTGGTGGACACTGGGGGGCTCGAACCCTCGACCTTCCGCACGTCAAGCGGATGCTCTTCCAGCTGAGCTAAGTGTCCTTAGCTGGCGGCTTATAGAAGCCGCCGTTATTTACTTTATTCTTCTGTGACGCTTTCAATCAATGATTCTGCTAAATCCTCATCAGATAAATCAGAAAGATCAAATTCTAACTCTTCGCCACAGGCCGGACATATAGTCGAACCCTCCGACAAGAGAGTATCGTCCATAAAAATAACTTCTCCGCAAGTTGGACAAATCACCTGATAGAGGGAATCCTCTTCCTCATCCAGAAAGTCCACGTGTTCACCGGACATTTCCTCTTCAAATGCGGCAAGTTCTTCATCAAATTCACTCAGTACATCGGAAAATCTGGCGTTGTCGTCCTCCAGCTCGCAAACACATTCTGCAAGCTCTTCCAGAACAGCAAGCACAGCTTTCCATACTTTGCCTTCCTTTTTGTCGGTGTCCAACTCCATACCTTCCAGTAAACCTTTCAGATATGCAACGCGTTCTGTTACACTCATCTTTGCACCTCCGTCAGAAAAGCAAGTGATAACTCAGATATCAGCCCTTTGCACGCTCAAGATATTCACCCGTGCGGGTATCAATCTTAATTTTATCGCCCGTTTCAATGAAAAGCGGGACAGAAACCGTTGCGCCCGTTTCGACCGTTGCAGGTTTCAGCGTATTCGTAGCAGTGTTGCCCTTGAAGCCCGGATCGGTTTCCGTGATTACAAGTTCTACGAAAAGCGGTGGCTCTACAGCAAAAACGCTGCCCTTATAAGAAAGAACCTTACAGTTCATATTCTCCGTTACGAAACGGAAATCATCACCCAGCGTTGATTTGTTAATCGGCAACTGTTCATAAGTTTCCGTATCCATGAAATAATACAGATCACCATCTGCATAGAGATACTGCATTTCTTTCCGCTCTACATAGGCGGGCTCATACTTGTCAGAAGGGTTAAAAGAACGCTCAGTAACAGCACCCGTAATCACATTCTTCATCTTAACACGAACGAAAGCTGCACCCTTACCGGGCTTTACATGCTGAAACTCAACGACCTGCAAAACCTGGCCGTCCATCTCAAATGTCACGCCGTTGCGAAACTCGCCAGCAGAAATCATACAATAAAAACCTCCAAAGTGAAGTGCTGTTCACCAGCTTTTTTATCTTACAACATTTTTTCGGAATATGCAAGCCTTTTTTCAAAAAAATCCGAAAAAATTTTTATGGATTTCAGATATGTCCTGAAACGCTCCATTTGCCACACATTGAAACACCGGCATTTGACGGCGCAGAAGCATGATTTCCCGCCGCTTTGAAAAGAAAAACGCTGTATTCTCCGTGCGCTGCCCCTCCAGGACAACGGCTGACGGTTCCTGATGTCAGCACAAAAAATAGGGATTGTAGGCGGCTTTTGATCGTGGTATACTCTGCTTATATCAATGACAAAGATAAAAACGCAACGCACATTTTTTGATTAAGTGTGCCAGAGCCGGTAGGTAGCCCGGCCGTCTCGTTATTCTGATGAGGTAAGTAACCTGCCCCTCCTGGGTTGTCCATTCTGTGTCCATAACACATTTTAGGAGGGAAAGTTATGGACACAGAGCGCGTAAAACTGACCGTATTTTTTGAGGGGCCGTTCTGGGTTGGCGTTTTTGAACGAATCTCCGGCGGAAAGCTGTCAGTGTGCAAGGTCACATTCGGGGCAGAACCGAAGGATTACGAAGTTTGGGACTTCATTCTCAAACACTACGAAGCCTTGAAGTTCAGCCCGGCGCTTGAAACCGAGGTGAAGCAAACTGCGGATCATCCAAAGCGCCGGCAGCGCAGCATCAGAAAGCAGTTACAGACGGCCGGTGTCGGCACAAGGTCACAGCAGGCGCTGCAAATGCAGCGGGAGGAAATGAAAACCCAGAGAAAGCGAATCAGCAAGGAACAGCGGGAAAACGAAAAACAGCGCCGGTTCGACTTAAAGCAGCAAAAGCGGAAAATGAAGCACAGAGGGCACTGACCGCAGGGCTTCAAGGTTTCCGGTCTATCAAAAAAGAGGGGGATCACCTTTTGGGTGAAATCCCCCTCTTTTTGACGTGAGTGGAGATGCGGAAGCGTTCCGGAATCGTTTTCAAGAGGTTCCTTTTCGTGTTTTGTCCGAAACCATCACTTTGGATACTTGGGTAGTAAAACGGTGGTAATACTTGGATAATGTTTTCAGACGGATTTTACCTTCCTCTGAAATAGAATAGTATTGCCTGCGTCTGCCATCCGGCGCAATCCGTCTCGGCAGTTCAAGTATATAGCCAATCTCCACCATGCGCATAATTATATTATATGGACATACGAGCTTGAACATTCCGCCGCTCTGGCATTCCAGTTCATCGACAATCTCTTTTACGTACATATCACGTTCATGCAGCAGCTGAAGCACCAGCATATCAATCACTGCCCTTTTTAGATTCAGTTCTACTTGGGCGGTATCGTTTGCATCAGGTTTCTTTTTCTTCATAATCTCATTCCCTCCTAATGATTCTAATTTAACACAAAAGCAAATAAAATGCAATAGGATTTATTTTAGGAATGAAATTTATTTTATTGACATATTAAGGAAGAATATATATAATAGTCACAATGATAAGGGTATTTGCCGTATGCAGCCGCCCCGGCCGCAATCCTTGCGGCGGACGGGGCAGAACGTACGATCGGTAAAGAACGCACCCATCCCCCGCCGCAGCGGGAATAAAGTTTTTACTCGATTTTTTTACAAAAAAATCGCGGGTGCAGGGCAGAGCCCTGCCGCTGCCCGCGCAGGGCCGCCTAAGGAGGAGAATATGCAAAAGAAATTTCAGAGCAGGATTGCGTCATTGTTTGTTTTCGCGGTGATGACGGCAGCGCTGGCGCTGTTTCCAGCCGGATGCAGCCGCACAGGGCAGGAAACGGGGGATCAGGATAACGCCGGGCAAACAGTGATCCAGACCAACGGTGAAGTTATCGGAACCGGTGCATCCCAGTTCACACTGACCGTCACTGCACCGGATGGAAGCGAGGCATGGGCCGAGATTCACACGGATCAGCAGACCGTCGGCGCGGCACTGGAGGCGCTCGGCCTTATCAGCGGGGAGGACAGCCCGACCGGTATCTATGTCAAGACCGTAAATGGCGTTACCGTCGATTATGATAAAGATGGGATGTACTGGGCGTTTTATGTCAACGGCGAATATGCACAGACCGGCGTTGATTCAACCAATATCACCGAAGGGGATACCTACGCATTCAAGGCAGAGAAGGCATGAAGCTGACTGCCAGAGAGATTACCGTTTTCGGGATGCTGGGGGCCGTCATGTTTGCGTCAAAGCTGCTAATGGAGCTGCTGCCAAATGTGCATTTGCTGGGCGTTCTGACGACTGCATATACCCTCACATACCGCAAAAAGGCGCTTTATCCAGTCTATATTTATATCTTGCTGAATGGGCTTTTCAGCGGCTTTGCGCTGTGGTGGGTTCCTTACTTGTATGTTTGGGCGATTTTGTGGGGCGCTGTGATGATTCTTCCGCAAAATATGCCCAGACGGGTGCGGCCCGCCGTATATATGGCGGTATGCGCTGCACACGGCTTCTTGTTTGGAACATTGTGCGCTCCGGCACAAGCCTTTTTATTCGGGCTGGACTGGAAAGGGGCCATTGCCTGGATCGTTGCCGGATTGCCTTTTGACTTCATCCATGGCGTCAGCAATTTCCTTTGCGGGACGCTGATTATACCGATTGCCAACGTGCTGCGGCTTGCAGAGGGGAATGCCGGAAACCACAGCTAGCCCAGGCTGCTGTATTTGAAAAACGCTAAATTTTAATGCAGCAGCGAATATTTCGGGATTTTGCCTTGACAAGTATTTGTTTTCCTCATTAAACTGTAATAGGCATCCCGAAGACTGGCAGTGTGTGAAGCCCTTCGGACAGGCCGACCACGGACAGCCAGGCCGCCCTCGGGCACAGCCTGTAGAAGGAACCCGTATTTATAACCCCTGAATGGTGTCTGGGCGGTATCCGGTATTTCTGCGTGGCATTTCTTTACCGGCTGCCGCCTGTACACGATTCCGGCTAAAATTTGAAGGAGTTGTTTTTTCATGACGATTGGACTTGTAAAAGAAATCAAAAATAATGAATTCCGCGTAGGCCTGACACCAGATAACGTAAAGGCCTATGCAGAATCCGGCTGTGAGGTGTTGGTGGAAACATCCGCCGGTGTCGGCGCCGGATTTGAGGACAGTGAATATATCGCAGCAGGTGCGAAAATTCTTCCCAACGCCGCCGATATCTGGAATCAGGCAGAGATGATCGTGAAGGTCAAAGAGCCGGTTGCGTCAGAATATGGTTTCCTGAAAGAAGGGCAGATCCTGTATACCTATTTGCACCTTGCCGCAGACCGTCCGCTGACCGATGCACTGCTGAAAGCCGGGACAAAAGCTGTCGCATATGAAACGATTACCGGCAGGCATGGCGGGCTTCCCTGCCTGCTGCCGATGAGCGAGATTGCAGGCCGCATGGCAGTGCAGGAAGGTGCAAAATATCTGGAAAAAACCTATGGCGGGCGCGGTGTGCTGCTTTCAGGCGTGCCCGGTGTAGAAAAAGCCAATGTTGTGATCCTTGGCGGCGGCGGGGTTGGCCTGAACGCCTGCAAAGTTGCCTCCGGGATGGGCGCCAATGTGACGATCCTTGACATCAATGCGGCACGGCTGGCATATCTTGACGATATTTTCGGCAGCCGGATTCAAACGCTTTACAGCACCCGCGCGAATATCCTTTCAGCGATTGCAAAGGCGGACCTTGTCATCGGTGCAGTGCTGCTGCCCGGACGCAAAACGCCCAAGCTCGTTCTGCGTGAAGACCTGAATTGCATGAAAAAAGGTGCGGTGATTGCAGACGTTGCCGTGGATCAGGGCGGCTGTATCGAAACAACACATGCAACCACTCATCAGGAGCCAGTGTATGAGGTTGATGGTATTATTCATTACTGCGTAGCCAATATGCCTGGCGCAGTTTCGCGGACTTCGACGATTGCACTGACGAATACCACACTGCCGTATGGGCTGGCGCTCGCAACAAAAGGCTTTGAACGGGCTGTGCGGGAGGATTCCGGCCTTGCGCAGGGCGTAAACTGCTGTCAGGGAAAATGTACTTTCCAGGGCGTGGCGGATGCGTTCCAGCTGGAATACTGCGATATCCTTAGCCTGATTTAAGAACCGGTGGATTCCTGGAAACGTTATGGCAATCGTGATGTAAAAACCCCTTGTCAATCCGAAATTCTTTGAAGGTGGAAACGCCGGAAAACGGCAGTTCATACCATCTGTATTACAATAAACCAATCAAAAAGCACCGTTTTTCCAACTGCGAAAAACGGTGCTTTTTCTGCTGCCTTATTGAAACGTAAATGTCATCGTTTGCCCCGGGGAGACTGTGCCTTTTCGGAAGGGCTGCCCGGCCTCATCCCTGTCATAGATTGTGACAGGATAACGTCCCGTATTCCTGACATCAATACAGGAGGCCTTTTGCCCCATCAAGCAAGATGCCCCGCCTTCGGGTGAAATAATGAGAATGGCTGTCCGGTCTGTACAGGAGGCCGCTTTTTGCCTGCTGTAAGCTGCGCCTGCAAGGTGGTTGAAAGCACCCAGAGATACGGATGCCGCCAGTAAAAGGCCGAGAATGCGGGGGAGCGTTCTCTCTGCCATATATTGACCTGTCATATTTGCGTCCCTCCTGTCAACATCACATCCCGAATAAGGATATCCCGAATTAGGATAATATAATGATATCACGCCTGATATATTTTTGTCAAGACTTTTCGGACGGCGGGCAAACCAAAAGCCCGGCAGACTGCCGGGAATGCGGAATTACAGGCCTGTCCAGAAACCTCCAATATATCGAGAACCTATATATTAGAGCCTATCCCGAAATCATCCGCAAACAGTTTGCTTGTATGACGGAAAATCTGACGGTGCAATCTGTGCACGTCTTATTTGGGATGGGCTCTTACAGGCGCTAGCTGCAATTTGCCCCGATTGACGAAAAAACCCTTTGCCGCCGTACACATTGCTGATTATAAAACACGGCTTTGTGTAATTTTACGGCGGATGGAAAAAATATAACGGAAAGCAGGCGTAAAGAACGCAATGAGATTGAAGAAATTAAGGCTTGAAAAGGGCATCTCACAAATTAAACTGGCTATGGATTTACATCTTGCGCAAAACAGTATCAGCCGGTACGAAAACGGAACGCATGAGGCCGACTATAAAACCCTTATCGCGATTGCCGATTACTTTAATGTGTCAATTGATTATCTTTTAGAACGCACAGATGACCCGACTTTTTACCGGGGACGCTGACAGGATACAGCTGCTTTTGCCGGAGAATTATTATCCCTCTTTTACACAGGGCAAAAATGTGTTATACTAGACCTTGCACAAAATTAAATGGCTGCGACAACCCGTAAAGTATGAAACGCACCCTGCCGCCTGTCCCGCTGTCCTTTTGGCGGGACAGGCCCGGAGCAGCGGCGGTAATGAGGGCGCCAGTCCCCGCCGCAGCGGAAAAAGGGGTCTGGGGCGAAGCGCCCCAGCGGGTGCAGGGCAGAGCCCGCCGGGAGTCCAGAGGGCAGAGCCCTTTG
>CAJUSB010000097.1 GCA_910589115.1 uncultured Clostridia bacterium | reverse complement strand
AGGGCGCTGCCCTCTGGACTCCCGCTGGGGTTTCACCCCAGACCCCGAGATGCTGCGCATCTCTGCCTCGCCTACGGGCGGGACGAAGGATTTCGGTGCAGCGTTTTCTTTGCTGCTGTGCTGACCTGTCCGCCAAAAGGACGGCGGACAGGTCGATTCTTTGCGGCAAAAAACAGACCATCAAAATAATTATAATTTTATAATCCCCGTTTCACCGCATAATATTACCCCGCCCGCCATCCTTTTGGCGGGCGGGGCAGTATGCAGTAACAAAAAAAAATCGCACCCATTCCCCGCCGCAGCGGAAATGAAGTTTTTACTCGATTTTTTTACAAAAAAATCGCGGGCGCAGGGCAGAGCCCTGCCGCTGCCTTAGCCGATGCTTTCCTTAATTTCGCGGCCCTCTTTCAGCAGCCGCCGGAGTGTTTCCTCCTCCCCGCCTGCGATTGCGTCACGATATTCTGTGAGATGATGGATAATTTCGTCTATTTCACTGACCAGAGGGCCCCGGTTCAGCAGGAAAAGTTCTGTCCACATGGTTTCGTTGAGCTTTGCAACTCTGGTCAGATCCTTGTAGCTTCCAGCAGAGAATCCATTGTGCCGCACCGCCTCCGGACTCTTAATATAGGCCGAAGAGACAACATGCGCCAGCTGTGACGTGAAAGCTATCATCCGGTCATGCTGCGCCGCCGGACAGCGGACAACCGTCCCAAAGCCCAGCTGACGAAAAAAA
The DNA here is from genome assembly GCA_910589115.1 of uncultured Clostridia bacterium. GTDB lineage: Bacteria > Bacillota > Clostridia > Oscillospirales > Butyricicoccaceae > QXXE01. Next base: position 11,579 of record CAJUSB010000097.1, on the reverse strand, counting down.
CCGTCTAGCTCATCTACCGCCCAGAGAGGGCTGCTCTCCGTCGGCACCAGAATCATGCTCGCACCGTCATACAAACTCGCAGACGCAAACGCATACCCGGAAAATTCACGCCCCGCCATCGGATGCCCGCCAATATAGTGCACACCAGCCTCATGGCAAGGTTTTTCCAAACGTTCAACAAGGGACTGCTTGACCCCAACCAGGTCAACAATCAGACAGCCCTCCTTGAGCTTCGGCAGATTTTCCAGAATATACGCAACAGTCGATTCCGGATAAAGGCTGACGATCAGAAGATCGGTTTCCTTTAGAATATCATCGTTAGCAATGCCGTCAAGCACGCCGTCCTCCAGCGCCTTTTGCGCAACCGCAGAGGTACGGTTCCAGCCGTATACAGCACAGTCAGTGCGTTCATGCACCGCCATCGCAATCGAGCCGCCCATCAGACCTAGCCCAACTACAGTTACAGTTTTTTCCATTTGTTATCGCCTTCCTTTTTCAGGTGTAATCTGCCGCACCCAGCCCCGGAACGGCGGCAGCAGGCACACAAGCCATACAGCAAAAGCACCCGCTGCATTAAGAATCAAATCATCTACGTCACAGCTTCCGGTGCGGGTAAGATATTGCAGCACCTCAACCAGAGCAACCATAACAGTGACGGTCGGCACATAAACAAAAAATTTTCGCTGCTTAGGATATAGTGCAGGCAGAAAGAACCCCATCGGTGCAAAAGCTGCCAGATTCCCGGCCAGGTTGATGAGCACCCATTTTAGAGAAATATTGCCCAGCGCATATGCCCGCAGATAATTGCGTATGGTCAGGAATGGGACACGGTTCAGCCCGCTGACACCGTCTGCACGCCCAAAAGCAGCGTCAAAAAAGAGTAAGTTTAGCAGCATCCAGATATAGTAGCCAAACAGGGCAAGATAATACCCGTGCCGTCTGGCCGGACTCCCGCCGCCTGGCTTTGAAAAACAAACCATAGACCACAACGCCGTAAATGCGCAGGCATACGCCAGCTTCGCACCAATACCGACAACCATGCCGGGTTTCAATTCAACATATACGTTAATGACCAGCAGCGCGGTCATTGCGCAGAAGCACAATATCCGGAAAAGTGTTTTCACCGAGTGTCCCCCCATCTGAATTGAACCGGTTTCATGCCCACAGGCAACTGATTATTATTATACACAACAACAGTGATTTTGTATAGGGGAAAATTTCCTGCTTCCCTGTAAAAGTGCAGCTGGCTGAGCAACGGTTTTATAATCCCTGCACGAATGGAGTTTTACACTGCAAGACAAAAATCCGCAGGCAGGGCAGAAAATACACCGTCAACACGTGCGCCGGGCGCTTTCCAACGGGTTCTGAGCGTTCAGCCTTTCCACAAAAATAATTGACACCCCCTTATGTCAGGTATATAATTGTAAGAAATCAAATGCGGAGGGATGAAATATGACAACATCCAATATAAAAGCAGTTCTCCGGCATGACATAGATCACATCTGGAAAACCGTTTCAGCGTTCGAGCGTTATCATACGTGGCGAAAAAATGTAAGTAAAACAGAAAAAATTGACGAAAAACAGTTTATCGAATATACGAAAGAGGGCTATTCCACTACGTTCCGAATCACTGCGTCCGAACCGAATAAAAGTTTGTCTCTTGATATGGAAAACAATCATGTGAAAGGCCACTGGACGATTGCATTCATGCCCAAAGGTGATGAAACGGAAATTGATTTTACAGCATGTGCAGAAGCGAAAAAACTTGTCACAAGACCGGTCGGAAAAAGTGTGTTTGAACAAAGATATTTGGAGCAGGAACAGACGCAGTTTATAGCCGATTTGAAAGAATCACTCGGTTAGACACTGTGAAAAATAAATTGAGATATCCTCGCAAATAGACCTGTCCGGAAACCAGGGGTGTGCTGGATGGCGTGAGAATTTGTCGTCAGGATGGGACGATTTCCCGCAGGAATCCTGTCGGATTTCAAGGCGGAAGCGGCACAGCATGACGGCAAAGGCTCGCGTCAGACAGTGCGCCAATGGTCCCCGAACAGGTCTAATGAAGAGATTTGCCGTATTCGCCGCCCTGCCCGCTGTCCTTTTGGCGGGCAGGGCAAGGCGCAGCAGCGATGATTGCCGTACCAATTCCCCGCCGCAGCGGAGAAAGGGAGTCCAGAGGGACGCGTCCCTCTGGCGCTCGCCGCGTAGGCGCGGGTGCAGGGCAGAGCCCTGCCGCCTGCGAGGCAGGCGGATTAAACGGCAGACTACAACGCTCACGAATATAATTATCCGTTCCCCAACAGCTGATTTTTATGCTTTTGATAGTAAAAAATCCCCACTGCGTCCGCAATCAGCCAGCCAATCGGCACCGACAGCCAGATACCGGCCACTCCGACAGCCGGAATGGAAGACAGCGCATAGGCCAATACCACGCGCGTCCCCAGGGATAAAATAGTGAGTACAACAGACATCCCCGGCCTGCTGACGGCTCGGTAGAGCCCATATAAAAGAAAAAGCGTCCCGATTGCAAAGTAAAAAGAACCTTCTATCCGCAGGTACTGCACGCCGGCCACCAGAATTTCCATTTCCTCCGGACGGACAAAAAGCAGCATCAAAGGACGCGCAAAAACACAGACTGCCGCACTGACAGCGGCGCAAAAAGCAAACGAACAAACCACCGCACTTTGAATCCCTTTCCGAATACGGTCAAACTTGCCCGCGCCGAAATTCTGTGCGACAAAAGTTGAAAACGCATTGCCGAAGTCCTGCACCGGCATATAAGCGAAGGAATCAATTTTGACAGCGGCTGCAAAGGCGGCCATAACAGCCGGGCCAAAGCTGTTTACCCGCCCCTGAACTATCAGAATCCCAAAATTCATCACCGACTGCTGTAAACAGGTCAGCGACGACAACCGCAAGATCTCGTGCGCGTTCCTGCTGTTCCAGCGGAATTCCTGACGGGAAGGGCACAAATGCGGGAATTTTAGCCGCATATATACAAGGATGCCAAGCCCGGAGGCCCATTGTGACAATGCCGTCGCAGCAGCGGCGCCCTGCACGCCCCACTCCAGCCGCAGCACGAAAAACAGGTCAAGTGCAATATTCCCGGCGGCCGAGAGCGCGAGGAAAAGCAGCGGCACAGCCGAATTCCCAACCGCCCGCAGCAGGGACGCGCAAAAATTATAGAGAAAGGATGCGCCGATTCCCCAAAAGACCAGCCAGAGATACTCCCGCATCAGCCCATAAACCGCCGCCGGAGCCTGCAAAAAGTGCAAAATCGGGTCGATTGCAAGAAAAACCACCGTATTAAGAACCAGTGCTGCCGCGCCAATCAGAAGAAACGCCGCTGCCGCGCACGAGCGCAGGCGTTTTTGGTCACCCTGCCCCCAACAGATAGAAAACAGCACACCACTCCCCATGCACAGGCCGAGCAAAACAGAGGTAAGGAAGGTCATCAGCGTATAAGCAGAACCAACTGCCGCCAGCGCATCCGCCCCCAGAAACTGCCCGACAATCAGCGTATCCGCAACATTATATGCCTGCTGTAACAGGTTGCCCGCAATCATTGGCAGTGCAAACAGCAGCATTGTATGGGTAATGCGGCCCTGTGTTAAGTCACGGTTCATGGTTTTCTTTCCTCCGAAATCTCAATGATATGGAAATCTGCCCTCCAAATGTCCCAACAGCAAAAAAGCGTGCTTTTCAGTACGCTTTTTCTGTGTCGTAAACGATTGGAAGCAGGAATAATCAAATTTTCATATTAACACCATTTTCGCCCTTTGTGATTTTAGGAAAGGCGGTGGCAAGGGAAAGCGGCTTTTCCCATTTTTTGATTTGGATAGCGCTGGGCTTGAAGCCGTTATTTTCAAGGATGCGTGTCATCTCCGTCTGAATCAGCATCGAAAAAGGCACGACAGCCTCTGGACAAGCCAACTCCATATCGACTGTTTCGCCGCAGTTGGCGAGTGCCAAATCTACCGGGCCCAGCCCCGGGATATCCATGTGCAGCAAAAAGCGGATCAGCCGGTCATCTTTATTTTCGCTTTGCGGACCATGCCTTGCATCCGGGTCAGCCCAAAGCTCGGCAACGACCTGTTTCCCATTCCACTCCATCGGAAGAATGGCGTGTTCCAGCGGCAAATAAACACTTTTATTCATCAGGAGATTGGAAATCATCTGCCGGAACATTTTACGCGGCTCACCGCCGCCCTTGCCCTTCATTGCCCAGTCGGCAGTTTTCGCAAGCTGCTCAGCAAAGCGCTGATTTTCCCGCGTCCGGGCAAAATCCGTTTCCCGCACCAGCTTCATAAGGTCTCCCATACTGCGCTTGCCCAAATGCGACTTTATTGTCGTATTATGTTCCACAAGCTGGCGGAACGCCTGCAAAAGCCCTTCTTCACTGCTGTTTTCGTACCTTGCAGCCAATGGCTTAAAAATAGAAATCAATGTATTAGGCAAACGGATATCAGGGTGACGGTCGCCGATTTCCCGCAGGAATGGCAGGACCTTGCCTTGCAGCAGCTTGAGCGCAGCAGGCCTTTCATTATCAGAAAGCTGTGTTTTCAGCGTTTGGGTCAACTCTTTGAGCTCGGCGCTGTACTCCCGTGGGGAAGTCTTTTCCAGCTGTTCAAGTGTGCGCAGCAGCGCGTGTTCAATATGGTCAGACGAGGTATAGTCATTAAACCGCCGGACAAATTGCAGGATTTCGTTTTTCGCTTCTTTGGTCGTACTCTGCGAATATGCATCACGCAAAAGATCAAACAGCTCACCGGTAAACTTTGTTCCGCCGGAAACCTGCTGGCGAAGCAGTTCCACTGCCTGTGATTCGTTTTGCGGAAGCATCTGCACCAATGCATCCAGTTCCGCCGGTATCTCTGCATTTTCTGTTGTCGGGATCAGGTTTAGAATCAGCTGATTCATATCCTCTGGAAAGCTGGGCATATCGGCCAGCTTTTGCAGGAACGCCTGAAAGAGACCGTCCCGGCGCGGCACAAGGGTTTCCAGCAGCGTCGAACCGGGCACCTCCACCGTCGGAAGCTCCGGCAGCTCCATGCCGGGCAGGACAGACGGCATGCCCGGGATCGTCTGTGACGGCTGCGGCACAACAACAGTCCCCTGCGGGGTCTGTACGGTTTGTGTCGGGGCCTGCTGCGTCCCGGACGGTGCAGGTTGAGGCTCCTGCGGTGTTTGTCCGTCTGCCGGTGGTTTGGCTGCCGTCTGGCCATTCGATGTCTGGCTGTTCGGCGGCGTTGCGGCAATAGGATTACGGATCATATTCAGAGTATCCGGGCTGGGTGCGGGGCTGCTCAGGGCGGGTGTCTGCATGAACAACACTTCCCTTCCATAAAACAGATTTTACCGTATATCTTTACTATATACCAAACCCTCAATATTTGCAAGACTCAACTTGTCAGTTCCAAAGAAATTTACAGAAACCGACAGCCGTACCGGGTATCATGAAAACTTTACCCATTCACAAATCCCATTTCTGCCGCCCCACTGGTGACCACCTATATAAAAATCTATAGGAATGGATAGTATATAAAAAAATAAACAGCAGCCGTCACAGCCACGACCGAAACAGTATAAATTGCTTTGCACGCATTCCTTTGATAAAAGAGAATCCCCAGCACCACAGCCGCCAGCGCATCAAGTAAAAACTGAAACAAATAGGTACTATTTTTGACCAGGTGAACACCAACGCCAACCGCCTCAGCCATCAAAGCCCCCACGGGCAAAGCATACAGAACAGCACCGAGCTTTCTCCAGCGCTCCCAAAAGAACAATACAAATGCGCCGACGCCACAGCCAACAGAAAGACATGTATATAAAAGGAAAAGACTTGTCTTAAAGCCGTCATTATCAAACCTTGGCAGCCAGAATCCCAACAGATATTGCAGTCCGTAAAAACTAAGTGTCATTCCAAACATGTACAGGAATGTGCTGACGCCGGCGCAGACATTAGATGTACTAAAAAGTACAATCACCGCAACGCTCAAAATCCAGAAGCCGAACAGGGTTGCGACAGAAGAAAAACTCCATAATGTATCCGCACGAAAAAAATCCGTTAATCTTGTGGCGACACCTGCAAAAATCCCCCACAGGAAAATAATCAGATACGATTTCAAACTGTTTTTAACATAATTTTTTTCATACCGGTTCCTCCGATAAAACAAGCATACGCTTTGCACCCCAGCCTGAAAAAAGGCATCTGCACAAAGCAGATGCCTTTCCTCACTGCCATCGGCAGGTCATTGTATAAAATTACTCGTTGATCTTGATAACAACGCCGGAACCAACGGTACGACCGCCTTCACGGATAGCGAAACGGAGGCCTTCCTCGATTGCGATGGGGGTAATCAGCTCAACGTCCATTTCAACGTTATCGCCGGGCATGCACATCTCGGTGCCCTCGGGCAACGAGATTACACCGGTAACGTCAGTGGTACGGAAATAGAACTGGGGACGATAGTTGTTAAAGAAAGGGGTATGACGGCCGCCCTCGTCCTTGGTCAGAACGTAAACCTGGCCACGGAACTTGGTGTGCGGATGAATGGAGCCGGGCTTAGCCAAAACCTGGCCGCGCTCGATTTCGTTCTTCTGCACGCCGCGGAGCAGCGCACCGATGTTGTCGCCTGCTTCAGCGTAGTCGAGCAGCTTGCGGAACATCTCGATACCGGTAACAACGGTCTTGCGGGGTGCATCCATCAGGCCGACGATTTCAACTTCTTCGCCCATCTTGAGCTGGCCACGCTCTACACGGCCAGTTGCAACGGTACCACGGCCAGTAATAGAGAACACGTCCTCAACCGGCATAATGAAGGGCAGATCGCTCTTACGCTCGGGGGTCGGGATATATTCATCAACAGCATCCATCAGCTCACGGACACATGCATACTCGGGAGCAGCCGGGTCATTGGAGTCGCAGGTCAGAACCTGGAGCGCAGAACCACGGATTACCGGGATATCATCGCCCGGGAACTCGTAGGAGCTCAGCAGCTCACGGATCTCCATCTCAACCAGATCAAGCAGCTCATCATCGTCTACCTGGTCAACCTTATTCATGAAAACAACGATATAGGGAACGCCAACCTGACGGGCAAGCAGGATGTGTTCGCGGGTCTGGGGCATCGGGCCGTCAGCAGAGGATACAACCAGGATTGCGCCGTCCATCTGTGCAGCACCGGTAATCATGTTCTTAACGTAGTCAGCGTGGCCCGGGCAGTCAACGTGCGCATAGTGACGGGTTTCGGTCTGATACTCAACGTGTGCGGTATTGATCGTAATGCCGCGCTCCTTCTCTTCGGGAGCCTTGTCGATGGAGTCATATGCCTGATACTCAGCATCACCCTTCATCGAGAGCACCTTGGTGATTGCAGCGGTCAGCGTGGTCTTGCCATGGTCAACGTGGCCGATCGTGCCAATGTTGATATGCGGCTTATTGCGTTCAAACTTTGCCTTTGCCATTTTGGAATTTCCTCCTTAAGTGTTCATAATCAAATCATCAGTAAGACTTAAGTCTATTCTATACGATTTCGCGGAAAAATGCAACAGTTAGTTGTCAGATTTTGAGCGGCTGTCGATAATTTTCTCCTGTACCGACTTCGGGACCTCGGTATAATGGCTGGGAGACATGGTATACTGGCCGCGCCCCTGGCTGCGTGAACGCAGGGTGGTCGCATATCCAAACATCTCGCTCAGCGGGACCGCTGCGGAAATCGCCTGTACCGGGCCGCGTGCCTCCATACCCTGGATCTGTCCGCGGCGGGAGTTGAGGTCGCCGATAACATCGCCCATATACTCCTCGGGAACCAGCACGTCCACCTGCATGATGGGCTCCATCAGCACAGGATCGGCCTTGCGCATTGCTTCCTTAAAGGCCATAGAGCCTGCAATCTTAAACGCCATTTCGGACGAGTCCACCTCATGATAAGAACCATCATAAAGCGTGACCTTGCAGTCCACAACCGGATAGCCTGCAAGCACACCTGCCTGCATTGCGCCCTGAATACCATGGTTGACCGGCTCGATGAATTCCTTCGGGATCGAACCGCCGACAACCTTATTGATAAACTCATACCCCTTGCCGGATTCATTCGGCTCAAGGATAATCTTAACATGACCGTACTGGCCGGAACCGCCGGACTGGCGCTTATACTTGGTATCCACATCAGCAGAGCGGCGCACGGTTTCCTTATAAGCAACCTGCGGATTGCCAACGTTGGCCTCTACCTTGAATTCGCGCAGCAGACGGTCAACAATGATTTCCAGATGGAGCTCGCCCATACCGGCAATGATCGTCTGTCCGGTTTCCTCGTCGGTATAGGTGCGGAAGGTCGGGTCCTCCTCTGCCAGCTTGGAGAGGGCAATACCCATCTTTTCCTGGCCTGCACGGGTCTTCGGCTCGATTGCAACACGGATAACCGGTTCCGGGAATTCCATGGACTCCAGGATAATCGGATGCTTCTCATCACACAGCGTGTCGCCGGTCGTCGTATTCTTGAAGCCTACAGCCGCGGCAATATCGCCGGAGTAAACCTTCTCAATATCCTTTCGGGAGTTCGCGTGCATCTGAAGGATACGGCCCATGCGTTCACGGTGGCCCTTGGTAGAGTTATACACCGCAGAACCTGCATCAATCGTACCGGAGTATACACGGAAGAAGGACAGACGGCCCACATAGGGATCGGTCGCAATCTTGAACGCGAGTGCAGAGAACGGCGCGTTGTCGTCGGACGGGCGCTCGTCCTCCTCATCGGTATCGGGGTTCACACCCTTAATCGCGGGAATATCAACCGGTGCAGGCATATAATCAACGACTGCATCAAGCAGCATCTGCACGCCTTTGTTGCGGTAGGCCGTACCACACAGTACAGGGATTATCTTTACATTGACTGTCCCCTTGCGCAGCGCCGCCTTGAGCTCGTCAATGGTAATCTCCTCACCCTCAAGGTACTTCATGGTAAGGTCCTCATCAAGCTCTGCAACAGCCTCAACCAGCGCGTCATGATATTCCTGCGCCTGCTCCTTCATTTCCTCGGGAATTTCTTCCTCGCGGACATCCTTGCCGAGATCATCGTAATAGACTTCTGCCTTCATCGTAATCAGGTCGATAATGCCGCGGAAAGTCTCTTCCGCGCCAATCGGCAGCTGAATCGGGACGGCATTGCACTTCAGGCGGTCTTTCATCATATCAACGACATGGAAGAAATCCGCGCCCATGATATCCATCTTATTGACAAAGGCCATACGCGGGACCTGGTACTTGTCCGCCTGATGCCAGACGGTTTCGGACTGGGGCTCAACGCCGCCCTTTGCACAGAAGACGGTTACAGACCCGTCCAGCACGCGCAGGGAGCGTTCGACTTCGACTGTAAAGTCAACGTGACCCGGGGTGTCAATGATGTTAATGCGATGGCCTTTCCAGTGGCAGGTCGTCGCGGCAGAGGTAATGGTAATGCCGCGTTCCTGTTCCTGCTCCATCCAGTCCATGGTGGCGGTGCCGTCATGGGTATCGCCAATCTTGTAATTGACGCCGGTGTAGAACAGGATGCGTTCGGTAGTGGTCGTTTTACCGGCATCGATGTGCGCCATGATGCCGATATTTCTGGTTTTTTCAAGAGTAAACTCTCTGGGCATAGTGTCTCCTTTCAAAGCTTGAGTTTCAGCACAATTTATTAGTAGCGGTAGTGCGCGAATGCCTTGTTCGCCTCTGCCATCTTGTGCGTATCCTCGCGCTTCTTCACAGAGCCGCCGAGATTATTTACCGCGTCAAGGATCTCACCCGCGAGGCGTTCGCGCATGGTCTTCTCGTTGCGGGCGCGGGAGTACTTGGTGATCCAGCGCAGGCCGAGGGTCTGACGACGCTCGGGGCGGACCTCCATGGGCACCTGATAGGTGGCGCCGCCTACGCGGCGGGCCTTTACCTCAAGGCTCGGCATGATATTTTCCATTGCCTCGGTGAAAACATCGAGCGGATCGCGCCCGGACTTCTCACGGACAATATCGAAAGCACCATATACAACCTTCTGCGCCACACCCTTCTTGCCGTCAAGCATGATCGAGTTGACCAGCTTGGTGACAAGCTTGGAATTGTAAAGCGGGTCGGGCAGAACGTCTCTCTTCGGAACGTTTCCTCTTCTTGGCACTTTACTTCCCTCCTTCATTAAATTCATGATTTCATTGGTACTCGGCAGGCTTTGCCGCAGCGCTGCCGTGTGCGCCTGTCCGAGGGCTTCCGAAAGATGGGGAATCATCTATTCAAAAAGCACTCAGACAAAGCGTTTTGCCGGAACCGAATCCGGCCTGCTTTGCTGAAACTGCCAGATTTCAATTCAAAGTCTTTTACAGCTCCAGGTTTTTGCTGCAAAGCATTCCGCTTCACGGATCAATTTTCTGTAAAGGCCGTGTCTTTACGAACGGATTCACTGTTAAGCATTGTCCATTTACATTCCTTTTCATTTCCCGACCCGAAAACACCGCGCCGTTCTTGGCATGTAAAGGGCATCACTTGACAGGCTTTCTGTTCGACAAGCGTTTGCCTTTACGGACAATCCGTTTGACAAGGGGAATTACTTACCAGCCTTTGGACGCTTCGCGCCGTACTTGGAGCGTGCCTGACGGCGATTTGCTACGCCCTGGGTATCAAGGGTGCCGCGGATGATGTGGTAACGCACACCGGGGAGGTCCTTGACACGGCCGCCGCGAACCATAACAACCGAGTGTTCCTGCAAATTGTGACCGATGCCGGGGATATAGGCAGACACTTCCATCTGGTTGGTCAGCTTCACACGGGCGATCTTGCGGAGTGCAGAATTCGGCTTTTTGGGGGTCATGGTCTTCACGGTGGTGCATACGCCTCTCTTCTGGGGAGCGGACTGATCGGTCTGCTTTTTCTTCTGAGAGTTGTAGCCAACCTGAAGCGCAGGAGCGGTCGACTTATCGATGACCTCCTGGCGGCCCTTACGGACGAGCTGGTTAAAAGTAGGCATTTCGTGATCTCCTTTCTGAAATAGTAATTTATATCAAGGGCGAAACCCAAGATATCAAAAATGAAAGATATGGACAAAGGCAGCTAGCACTTATTTAAGAAGCGTCACAACCGCTGCTCCGATATCGATCTGGGCGGCCTTGCCAAGTTCGGCCATTGTCTCGGCTTCCTCGACGGGGACGTCCAACTCCTCACAGAGGGTACGTATGGGACGGATGATGCGTGCCTCGGCATCCTTTGCCAGAACGACGCGCAGCGCGCAGCCGTCACGGATGGCTTTCTTTGATTGCTTCACGCCAACGACTTTATGAGCGTTTTGCAGTTCAGATAACATGACTTTTCCTCCTATGCCGCATACACCTATATTTTACACTAGAGTTTGCATTTCGTCAAGCCTTTTCTGCAAAATTGCTACCAAATTGAAACCTTTCACTGCACGAAACAAACAACTTACTAATTCTGGAAGATCATCCTGAAAAACCATCTTCTGAAAGCGCCCCAGCGCTTTTCGCCTCCGCAGCGGGCGCTCCTCGCCGGAGGGGCCGCCTCCGCAGCGGGCGCTCCTCGCCGGAGGGGCCGCCTCCGC
>CAJUSB010000096.1 GCA_910589115.1 uncultured Clostridia bacterium | reverse complement strand
CGCCGTCCGCGTAGGACCGCTGTCCGCGTAGGACCGCCGTCCGCGTAGGACCGCCCGCCGCGTAGGCGGACGAAACAGCAGCCTCCGTTGATGTTCACGAGTATAACATAAAATTTGCTGTATTGCAAGACCTCCAGAACGACGCGCAGCGGAGACGACAGAACTTTTTGCACATGTTAGAATAAGGCTGCGAGGGGATAAAATACCACGTTTTTATGGTATGAAATCCTTGCAATATCGAAAAAGGAGGGAAATTATGATTACTATGCGGAATTGGTATGTGTTCGTTCCGGAAAACGAAATGCATATCGGTTATACCGGCGAAAATCAGGTGTTTCAGTTGGAAATTCAGACGGATTCGCCGCCAGATTGGGAGTATAAGCTAGATTTGCGCTATCGCTCCGGACAGCGTAATTTCTTGCTGCTCAATTATGCGGAAAATGTGCTTTCCTGCACGCTCTTGCGCGAACATCTGGAAAATGGACGCGTGAAAGCTCAAATCCGTGCAGTTCGTGGAGAAAAAGAAAAGCATTCCAATATGTTCGATTTGGTGGTGGATGGCTCCATTTTAGCGTCAAAGGCGTTTGAAAAGTTGCCTCCCAGTGCATTTGCCCAGCTGGAAAACAGGCTGGCAGCCCTGCACCTGGATACAGAAGCCGCCGCCGGTGCAGCGCAGGAATCTGTAGAAAAAGCGCAAATTGCTGCCAATACAGCAGCTGCCGCAGCCAGTACAGCAGAGCAGGCGGCTTCTGCATCAGCTAATGCAGCCGCGTCAGCGCAAGGAAGTAAAACGCAGGCCGCGCAGGAAGTTACGAAGGCTGCGCTGGAGGTTCAGAAAGCCCTGGCGGAAGCGGAGCGGGCTGCCGGACAGGCAGCAAGCGCAGAGCAGTCCGCCGAGGAAGCTGCCGCATCAGCGAATTATGCACAGGCTGTGGAAAAACGCGCAGAAGAACTCACCGCAAAAATGCCGGTCGTCCGGGATGATAAATGGTGGGTTTATGATTCCGATAAGGATATGTATATTGACAGCGGACAGCCATCCCGCGGGGAAAAGGGCGAAAAAGGAAATGTAATGTTTGCAGAATTTGCGCTCGACCCGAAGACCGGACTGCTGCGGATACGCACGCCGGAAGGGTATCAAGGGCCGAATTTCCGGCTGAACCATGGATATTTGGAGGTAAGTGTCAATGGCTGAAACAATTTTAGGGAAAGTTAGTATTACACCGCGCGGGGAGTATGACCCGGCAGCGCAGTATGAAGCGTTGGATTTTGTGCGGTATCAGGGCAGTGGTTTTTTGGTGCGGCAAAGCTGCCGTGGGGTGGTTCCCGTAGAAGGGACATATTATATGCTCGCTGCGGAAAAGGGTGCTGTTGGAGCACAGGGCATACAGGGTGCAGCAGGCCCGCGCGGGGAGACTGGGCCGCAAGGTGCAGCAGGCCCGCAGGGGGAAACCGGCCCGCAGGGCGAACAGGGTGCAAAGGGAGAGACCGGGCCGCAGGGAGAGATCGGTCCAAAGGGAGAAACCGGAGCGCAGGGTTTGAAGGGTGAAACCGGTTTACAGGGAGAGACCGGCCCGCAGGGGGAACCGGGCCCGCAAGGCCTGAAAGGCGACACCGGCCCAAGGGGAGAACCCGGCCCCCAAGGGGAACCAGGCCCGCAGGGTTTGAAAGGCGACACCGGCCCACAAGGGGAACGCGGCCCGCAGGGATTAAGAGGGATCACAGGGCCACAGGGGGAGCCCGGCCCAAAGGGCGAAATCGGGCCGCAGGGGCCAAAAGGGGATATCGGCCCGCAAGGCCCGCAAGGGGAACGCGGCCCGCAGGGCGAGCAAGGCATGGGATTCCGTGTGTTAGATTATTTTGCGAGCCTGCCGCAGCTTGAAGCGGAAATCACACAGCCAAGTGCCGGAGATGCATATGGTATTGGCACGAGTGAACCTTATAACATCTACATTTATTCAGAAACCATGGGATGGGTCAGTAATGGGCCGATCCAGGGGCCGCAGGGGAAAACGGGGCCGCAGGGAGCGAAAGGGGAACCCTTTCGATATACGGACTTTACGATAGAACAGTTAGCGGCATTGGTTGGGCCGCAGGGGGCACGTGGGGAACCGGGCCTGCCTGGAAAAGACGGTGCAGCCATGACGTTTGACCAGCTCACCGAGGAACAGATTGCCATATTGACCGGCCCGAAAGGGGACACCGGCCCACAGGGTGAACCCGGCCCGCAAGGGGCAAAAGGGAAAGCGTTCACCTATGCGGATTTCACGGCGGAGCAGTTGGCAGCGCTCAAAGGGGAAACCGGAGAACGTGGCCCGCAGGGGGAACGAGGCCTGCAAGGCGAGACCGGCCCGCAGGGAGAAAAAGGGGAAGCGTTTACCTATGCGGATTTCACAGCGGAACAGTTAGCGGCACTCAAAGGGGAAACGGGCGAACGCGGGCCACAGGGGGAGAGAGGCCTGCAAGGTGAGACCGGCCCGCAGGGAGCGAAAGGGGAAGCGTTTACCTATGCGGATTTCACGGCGGAGCAGTTGACGGCGCTCAAAGGAGAAACCGGCGAACGTGGGCCGCAAGGTGAGATTGGCCCGCAGGGGGCAAAAGGGGAAGCGTTTACCTATGCAGATTTCACAGCGGAGCAGTTAGCGGCGCTCAAAGGAGAAACCGGCGAACGCGGCCCCCAGGGAGAACCGGGGCCAAAGGGGGATACCGGCCCGCAGGGGGAAGCGTTCACCTATGCCGATTTTACGGCGGAGCAGCTGGAGGCTTTACGCGGCCCCCAGGGCGAAAAGGGGGAACAAGGCGATCCCGGGGATATTTCCGGCAAGCAGGATAAGCTGACCGGCACACCGGGACAGGTGGTTGGTTTCGATTCCGACGGGAATGCAGCAGCACAGGCCGCAGTTGATCCTGGGGTAACCACTTTCCATGGAAGAACCGGCGCAGTCGTGCCGCAGGACGGCGATTATACCGCCGCACAGGTTGGGGCTGCGCCGGAAGTCCATACACATCGTTATGCGGGTTCGTCTGAAGCGGGCGGGTCAGCGGATTCGGCGCTGAAGCTGGCACAGGCAAGGACTGTCCGCGTCAGCCTTGGCAGTACGGCAGCGGCGAATTTTGACGGTTCGGCGAATATTACCCCCGGGGTGAATGGTACACTCCCGGTTGCAAATGGCGGTACGGGCGGGACAACGGCTTCGGCGGCTGTCGGCAGCCTGGTGAACGGTTTGACTGCGGAAACTGTGCTGGAAAATGACGATTATTTAGCATTCCGCGATACCAGCGCAGGCGCCGGGAAACGTATCACCGTGGCAAATCTGAAAAAAACGCTCGGCATTGCCGATGTGACCGGACAGTATGGCGTTACAGCTACGCTGAACGATAACAGCTGGACGAAAATCAGTGCAGTTTCGGCCGCCGGGCAGGCAGCAAACATTTGGGCAGTGGGAGACACCAAGGCTGTTACGCTGAGCGGTACAGTCGGCACAGTTGCGCTGGACGGCACATATTGGGTGTTTATTCTCGGATTTAATCACAATATTGCAGTTGAAGGGGTAGGAATCCAGTTCGGCACCTTTAAGACAGCGCAGACCGGCGGAAAGGATATTGCCCTCGTGGACAGCAGTTATGGTAAATCTTCTTCTGATGGTTCCAAGCTGTTCCATGTGAACCATTGGGGCGCTGCTTCCTCTCCGTATAATACCAATTACGGCGGGTGGAAAGGCAGTGATTTTCGGTATGATATCCTTGGCAGTACGAAAACGGCTCCAAGCGGCTATGGCAGTACGGCACTGACCAGCCGCGTCGGGTATGATGCACCGGCAGATACTGCCACAAGCCCGGTCGCGAATACGCTGATGGCTGCACTGCCAAGCGACCTTCGGGCGGTGATGAAGCCAATCACAAAATATACCGATAATAAGGGGAATTCTTCTAATGCCGCCGCAAATGTGACGGCTTCGGTGGATTATCTGCCGCTGCTTTCTGAGTTTGAGGTGTTCGGCAAAAGAAGCTATGCCAATCTGACTGAACAGAATTATCAGAAACAGTATGCGTATTTTATCGCGGGCAATGCAAAGGTGAAGTATCAGCATTCATCTAATGCATTGACTAGCTTCTGGTATACGCGTTCCCCGTATTACAGCAATCCGGCTGGGAATTGTGTCGTACATTCAAATGGCGCCAGCTATTATACCAGTACGCGTATTTCTTATGGGTTGGCACCGGTCTTTATGGTCTGATCTGTTGCCGGAAGGGAGGAATTATGGAATATCTTGTATACTGCCGGTTCCGAGGACGCGCGTTGTGCGGGGAGGTCAACCTTCCCGCCGGGACGGTGGTCGATTGTACGGAAGATGGGTTGCTTTTCTACCGGGGAAAGCCACTCTGCTTGGCCGGGAGTGAGAATGCGCATCTGCATTTTGCCCGGAATGACGACGGGCAAGGCTGGCTGCGCGGACAGTTAAGCAGCGGTATCCGGCGGAGGCTTGAAAAGCGTGACCGCCATTATCAGCAGCGTTGGGATCGGGTATGGAATGACCCGGTTTGTCAGATCTATAAGCGTCCGGAGTCTGCGGATTATTGGCTGTGGAATCATGCATTTTTCCAGGCGGAAATTGATGTGCTGCGGCATATTGCAAAATTGGTTGGAGTGAAGGAGGAGTTACCATGTATCAAATCGTGCGCGAAAACGGCGGTGAACTCGGCATCGCCGAAAAAATAAACTATATCAAAAAAGCAGCAAACGGCTGCTATATCCTGACAGAAGAGGCCGAAGCTGCCGGGGTTGTGATAGACGGGAACGTGTACCGTCTGGCAGGCCGTGAAGGGCTGAATGAGGGTGAGGCCGAGGCAGTTATGGTGCTGGAATTCGATGGGGCGGAGGCGGTGCGTCAGGCACGCCGGAATACTGCGGTATTGGATTATTTGTCCATGATGTCCGGCATTGAGCTGCCGGAGGAAGCGGCTGAAGCTGTTCAGGGCAGTGCATCAGCATTATAATGCTGTGCAGCGGAAAGGAAGAAATAATCATGATAAATTCTGCAAAATTTGAACGGATAAAGGGTTATTTTAATACCAGTATGTGGAATGAAACGATGGTGCGCAATGCTGTTGGGCGGTGGATTTCGGCAGAGGAGGCAGAGCAGATTTTGACCGGGGAGGAAGCGGCAGAGGACGAAACCGGGGAAAAGCTGCCGCACGGTGTATGAACAGCGAATAAAAAGGCGTGACAAATGTCAGGGAGTATGATACCATAGGAGATAAGAACAAAGAAAGGGCACGCCTGTCCGCCGCAGCAGGTGCAAAAGGTCATGAGGCAGGCGCTGTGTCAAGGGTAACCATATGAAGCATTCTCACAGGAACGGCAGCTTTGGGTCGCGGTTCGGCTTTGTACTTGCCTGCGTCGGTTCCGCAGTCGGTATGGGGAATATCTGGCTGTTTCCTTATCGCATCGGACAGTATGGCGGTGCGGCATTCCTTATCCCCTATTTCCTGTTTATTTGTATTTTTGGGCTTGTTGGCCTGTCTGCTGAGTTTGCGGTTGGGCGGCGTGCAGGCACGGGCACACTGGGCTCTTACCGCTATTGCTGGAATACGCGCGGGCTGGGACGCTTGGGCGGTGTGCTGGGCTGGATCCCGCTGATGGGCTCGCTCGGTATTGCAATCGGATATTCCATTATTGTGGGCTGGATCCTGCGTGCATTATGGGGCTCGGTTACGGGACGTATTTTGACAGAGGATGCAGAAGCTTATTTTTCTGCCGCGACCGGCCCGCTTGGAAGTGTACCGTGGCACTTGCTTGTAATTATCATTGCGGCAGCTATGCTGATGTTCGGCGCAGTGAAGTCAATCGAAAAAGTAAACAAAGTGCTTATGCCTGCATTTTTCATTCTTTTTGCGGTTTTGGCGGTGCGTGTTGCGCTGCTGCCCGGCGCTGCGGAGGGATACCGCTTTCTGCTGGTGCCTGAGTGGTCCGCGCTGCTGCGTGTTGATACTTGGGTAATGGCAATGGGGCAAGCTTTCTTTTCTTTATCTATTACCGGCTCCGGGATGATCGTTTACGGCACGTATCTTTCAAAAAATGAGGATATATTGCATTCTTCGATACAGACGGCGGTTTTTGATACTATTGCCGCTATGCTGGCTGCATTTGCTATTATGCCGGCTGTGTTTGCTTTTGGAATTGCACCCAGTTCCGGGCCTCCGCTGCTGTTTATCACTTTACCGAATGTATTCCGGCAGATTCCTTTTGGACGTGTTTTTGCAGCATTTTTCTTCCTTTCGGTTGCTTTTGCCGGAATCACAAGCCTTATCAATATGTTTGAGGCCGTATGTGAATCCTGGCAGAACCGGTTCGCGATTGGAAGAAAGCCAGCTGTTCTCATCTGTGCCGCAATTACTTTCGCAATCGGCCTATTTATAGAGGAAGAGTCGAAGATGGGCGCATGGATGGACTTCATCAGTATCATGGTTGTCCCGTTCGGCGCGCTGCTGGGTGCGGTTTCCATTTACTTTATTCTCGGAAAACAGCAGATTGGGGAGGAACTTCAAACCGGACGAAAGGGGCCGCTTCCCGGATGGTTTTTCCCGCTGGCACGCTTTATCTATGTACCGCTGGCACTGATTGTCTTTATCCTCGGCATTGTATACCAGGGAATCGGATAGACGGAGCCTACCGTTTCGTCCGCCTGCGCGGCGGGCGGTCCTGCGCGGACGGCGCCAGAGGGACTTGTCCCTCTGGACTCCCTTTCTCCGCTGCGGCGGGGAATTGGTGCGGTGATTACCGTTTCTGCATACTGTTTCGCCCCGCCAAAAGGAGGGCGGGGCGAAACGGTAACAAGCGGTAAAATTTTCTGACTGTATTATAAAAATTCTATATGCGGAAAACGCCGCTCCATTTCAGGAGACGGCGTTTTTTGTTTATACCATTTGTGCGTATATCTTTGCATTGGCCTGCTCTACTTTGAGGCGGGACAGAAGGAATGTAATTATTACATTCAAAAGCACCGGTATCCACAGATACATAAAGTGGAGCATGGCAATACAGGATTCCGGCTGTACCGGGGCATTCGCTAAATAACCGCTGGCTTCCAGCAGCCAGCCTGCCATTGCAACGCCAATCCCGCCGCCGAGTTTTACGCCAAGCGAAGTGCAGGAGTACATTGTGCCGTCCAACTGCCGGTTCTGTGTTAAAAAGGTGTACTCTGAACAGGTTGCAATCAATGCGTTCAAATCTCCCTGCAAGGGGCTCATGCCGATAGCAGCTACACCGGAGAATATCAGCATCATTGGTATGCTTCCGAGATAGGCTCCCGCAACGACCATTGCACGCGCTGCTGCCGAAAGAGCATAGCCTGCCAGATTGAGCCGGTACATACCGCCCAGCTTTTTGACCAGCAAAGGCGTCAGGATAAGGCCGCATATCATAGGGATATTGATTGCCAGAGAGAAAACGCCAAGCAGGGAGGCATTCCCTAAAATGTAGGTCATAAAGTAAATCCCCATATTTAAGGTGGCAGTATACAGCTGTGTCAGAATATAAATCCCGCAAATCATAATGTAATATTTATTCTTAATCAGGATTCGTGCGGCATCTTTCAGGCCGTATTGTTCTTTTTTATCCGAATCACTTTCCGCAGATTCATCCGGGGGAAGTTCATGCACGGAGAAAACAGATAAGGAATTTACGACCAGACCGATGATTGCGTAAATAATTGCTGCCGTCCGCCAGCCTTCCGCGCCGCCGCCCAGCCATTTGACAAAATCAACAGTAACCGTTTGTATTAACAGGCTGGTTCCAAAAGCAAAGATAAAACGGATGGAACCCATCTGCACCCGTTCGCTTCCGTTCCGGGTAATCAGGGCCGTCAGTGCAGAATAGGCAATATTGTTCGCTGTGTAGAAAACAGCATTTAACAGCGTATAAGCAATAAAAAACCATGCGTATTTTGCCGATTCTCCCAGCCCTGCCGGGATCGTAAATACTCCGATTAGAGTTGCAGCACAGCCGAAATATCCCCAAAACATCCAGGGACGTGCTTTGCCCATGCGGGTGTGGGTCTTGTCAATCATTGCACCGAAGAAAATATCCGTAACGCCGTCAAACAGCTTAGAAAACATCATTAGTGTTCCGACAATGCCTGCATTCAGCCCGGCAGTGTCGGTAAGATAAATCATGACAAAGGACGATAAAAACGCATAAACAACATTGCCCGCAATATCACCGGAACCATAGCCCGCTTTGTGATACCATTTCAAATATCTTTTTTCCTCCATAATAACCGCCTTTCCCTTTTCTCTTCCGTAGAATCCCGACCGGACTGCCCTGCTTTTGGCAGGCCGGTCCATGCTGCAAAAACAATATTGTAAGTACCAAAACTCCCGTCCCGCCCGCAGGCGAGGCAGGGATGCGTCAGCATCCCGGG
The DNA here is from genome assembly GCA_910589115.1 of uncultured Clostridia bacterium. GTDB lineage: Bacteria > Bacillota > Clostridia > Oscillospirales > Butyricicoccaceae > QXXE01. Next base: position 3,893 of record CAJUSB010000096.1, on the reverse strand, counting down.
GTCCGGGGCATAGCCCCGGCGGGAGTCCAGAGGGCAGAGCCCTTTGGGGCGTTCCACGCAGCGGGGATGTGTCAGCCGGAGGGCAGGAGACGTACCTCAAAGGTGAGGCTTGTTTCGTCAAAACGATAACGCGGCAGGAGTGAAGGGCCGCAGCTGTTGGAGCCAATCCCATTCTGCGCGTAATCAATGCACAGTACTATGCTGCCGCATGGGCACAGCTCGAAATTGTGCGCCTTTGCCGTTAACTCTTCCTGCGTGTAGCAAGATGCCTGGAAGCTAAATGCCTTTGCAGATACCGCTGACAAGCTCCTCTGTCCGTCGCTAAGAGTGACATAGTCACAGTCGTACCGGCTGCCGTTCTCTTGCGGACGCAGGTAGTTTTCATGCAGTTCACTGCACTTTCCACTGAAACGCCCGTGACGCGCTGCACGGTGTTTGTCCCGGTAACATTCCTGCGGCCCCATTCCGCAGTATGTGTATTCCTGAAACGATTCCGGTAGGAACAGCCGCAGGCCAAATCGCGGCAAATCTGGAAATTCCGGGTCCTTCTGGGCGTACAGCCGGAGATCCACTGCACCCCCTCCGTCAATCCGCCACTCTGCCTGTATCCGCATCAGCGGCTGCATCGTCGGCGCAGCAAGCGTAATGCGGCTCTTTATATATACCGCATTTTTTGTCAGCTTCCAGGTGGTGCCGCGGCCATGCGCATTTATCCAGTCGTAATGCGCCCGCTCCCATTCCAGACGGATGACCCGGTCATTATCCGTTGGAGCACGCCATATGTTCAGCTCCATTGGACGAGTCAAAAGCGGCATTCCACTGTATTCCATGTTAGCGAATAAGCCTGTCCGTTTGTCGTATTTGTAAACAAAGTTTCTGCCGCGCAGTAAGAGCAGTGCGTCCGTTTCCTCTGCCTCGGGTGCTTTTTCAACGGATGGTTTCAGCATTTTTAGTACGTCCTGACAGTTCCTGTCCACTGTGTACAAACGCAGCTCATCAAAGCCAAGTTTCCACCCCTCCGGTATCAGTGCACTGTCGGAACAGCATATATATTCCAAGCAAAGCCAGGCTTTTCCTTTTGCCGGGAGTGCTTCCAGCAGCGCCGTCGGAAGATAAAGCACACCATCCTCATGCGGCCGGATGGACGGACATTCCCCCTCTGCTGTTTGCAGGATTGTGCCGTCACAGCTCAGCGTGTATCGGATGGACAAGTATCCGCCGAGGTCTGTGAAATCCAGATAATTATGCAGCCGTACCAGCCATTCTGCCTGCTGGAATTCAACCACCCGCGCAGGACGGTGCACATTCCAATATTCCAGCAGCCCGGTGTGCGGCGTCCTGTCTGGATAAACCAGGCCATCCATACAGAAGTTGCCGTCATGTACCTGCTCCCCATAGTCTCCGCCGTACAGGTAATGCGTTTGGCCGTCTATTTTTCGCACGGCGGCATGGTCGCACCATTCCCATACAAAACCGCCGCATAACTGTTTGTGACGATGGAAAAATTGAAAATAATCCTCAAGGTCGCCCGGCCCATTGCCCATAGCGTGACAGTATTCCACCAGCAGGATTGGTTTGTCCGTAATATGCCGCAGATCGTCCTCTAACTCTGTAAAAGAAGGATACATCCGGCTGTAAAGATCAATATTTGAAAAATCATATTCCCAGTTGTCATCGTGGTAGCGTGCACTTTCATAGTGGGTCAGGCGGTCCGGGTCAAAAGTTTTGGTCCAGGCCAGCGCCTGTTCAAAATTACAGCCATATGCGCTTTCATTCCCCATGGACCAGATAACAACGCAGGGCCGGTTTTTGTCTCGCTGCACGCATTTTTGCACCCGGTCAAGAATTGCCTTTCCATAGACTGGATTATCGGCAATCGGCTTGTTCCATCGTTTGCTGCGCACGTCGAAATCATTTCCAGCGTCATATAATTCTGCCGGTGCATGGCATTCCAGGTCTGCCTCCTCAATTACCAGAAATCCGTATTCATCGCAGAGCTGGCAGAACTGCGGCGCATTTGGATAGTGGCTTGTGCGTACCGCATTAAAATTGTGCCGCTTCATCAGCATCAGATCGGTTTTCATTTGCTTCAGGCTAACGACACATCCGGTTTCCGGATGAGAGTCGTGCCGGTTTACGCCGCGCAGTTTGAGTGGTACGCCGTTCAGGCAGAGGCAGTTATCAATGACTGCAATTTCCCGGAAACCGACCCGTTCGGTAATCGTTTCATTCTCTGTTTCGAGCACCAGGGTATAGAGGTATGGGCGTTCCGGATTCCATGATTCGGGTTGAGCGATGTGCAGGATGGCTTCGCTGGTACAAGCTCCCGGAGCAGCAAATACGGTATCCTGTGCGGCAGTCTGCCCTTGTGCATTCAGCAGCGTCAAGCGGGTGGGGACTGCCTCCTCAAGAAATTGTAATTGCACCCGAATATTTCCTGTCTGCCGTGAGGCCTGAATGTGGTAATCAAAAATCATGTTTTTTGGGCGTTTCAGAAGGTATACATCCCGGAAAATCCCGCTTACCCGGAATTTATCCTGCCCTTCCAGATAACTGCCGTCGCACCATTTGAGAACCAGCACTGCCAGCAGATTTTGTCCCTGCCGCAGATGGCTGGTTACGTCAAATTCAGAAACTGCGTGTGCTGCCTGACTGTAACCGATATAATCCCCGTTGATCCAGACGTAAAAGCACGAATCCACTCCTTCAAAATTCAGGAACACGTGAGGCGCTTGTTCGTCCTGCTGGTAATCAAAGGTATGCAGATATGCCCCGCAGGGGTTGTCATGCGGCACAAAAGGTGGGTCAAACGGGAACGGAAAGCGAATGTTGATATATTGTGGTATTTCGCAGCCGTAGGTCTGCCACAGGCCGGGCACGGGCACGGATGAAAAGCCTTCTGCTGCGTAGTCCGGCGCAAAGAATTCATCCTGCAAGTCGTAGATACTCGGAAAATAGCGGAAGCGCCAGCGGCCATTGAGCAGCTGGAAGCGGTCGGAGGTTTCGCGTGCGCCTGCTGCCTGCCTTTGTGAAGCCGGTATGTAATAGCATCGGTCGGGCATGGTATTTTCATGCAGCAGCTGCGGGTCTTCGTAGTATTGGGGCACAATCATTTAGAACCACTCTCCCTGTCATTTTTCGCGGCGGACAGGCATATGCGGGGGGCCTGCTGCCTGGTTTTGTATGTAATTAGGAATTATGATGGTGTATATTATATCAGTGCAAAACATATTTTTCCATGGATTTGAATGGACAAAGCATGTACAAAATGATACAATAGAGCTGTAAAATAACCCCTGGAATCCAGAGGAGGTGCACAAAAAAGATGGTAGTCAACAGTGCATACCGGCGCAACAGCCGGATCGCTTACAAAGACAAGACGCAGCCGCTGGCGGTGGGCAGCTGCGGAAGTTATCGTTTGCTAACGCGTGCGGTGCTGCCCACCCATTGGCAGAGGGGGCGGCCGGATTATCAGCTGCTGTATGTTGCGGCAGGAAAGGCGGAGTTTTATTTTGGCGGAGAGAAGCGCGTGATCATGGCGGGCAGCATGGTGCTGTACCGGCCGCGGGAGGAGCAAAAGTATCGGTATTATGGAGTTGACAGGCCAGAGGTATATTGGGTGCACTTTACGGGAGGGGACGTAAAAAACATTTTGCGGCAATATGGCATAGAGGACGCTGTACAGGTTATTCGCACAGGAATCATGCCGGAATACAAGCGTATTTTTACGCAGATGATAGAAGAGCTTCAGCTATGCAGGGAAGGATATGACGAGCTGCTGGTGCTTTTACTGCGACAGATATTTATTTTGCTGCGGCGAAGTCTGGCGAGCCGTCCAAATGGTTATACTGATTTAAGTAAAAAATTGGCCGGAAAAATTTGAAGGTTCCCCG
>CAJUSB010000095.1 GCA_910589115.1 uncultured Clostridia bacterium | reverse complement strand
TCTCCGACTCTGTCGGTCTGCTTTCGTCAAATTCTGAATTTGCTCATTTATAGTACATATTAAAAAATATATAAAAAATAGTGATGGCGTGCATTTCGATTCCGAAATACACGCCATAAAAATTCAGCTCAAAAGGTTATGGATATGAATGCGATGAACGATCAGACGTAATAAAGGATTTTGGAATAAGTCGGGATAGGCCAATGCGCTTCGCCGACCATCATTTCCAGTTCGTCAGCGATTTTCCGGGCGGCTTCCATTGCTGGGATTACGGTGTCATGGTAGTAGCGCGGGGCAGTCTGCGAGTCAGCCGGAGCCGCAAGAACGACTGTTTCGATGTTGCTCTGCTGTTCTACAAGGGCAGCGGTCTTTTCGGTCAGGGCTTTCACCATAGCAAGCTCGACGGGGGCATCCACACCGATGGATTTCTTGACTGCAACGGTATCCGCCAAATCCTTAGAGTAGGCGATTACAGCCGGAATGATCTGTTTTTTCAGCATATCGAGCATGGTAAGTGCCTCAATGTGCAGGGTTTTCACATATTCTTCGGCGAGGATTTCGCAGCGGGATTCCATTTCGATGCGGGTATACACGCCGTGCCTCTGGAACAGGTTGACATTTTTATCCGAGGTATAGTAGGGGATCGCGTCAGGCGTTGAGCGGAGGTTGAGCAGGCCGCGCTTTTCGGCTTCAGCTGGCCAGTCTTCGCTATAGCCGTTGCCGTTGAAAATGATATGTTTATGAGCTTTGGTTTCGCGCTGAATAAGTGCTGCAAGCGCACTGTCGAAGTCCACTGCGGCGGACAATTCATCGGCAAACTGACGCAGTTCTTCTGCAACAGCGGTATTGAGCATGATGTTTGTGCAGGCGATATTCAGGGTAGAGCCTGGCATACGGAATTCAAACTTATTGCCGGTGAATGCAAAGGGCGAGGTACGGTTGCGGTCGGTCGTATCTTTGGGGATGGGCGGCAGTACGGAAACGCCGATGCGCATCATCGTTTTGTCAACATCGGTGTGGGTCTGGCCTGCTTCAATGGCCTCCAGGATTGCTTCAATTTCATCTCCGACAAACATGGAAACGATGGCCGGGGGCGCTTCATTTGCGCCCAGACGGTGGTCATTGCCGGCGCTGGCAACCGAAATGCGGAGAAGATCCTGATATTCGTCCACCGCTTTGATAATGGCGGTCAGGAACAGAAGAAACTGCTTATTGGAGGCCGGTGTACTGCCGGGTTCCAGCAGGTTTTCGCCTGAATCGGTCGAAAGCGACCAGTTGTTATGCTTACCGGAACCGTTCACGCCATCAAAGGGTTTTTCATGCAGCAGGCAGACGAAACCATGCCTTTTGGCAACGCGCTTCATAGTTTCCATTGTCAGCTGGTTGTGGTCGGTTGCAATATTGGTAGTGGAGAAAATCGGGGCAAGCTCATGCTGGCAGGGAGCGACCTCATTATGCTTGGTTTTTGAGAGGACGCCGAGCCGCCACAGTTCCTGATCAAGCTCTGCCATGAAGGCAGCCACACGCGGGCGGATTGCACCGAAATAGTGGTCATCCATTTCCTGTCCCTTGGGCGGCATAGCGCCGAACAGTGTACGCCCGGTGAGGATCAGGTCTTCACGCTGTTTGTAGTCCGACTCATTGATAAGGAAATATTCCTGCTCAGGGCCGACAGTGGTTGTGACGCGTTTGCAGTCCTTGCCAAAGAGTTTCAGCACGCGGCAGGCCTGTTTGCTGATGGCATCCATGGAGCGCAGCAGAGGGGTTTTTTTATCAAGAATTTCTCCGTTATAGGAGCAGAATGCCGTTGGAATATAAAGTGTACCATCTTTTACAAAGGCATAAGAGGTCGGGTCCCATGCGGTATAGCCGCGTGCTTCAAACGTTGCCCGCAGGCCGCCGGAGGGAAAGGAAGACGCATCCGGTTCGCCTTTAATCAGTTCCTTGCCGGAGAATTCCATCAATACGGTACCGTCATCATTCGGTGAAATGAAAGAGTCATGCTTTTCAGCGGGGATGCCGGTCATTGGCTGGAACCAGTGGGTGAAGTGCGTTGCACCCTTGGAGAGTGCCCAGTCCTTCATGGCGCTGGCGACGACATTGGCGACAGCCTCGTCAAGGGGAAGGCCTTCACGGATTGTTTTTTTGAGTGCGCGGAAGGTGTCTTTGGGCAGGCGGTCTTTCATAACGGATTCATTAAAGACCATGGAGCCGAACAGTTCCGGCACTTTACAGGTGGTGTTCATTGTACAACCTCACTTTCATCTATCGGCCTCTGTGGGAACCGCCGGACAAAGTGCCGGAGGCTTTCCAGGCAGGCCTTTTGGAAAATTATTAGATAACATATGGAAGAGAATAAATGCAAAAAAGCGCTGTAAGTTTGATTACTCACAGCACTTTTACTATTTCTAATTGGTATTATAAGCGCCAAAATTTCGTTTGTCAAGTAAAAATCCGGCAGAAAAAGGGATTTTGGAGTATGCACCCATAGGGGAAGGATTTTGAGAAATGAAGCTGTGCAAATCAGAGAAATTAAAGTGCCCCCTCCAACGGTACGGACAGCCGTACCGCCGTGCCATGGATAACAGAAGCGGCTGCGCTTGCAAACCCATACTTATGCGGGATAACCGTGAACCGCAACTGCCAGGAGGGGGGGACAGGGCAAAAAATCCCAGCCGCAGGTGCAGCCGGGACTTTTTAGTGAGAGTAAAGACGTAGAAAAAACGATAAGAGGATCAGCAGTATTTCTCGACGTGAGCGCGGGTAACCTCCGCAGCCTTCTTGATGTTTTCTTCGTTGGAGAGCTTGTAGTAATCGGGACGGAATACCTCGATTGTGCAGACGCCGCCCTCAAAACCAATCTTTTTAAGCGTGTCCGCATAGCGCTTGTGGTCAAGGCAGTCACCCGGTTCGCCGGGCCAGAGGCGCTTTTCATCATTGTTGTATGCCGCGCCGCAGGGCATATTCTCCATGCCGTTGAGGTGCCAAACGAAAATCTTCTTGCCGTCAGCCTTTTCCAGTGCATCCCAGCCGGAAGCCATTGCATGGAAATGATACTGGTCAAGCGTTACGCCGACCAGAGGATGGTTGACCTCCTGGACGATAGCGTAAGCATCCTCGAAACGGTTGATAGACATGGACGGTGCGCCGCAGAACTCAATAGAGAGCTTAATGCCGTGAGGCTCAACCTTCTTGACCATTTCTTTCAGCACAGCAACAGCATCCTTGCGGATATCATCAATGGAAGCATGTACCTTCAGATCCATGGACGGAACCACAACGATCATCTTGCAGTCAAGGATCTGGCAGCGGTGGATAATCTCGTCAAGCTGTGCCATAACAGCGTCCTTTTCTTCCTGCGTCTGCTTCATGTTGAAGAAGATCAGCGCATTGTAGGACAGCATCTTGATGTTATGGGTGCGGAAGAAATCGCCCAGCTGTTCAAGCGTATACTTGCCAGCCGCGAGCTCACGGTCGAGGCACTCGGACTGAACGTCGATGTAGTCAAAGCCATACTTTTCGCACAGCGCCAGGTCTTCCAGAACAGAATGGTTTTCGCAGAAGCGGTTGCAGCCTTCATTAAAGCCGATTTTCATAGCGGATTCTCCTTATTATAATATTGAAAATAGGATGGGATGAATTACTTCTTATAGAAATCAGGGGTGCCGCCGGTAACGACCTTTTCGATAGCACCGGAGGTCTGGCTCTTGACGAGTGCGTCAGCAGTGATAGAAGCGACATAGCCGTCCCAAGCAGAGGAGCCGCCGGTCTGACCCTTGACTGCATGGTCAACCCAGTCCTGAATCTCTACATCATACGAATCAATGAAGCGGAGGATCCAGTTATCCTCAATCTTGGTGGAAACATTATTTGCAAAGCGGACAGTCGGGAAGGACGGGCAGGGCAGATTCACAACGCCGTTCTCGCAGACGACTTCACAGTTGATATCATAGCCGAAACCGCAGTTGACGTTCACTTCGAGAACAACGACAACGCCGCCCTTCGTTTTCAGAATCATGACCTGCGGGTCCTGGAGGCCCTTGTGTGCCTTGCTGGTGATCTTAGGCATGATGCACTGTACTTCATCCCATTCATCGTTTACGAGCCAGGGCAGGCAGTCGATTTCATGGATAGCAGTGTCAGTAACAGCCATTGCAGTGGTGTAGTCCTCTGCTACGCCGTCGGCACGGTGGGTGCACTTGACAACCAGCGGCGCACCGAATTTGCCGGAATCGAGCAATTCCTTGACCTGGTTGTAGCCGCGGTCATAGCGGCGCATAAAGCCAACCTGTACGAGATGCTTGCCAGAGGCCATTTCAGCATCAACGACCGCCTTGCAGTCAGCGGCAGTATTTGCGAGCGGCTTCTCACTGAAAACAGGCTTGCCAGCCTTGATTGCAGCAATAACCGGGTCCTTATGGAAAGCACCGGGGGTGGTGACGACAACAGCATTTACATCAGGGTCATTGATAGCCGCATTGAAATCGGTATATACCTTGGTGCCTTCGCCAGCGATCTCGGCGCCCTTCTTTGCGCCTTCCTCAAAGACATCGCAGACAGCGACGACGGTCGCATTCTTGATGCGGTTCTGGATGCGCTCGATGTGCTCACGGCCGATCATGCCGCAGCCAACTACACAGATTTTGAGTTCCATAATTGTTTACCTCCGTTGTTCTTCCAGAATGTATGGTGGGTGATAAGGGGTTCTAAGTGCATGGGGCAAAGAGATGCACGATTGCAGCGGGCAGCGTTTGGGGCGCGTTCCGCTCAGCCGGTGCAGGCGCCTGTATGATCGGGGTACCGGTCTGTTTTCTTCTTCATGCGTTTATTATACGCTTGCGTTCACGAGAACGCAAGCGATTTTTGGTTGCAATACTGCACAAAGTTATAGGTGGTTTTTTGGTGCTTTTGCAAAAAAATCGGTAAAAAAATGTTCTAATGGAATATTACATGTGTGTATGCTACTGCAATTAGTATCTTTACTTAAAGAAAAACCAAAAAACGTGCAGGTGCACGCGGGCGGGCATTTGCACGCAATAATATTTTATAAAATCGTAAAAAGATATTGACAAACAAAACGTGCTGTGATAGTTTGTAAATGTAGCAGCTACACGAATTTTTAAATTTAAGGAGAGGATGGTTAGAGTTCAGAGGCAAGGAATTTTGAAGAATGGTATTATTGAAAAATTAAAGATTTGGTAATTCTGAAGGGGGAGATAATAAAAATTTTGAGGTGAAAAATGCAATAATATAAAACATATTGACATATTAAATTGATTTTTGAAAGGCTTGTATTATGAAAAAAAGATTATCTATGTTTCTTTTGTTTGCTCTTTTATTGGGGACTTCTGCTACAGCGGTTGATACTCCCGCTATACAAGAGGAAATGGACGAATTGTTTATTGATGAAAAATCTGATATGACAACCTATGATGGACTTATTCAGGTGGCAGAAGCTCATTCTACGGTAGATGGAAATATTAAAACATATATTCCATTTGAGATTGAAAATCAGGAGGTTCGTCTTTATAAAGAGACGACTATGACTGCTGCTGATGCTACTGATAAATATGCAAATGCATATTCTATGATTTCGGATTTGGCGTCAGAATATGGGATATCTCCTTCTTTGGATGATCCTGAGTTTCGAGACTTTGCAATGTCCTTTGCATATTACGAGACCGATGATAAACTTCTAAATTTTGAAATTATAGAGTTTGCAAAATTTGTAGATATATATGAAAACTCTGAAAAAAATAAAATGATTCTTCAGAGTGCGTCCGCAAATAGATATTCCCGAAATGAAATTGATTTGAATGTTCTAATGCCTGCTGATGGGCACTCTACTGTGCAGTCACAAGAGAATGAGCCGTATCTTGAATCAAGAAGTTCCTCTTATGATTCTGATGCAGCAATAAGATATGCAAGACTATGGTGGAACAGGACAAACAATACAGATTATCCCTATTATGCGGAGTATTATGGTCAAGATTCTTCGTCAAATGAATATAATAGCTTGGATACCAAGAGACCTGGCCAGTCAACTCCCAGAAGGGGGTGGAGCGACTGCACTAATTTTGTTTCCCAATGTATATTGGCTGGCGGTGTTTCTCAGATAAAAAGCGGAGTCGTTTCTCCACATAAGGATAATGACAATTGGTATTATAATGATAGCAAACCCTCATATTCTTGGGGTGCTGCGCAAAACTTTTATGAACATTGGCGGAATCGTACAGGTGTTGCATCAAGTTCAAGAAAATTAGGGGAAGGTGATGCTGTCTCTATTGATTTAAACGGAGATGGGGATATGAATCATACTGTAATAATTGTGGAAGCTGGTTACAGTGATGACGAAAAATATCTTGCCGCTCATAATGTGGATAGATTCAAAAATATGTATAAATATGAGACTAATAGGTATAGCGATTGGACACTGCAAACATTGTATGACGCTGGCTATACTATATATGGATATGAAATCGATGCTGATTTTTAAATAATCAAAGAGAACAGCAAACTCCGTTTTTCAGGGTTTGCTGTTCCTTTTTTGTTGTTTATGAGTTTTCCTCTGTGGATTTGGCGGTTAATTCTGTATTCTCGTTGTTCTCTGTAGAATCAGTCTCGATTTCCATAAGTTCTGATTCGTCTTTTGCGGGGGCTGGTTCGCTGGGTTCGGACGATGAACTGTCTTCCGTGGAATCCGCTTCATCGGGTGCAGGCGCTGCCGGAGCGGGTTCATCCGCCGCAGGTTCAGGCGCGGGCACTGCCGGAGCAGGCTCATTCGCAACGGGTTCGGGCGTGTGCGCTGCTGGGGTCGGTTCATCTGCCGGGAAAGCAGATGTGTCAGGCTTCTCCGTGAAAGCCGCGAATTCATCCGGTTCATGAGCCGGAGTTTCCGGCTTCCCGACATTATGGAATGTCGGGAAGCGAACCTCGACCTTGAATAGATCCCCGTCAATCATCAGCGAAAAGGTTCCGCCCATCAATTCGGTCAGGCTCTGCGCAATGGACAGCCCAAGCCCGCTGCCCTCGGTCGCACGCGAAGTATCCCCGCGTACAAAGCGTTCCATCAATTCATCGGCCGGGATGTTCAGCCGGTCACGGGATACATTTTTTACGGCAGCAGCCGTCATCTTTGCATCGCTTCTCAAATCCAGATATACCCGTGTCTGCGGCATAGCATATTTTACGATATTAGCCATCAGGTTATCGAACACACGCCAAAGCAGGCGGCCATCGGCATAAATTGTGGCGTTTTCGCTTGGAAGGGTAATAATCGGTTCCAGCTGCGCGTCAGCCAGCTTTTCGGTATACTCTCCCACCACCTGCCGAAGCAGTTCGCCGACGTTGGTCGGAGCGGCATTCACTGTGATATTACCGGTAGAGGCCTTGGAGGCTTCCAGCAGGTCTTCCAGCAGTTTTTTCAGGCGGATCGACTGGCGGTCCAGCACGTCAATGTACTCTCTGGCCTTTTCTCCCGGAACCTCTTCCTTTTTCAAAAGGCCCACATAGTTGATGATTGAAGTAAGCGGCGTTTTAATATCATGGCTGACATTGGTCAGCAGTTCACTGCGCATACGGTCACTTTTGATCCGTTCCTCGACCGCTTTTACGCGTTCTTCCACTGCTGCGTCAATCCCGCTGCGGATGGTGTTCAGCGCTTCCCCATGCGCTTTGAATTCCCACTTCATCATTTCGGTTGGAAGCTGGTAGTCGAGGTCACCGGAGGCAATCCGTTTCGCCCCCTCATGCAGCCAAAACATTTCACGCAGGATATCAAGGTATTTCCAGAGAATCCACATATCAAACAGCATCATCAGCAGTATGAAAAACATGCTGTTATAGGTGTCAATTACTAATATGAACAGGAAAACATTGATCAGCCCGACAGCGGCCAGCAGAAGCACACCCTTCCAGACCATCGGCAGGATCGCAAAGCTGTTCGTGAGTTTTTTCCAGCCGCTTGACAGCCAGCCGCCGACGATACCGAAAAGGCCGCCCAGCGCCCCGGCAGTTGTCCGTGCACTTTCCCCGAGCCGGTTCATGGTCTGGGCACGCTGTTCCTGTTTTTGTGCCAGTTCTTCGGGGGAGCGTTCTTTGGGCTGGAAATGTCTGCCGACGGCGCCTGCGCCGTTTACCAGGCCGCGCCAGAACCAGGAGCAGATGCGCCAGATCAGGGTATTGCGCAGCAGGGTATGGCTTTTCCAGCGGACGGCGGTGGACAATGTGAGCATAATAAACAGGATGATACTGCCCGTCAGACATCCTACAATCAGTACCCAGCCGAATGCCGTATCAAGATGAAAGTGAAGCAATTCAGAGGCGGCTGCACCCAGCATTATCAGCACGGTACCAAGGATGCCTATAAAGAAGTCGTAGGGAATCCGGTCAATAAAACGGAGGGTAATGACTTCGCGGTCGGTATTGACGCGGTGACCCACTACGCACATCAGGTATATCCACACCATGAATGACAGCAGCAGGCTGACAATCAGAAGCGCAAGCGATGGGTAGGCAAAGTCATGCAGGTTGATGAAATCGCTATAGGCGGCCCGAAATTCATCATGTACAGGCAGATTCGTATTGAGATAATAGTATATTGTAACCGTGCATGGGTATGGGAAGGGGATATCGGATGCTGATTCGTCAGCGTAGTCCTTACGTGTGTAGGAACCGGTTCCGTATAGATACTCCTCCCATTCCGGCACGCCGTCCACCAATTCCGGCAAATTGATCCAGTCCCCGATGATGCCGCCTGTCACATAAACCGTACAGGCGTCCGATGCAATCAGCTGGTAAGCCGCGTCTATTTCAGGCTGACGAGGCATATCCAGAAGGTATTCGAGCGGGAGCAGGTCGTTGCTTTCCCGGCATTGCAGCATGATCCGCAGGTTGCTGTTTTCCGGTGAAAAGCGGGACTGCATCTGTTCCAGGTAATTCTGGTCATCCAGTGTCAGGCTGCCGTCCGAGGTCCGCATGTCAAGGAGCCGCTCAAGCGGAATCTGATAGCTACGGACGTTCTGCCAGACCAGCCCGCTGTCTGCAAAAGAGGGGGAATCCTCCGCATAAAAACCCGATTGTCCGCACAATATTGTGCCGCAAAGTCCGAGGCATGTGCCAGCCAGGAAAATAAACAGCAACAACAGGGCAAGCGCCTTGACCGGCATCCGGTAATACCATTTTGTTAACATTTCTGTTCTCCCTTCTCAAACTTGTATCCCTGCCCCCATACTACTTTAATATAGCGTGGTTCAGCCGGATTGATCTCAATTTTCTCACGCAGATGCCGGATATGCACTGCAACCGTAGAATCCGAACCGGATGAGCTTTCGTGCCAGACGGCTTCATAAATGGCTGAGGAGGAGTGTACCCGCCCAGCGTTTTTCATCAGCAGGTGCAGGATGTTGTATTCGATTGGGGTCAGTGAAACCGGCTCGCCGTCAACCGTAACGGTTTTGCTTTCATCATCCAGCGAAACCCCGCCAATGGACAGTACATTCTGCGCTGTTGGCATACTGCCAAGCATGGTATAGCGGCGCAGCTGGCTTTTTACGCGGGCAACGACCTCCATCGGACTGAATGGCTTCGTAACATAATCATCCGCGCCAATGGTCAGGCCGAGCACTTTGTCGGTGTCCTCACTTTTGGCGGTCAGCAGAATGACCGGTATATTATATTTTTCGCGCAGTCGCACGGTTGCAGAGATGCCGTCCAGCACCGGCATCATAATATCCATCAGCACCAAATGGATGGTTTCCTGCCGGATGACTGCCATTGCTTCCTGCCCGGTATAGGCCGGGAAAATACGGTAGCCTTCGGCGGAAAGGTAAATGCGCAGCGCTTCGACAATGTCACGGTCATCGTCGCATACCAGAATATTGTATTCCATCAGGGATCCCCTTCCTGTGAGGGCTGGCCGCCCTCTTTCTGTTGTCTGTGTCTATTGTCTCATAAAATTTCTTAAAAACAAAGATGTAAATCCATTAAGTTTTCTTTAAGATTTGCTTAAGAATCTGTCCCAGGTTCGGCGGACTCTGCACGTTATGCTCTCATAAAAGGGCATAACCGCCGTAGTCAAACGTTCTGCCCGCCAGCCCCGCCGCAGCGGTGATAAAGCTTTTAGTCAATTTTTTCTCGAAAAAATTGCGCTGTCCGCGTAGGACCGCCCGCCGCGCAGGCGAAATAAGAATCGACCACCGCAAAAAAAGAGGACAGGCATTTTGCCTGTCCCCTCACCCAAACGCCGGAGGCTTCAGAACGCCGCAGCAACGGCGCTCTGATGTCCCCAGTTTTGTCCCGGCATACTGCCAGGGCCGGAATGGGTGCCGTGCTTAGCCCTGAGAAGCCAGCTTCTCCTCGTAGGCTTCGATCATCTTCTTGACCATCTGGCCGCCTACCGAGCCCGCCTGACGGGAAGTCAGATCACCGTTATAGCCTTCTTTGAGGTTTACACCGACCTCTGTCGCAGCAGCATTGCCTTAAAATCAGCGGTTCATTCGACTGGCGCCTGTGCGGATTCCTGCGGAAGCGGCAGCGCTCCAATAAATTTATACCGGATAACCACCTTTTGCGAAATCGGTGCATCCGTCTTTGCCGTTTTGCCGCCCTGCCGGGGGAATACCTCTATCCGCTCAATAAAAGCCTCAGCAGTTTCGCGGGTCAGCGTTTCAATGTGCCGGAAGCTCCGGGCGGTTTCAAAAAAAAGGGAATATCGTTCCCGGATGGGCTGTTCCGGGATGTGCTGCCGATGAATTGTGCTCACCGTAGCGCGCAGCCCTTCGGCCTCCTTTTCCAGGTCGGGAACCAGTGCAGCAAGCGTCCGGTCACTGACCCGTCCAGCAGCAAAGTCAGTATACAGTTTCCGAATGGTGGAATCAATCTCTTTCAGCCGCTTTTCGGACTGTTCCAAGCCTTCCGATGGATCGTCTGCCAGGTCTGCGGCGGCGGTTTTCACCGCATCCTGAACCAGCCGGTCAAAGTCCTCTTCGGAAGCGTCAATCACAGCGTTCAGGTCGCGGCGGATGAGCTCGCATAAATCATGATAACGAATACGGCTCTGTCCGCAGCCCTTGCCGGAACGGCTGTAGCCACAGGAAAGATACCAGTATTTTTCGCGCTCGCCCTTGTAGGTCGTGCCGCAGGAACACATTGTCCCACCGCATACACCACACCGGATCAGGCCGCTGAAAATGCTTTTACGGACGCGCGGCTGTTCTTCCATAAATTTACGGTGATAGCCAAGGTTCCGCTGTGCTTTTTCAAACAGCGCCAGGGATATCAGCGGGGGATGGGTGTCACGGGTAACCGTCCACTGGCTGCGTTTCTGTGCCAGCTTCTTTTTGGATTTCAGGGAAGGCTTCACCGTTTTATTCAACAGCGTGTGCCCTAAATATACTTCATTCCTTAAAATCCGTACAACAGTGGTATTTTGCCATTCATCCGAAACGCGCTGGAGTCCCTTGGAAGAAAATGAGGCACGGTACTGCGCCTTAAATTTGAGCGGGGGAAAAATCCCTTCCCGGTTCAGGGTGCGGCAGATTTCGCGGGTCGAACAGCCGCTGGCGGCCATTTCAAAAATGCGACGCACAACCGGTGCGGACAGTTCATCCGGCAGCAAACGGCTGGTTTCGTGGTTTTTCTTATAGCCGTATGGGGCAGCGCAGCAGTATTGCCCGTTCGCTTTTTTGTTGTTGAGCACCATTTTAATTTTTTGCGAGGTCTGGCGGAGCATGACCTCATTGACCGCGAATTGCAGCGGTGCAAATGGGTTGCTGTTTGCGGAGCTGAAATTGTCCCCCAGGCCCAGGTAAACAATGCCGTGCTCCGGGAAGTATTCCTCCGCATAATAGCTGGATTCGCGCATATCACGGCCAAGACGGGACAGGTCTTTTGTGATTACCATATTGGCCTTGCCGGATTCGAGCGCGGCAATCAGCTTTTTGAAGCCGGGCCGGTCGAAATTGGAACCGGAATAGCCGTCATCTACAAAAATATCCAGCAAAACAATTTGGCTGGAAGCGCAGTAATCCCGCAGGTACTGCATTTGATTGCCGATACTGGCGGAAAGATTAGCGGTCGCTTCTTCGCGTGACAGGCGGGCGTAGCCGTAGGCCACAAGCGGAGAAGCGGATGCCGGGGTAGTGATTGGCTGCATAAAAAAACTCCTTTAGCCGCCAATCCTGCTTACAGTGTTTTATTGTATCAAAAAATGGCGGCATGGTCAACGAGAAAAAAACGGCCGCCTGTATGGTGGGCCGTTTGCTCCAGGTGATACTCGTGTGCAGAAGGATTTGCCAACCCTTCGTCCCGCCCGCAGGCGATGGAAGGGAGTCCAGAGGGACAAGTCCCTCTGGCGCTGTCTGCGGAAGACCGCCCGCCGCGCAGGCGAACGAAGCCGTAATTTCCAGCATTTACGAGTTCAGCACCTCCCGCCCGCAGGCGATGGAAGGGAGTCCAGAGGGACAAGTCCCTCTGGCGCTGTCTGCGGAAGACCGCCCGCCGCGCAGGCGAACGAAGCCGTAATTTCCAGCATTTACGAGTTCAGCACCTCCCGCCCGCAGGCGATGGAAGGGAGTCCAGAGGGACAAGTCCCTCTGGCGCTGT
>CAJUSB010000094.1 GCA_910589115.1 uncultured Clostridia bacterium | reverse complement strand
CTCAATCGGTGCTATAATCTCCATAAGGCATTTCCTCTCGTGTTTTGTGGTCGTTAGCACTTCCATTATAACACTTGGGGCTATGCTTTCTTTTTCGTCTTTTTTCAGATTTGCTCATTTATAGCTAAAATTATATTTGTCAATTCTACGTAGCCTGTCTAACAGGCATCGGGACAGTTGGGTCAGGTGTGATTCGGTTATCCTTTCTGAGCATAGAATTCATCGACAGCCGCAAAGAATGCGTCAATATTATTCCAGCTGGACAGCGGCGGGATATCGCAGCCGGAGGAAATGATAAAATTCGGATATTCGCAGCACTGTCCCATAACCTCAAGGGTTTTCGCCCGAACCGATTCCGGCGTACCGCCGCGGAATTCCTCTGCCGGACTGATATTGCCCATACAGGGCAGCTCAGCCGGTGCCTTAGCAAGGATTTCCGCCATATCGACTGCATTGCCGAAATGATAGGCATTTGCGCCGCAGGAAAAAATCGAATCCAGTGTAATATTGGCCGTATTGCCGCAATTATGGTAAATCACTGCAAAGTGCTCGTCACGTACGGCATCGACAATCTGCTTACAGTAATCCCCGGAAAACTCCTGTGCAAGTGCAGGGGAAAGCAGACCTGCAAGCGGTTCGGCAATCACAACGCCGTTTGCGCCGACTGCCTTGTATGCCTTAATGTATTTAATGATAAATTCGGTTGCTTTATTCAGTACAATATGTACCATATCCGGCTCGTCATAGCAATAAATCATAGCCTCGGTCACATCCATCAGCCGCCCTGCCAGAGAAAAAGGGCCAATGACACCGGCAAAGACCGGACGGTCGGTAATCATCTGCATTGCCTTTTCGATTGCGTCAATATAGATTTGCGTGCGGCCTGCACCGATTTCGGGCACCTGCATCGCTTCTGCAAGGGCAAGCCGTTCCTCTTCTTCTGCGTCCAGCGGAAGCACGGGGCCTATGACTGTCGGCACCTCATCATCCGCTACGCGGATCGGTGCGCCAAAGCATTCCGCTTCGACAGACAAGTCCATCAGGCTGACGGAACCGCCTGCCTTGGGGGTACGGTCGGCAACCGCTTTCATACCGCGCGCCTGTACCTCGCTATCCGAGATCAGGTCCCGTACCGTAATGCCCAGCAGCTGGATGGAGGGGAAAGACAGAACCGGCAGTGCCTTCTTTACCTTAGCGGACAACAGCTCCTGCGTCCATTGATCCATATTCATTTTCATATCGAACAGACTCCTTTTTTATTTGAAATTGACCGGATAGATTGCAGCAGTGGGAAGATTTTCTCCTGCTTTCTGTCCCCTATGATATCACGCGGGGACACAAACCATCTTGTATCATGGTGCTCTTTTTTAGAAAGATATTGTCCTCTCCCATCCCAGGTTATTCAGCAGTCTCTTCCCCGGCTGGTACGCTGCGAATTTTCCGGCCGGAGTAATCCGCCTCGACCCGGCAGCCTGCGGGACAGGTCAGAAAACGTGCATCATCCCACGGCCCATTGACGACTGCATCCAGATAATCCATACGTCCCTCAAACCTGCGGAACTGCCAGCCGAAGTCATCCGCCGCCTGCCGTGCATAGGCTTCATATGCCGGGCTGTCGCCCAAAGGGCAGCTGATATAACCGCAGCTCTGATAATTTTCCATCCAATGGTTGGTGCATTCCATTAGATAATCGGCATTTTCTTCCCCGTATGCCTGCGCATACTCGGCCCGTTGACGCTCGTAATTCTCCCGGGACGGCGTAAAGGCCTGTTCAATCCATCCGGGGTTATACCAATATACCCCCTGCATTTCATGGAAAAGCCGCTGATACCGCTCCGCCGAACCAAGGAACAGCGAAATACAGTCGTCACAGCGCGGCACAATGAGCGGCAGCGTCCGGCTGCGCAGTCCGACAACGCCATTCGAGCACAGCCCATACGCGAGCACAATTGCCGAAAAACGCAAATGCACCGGCAGTTGATTATTTTCCCGCTCGATTTCATCTACGGTGCGCTGCAATTCTGCCCGCAGGATATCGGGGGTGTCATGCAGCCCCTGCCGCAGCCACCAAACGCGTACTACATTTTTACTTTCGGAAACCAGGCGGCTGATTTCCCGGTTCATTACCATGCAGCCAACCAATGCAATTCTCATCATTTTCATCCCTCCGTTTTGAATAGAAACAGCTACAGTATACCGCAATCCCATGCAGTCAGGCAAGCACTGCGGACACATTTTGCAGGATCGTGCAAAACCTGGGCAATTTACTTCCAATTCAGATGATAATATTCCTATACATTTTTCATGCAGGCGCTTATAATAAAGTTCATGAGAAACGAGCGCCTCGGTACGGCAAAACGGCCTGCGGGGCGGAAAGGGGTATTTCTGTGAAACTTGCCATTGGCATTGATACAGGCGGCACATGCACCGATGCTGTCCTGTACGATCTGGAAAACCATACGGTCATTGGCCAGAGCAAGGCGCTGACCACGCATTCCGACCTAACGCAGGGCATTTTGCAGGCGCTGGACGGGCTGGACCCGGCCCTATGCCGTCAGGCGGAGACTGCTGGACTTTCCACCACGCTTGCCACAAACGCTTGTGTAGAGGGAAAATTCCGCCGCACCCGGCTGCTGCTGATGGGGATTGACCGCAGGGGTATTGAACGTTACGGAGCCGCATACGGCTTTACGGACCCGGATGATATTTGTTATCTGCCCTGCCGCACAACGATTACCGGGCAAATCCTGGAAGAACCGGACTGGGAACAGCTGCGCACACATGCGCGGGAATGGTTCGCAGGGGTGGAGTGCTGTGCTGTCTGTGAAATCCATGGAATGCGAAACGGCAGCATCCTGGAACAAAGGGCGGCAGAAATCGTAGAATCCGAAACCGGACTGCCGTCTGTATGTGCAAGCCGGTTATTTGGCGGCCTTTCCTGTCTGGAACGCGCTGCCAGTGCGGTATTAAACGCCGGGCTTCTCCCTGTAACACAGCAATTCCTGAAAGCGGTATCTGCTGCATTCAGGGCACGCGGCATCCATGCACCGGCTTATATTGTCCGTTCGGATGGGCGGCGTATGGGCTTTGACTACACAGCCGGACACGCTGTTGAAACCCTGCTTTCCGGGCCTGCTGCCTCTGCGCTGGGCGGCGGGGTACTGACCCGGCAGCAGTGTGCGGTCGTTGTGGATATTGGCGGTACAACGACGGACATTGCACTGATTGAGCATGGAGAACCGTTATTGTCGGCGGATGGCATCCGCGTTGGAAAGTGGAAAACCCAGGTACGCGGTTTAGCGGCAGCTTCTTTTGCGCTGGGCGGTGACAGTGCGGTGCGCTGGACCGAACACGGGGAACTGCGGATTGGCCCGGAACGGGTGCGGCCGCTCTGCGTACTGGCCAGCGAACACCCGGAGATTCTGCCGGTTCTGCGCCGTCAAATCCGGGACATGCCGCGGCATACGCTCCCTCTTCATGAATTCCTGACACTGAACCGGCCAGACTGGAAAACATGTACCCTGTCGGCAGAGGACGCCGCCCTCTGCCGCGCATTGGAGGGCGGGCCGCTCAGCATCCAGCAGGCAGCCGACTTACTGAAGGTAGACAAATACCAGCTGCACACGCAGGCGCTGGAAACGGATGGTATTATTCTCCGCGCGGGCCTAACCCCTACGGATCTCATGCATTTGCGCGGAGATTACACGGCATACAGCAGGGAGGCCTCCGCACTTGCCGCCAGTTTTGCGGCCGCTTCCCTCGGCGTACAGGAAGAAACGCTTTGCCGCCGTGTTTATGAACATATTTCCCGCGAGGTCTTTTGCGGCGTACTGGAAATGCTTTTGCGGCACGCCTATCCTCATTTTCAAACGGGAGGCATAGACGACGGTGTGCGTACACTGATCTTATCGCAGTGGCGTATGCGCAAAGCGGATGCTGCGCCGCTGCTGAACTGTTGTTTTGGCCTTTCGGCCCCGCTGGTAGGAATTGGCGGGCCGGTACATTTATTTCTTCCGGAGGCTGCGGCAGCGCTGCATACGTCTTGCATTCTTCCCGAGTGTGCTGCTACAGCGAATGCTGCGGGCGCGGCTGCTGGCCGGATGGCGGTTACTGCGAGTGCTGAAATCCGTCCGCATGGACTGGACCCGGAAAACGCGGATGCAGGTGATTTCGAGGCATTCTGCGAGGGGGAACCGCCGCGCTGCTTCTCGTCCCTGGAGGAAGCCGCCGCCTGGGCAGAATCACAGCTGCGCACTTTTACTGCTGCGCAGCTCCATGCCCAGGGTGCCGCTGGCACGATCTGCTTTTCCTGCAAACGCGAAACCGTCCCAAGCGGCCCCTCCCAGCTGCTTCGGCTGCGGGTTTCAGCAGCTGCCGTTCCCTAATGCGCGCCCCTACGCGGGGAGCGGCAGGGCTCTGCCCTGCACCCGCAATTTTTTCGAGAAAAAATTGAGTAAAAGCTTTTCTTCCGCTGCGGCGGAGAATGGGTGCTCTCTGCTCCTTTCTGCCTACTGCCCCGCCCGCCAAAAGGACGGCGGGCGGGGTGGTATTTTGCAGTGAATACCCTTTATTAGATATTTTAGAATTAAGGAGTGCTGATGATGTGCCAGATTACTGTTGATACTGGACGATCTTCCTTTACTTTTTCTGCCGAACAAGGCAGCCTGCTCGGCGAAACCCTTCGGCTGCATATCCCTGCTTTCGCACTGCCCTGCGCAGGGAACCACACCTGCGGCAAATGCAGGGTACTCGTCCGTGGGAACGCCGCCCCGCCAGAGGAAGCTGAATTACAACTGCTTTCCGCGTCCGAACGGGAAACTGGCGTGCGTCTCGCGTGCTGCTGCCGTATTATGGGTGATATGACTGTCAGGCTCCATGAGGAGGGGCCGGCGAATATTGTTTCATGGTATCAAATTCCGGACTTTACACGCACAGAAACCGGCTTCGGATTTGCTGTTGATATCGGTACAACAACCGTTGCGCTCCAGCTGATTGACCGCGCGAATGGCAGGGTACTTGCCGAACGGCTCGCAGAAAACGCACAGCGCGGCTTTGGCGCAGATGTCATTTCCCGCATAGAAGCCTGCAAACAGGAAGGGGGTTCCGCACTATCTGAACGGATTGCAGCACAGCTGGAAGAAATGGCGGCAGACTGCCTGCGGGAAACCGGAATTGACGCTGTTTGCGAATCAGTCGTGACCGGAAATGCCACAATGCTCCATATTTATGAAGGCCTTGACCCTGCTTCCCTTGCAGTTGTCCCGTTTGATGTACAGTCCTTTTTCGGCTGTATAAGTCGCCGGACATTGGCCGGTGCACCTGTATATTTACCCCGCTGCGTGGGGGCATATGTTGGCGCAGACATCCTGTGTGCAGTGCTCGCAGGCGGCCTGCTGAATGGCGGTGTGCAGCTTTTGGCGGATATCGGCACCAATGGAGAAATGGCGCTTGCAAAGGATGGACGGCTGCTTTGCTGCTCCACCGCCGCAGGCCCTGCTTTTGAGGGGGCCGGGCTGAGCCAGGGAATGCCTGCGGCAGCAGGTGCAATCCGAGCCGTACGACAAAAGCAGTCTGCCGTCCTATATGAAACCGTGAACGACAGTCCCCCGGAAGGCATCTGCGGTTCCGGCATTTTGGATGCGCTTGCCGTTATGCTGAAAACCGAGGCAATGGACGATTCCGGCTATTTGGAAGAAGATTGGCCGGTTGCCGACAGCGGGGTTTCCATTACGCAAAGAGATGTCCGGCAAATCCAACTGGCAAAATCCGCCGTCTGTGCGGGTCTGCTGACACTGATGGAGCATGGTCAAATCACACCGGATACTGTGTGCCGGTTTGTCATCGCAGGCGGCTTCGGTAATACGATGAACCTTGATTCCGCTAAGGAAATTGGCCTCTTCCCGGCGGCTCTGCGGTCGTGCAGCGCTTTCATCGGCAATGGCGCACTCGGCGGCGCAGTAATGCTTCTGTCAAACCACGCACTCCGCGCAGAAAGCGAACAAATCGCACAGGATGCAATCGAACTTTCTCTCTCCGCTGATGCAGATTTTATGGACCGTTATATAGATTGTATGTCCTTTATGGAGTTTTAAGCATTCTGCCGCCCGCCCCGCTGTCCTTTTGGCGGGGCGGGCACGGCGCAGCAGCAGCAATGAACGTACCCCGTCCCCGCCGCAGCGGAAAAAGGCTGCGAAAGCAGCCTGGGGTCTGGGGCAAAAGCCCCGGCGGGTGCAGGGCAGGGCCCGCCGGGAGTCCAGAGGGCAGCGCCCTTTGGCGTAACGACAGGCTCAGCACCCTCAAAATAAAATTGTGCAAAAAAAATGCAAGCATGTGCAAGAAAGCCGCTGCCGTCCATGATAGAATTAGGGCATAAACAAACAGCAGGTTTTCATAAAACGCTTGCAACATCATAAAAATTGGAGGATTTACATTATGAGCACACTGAACGAGATCAGCTCCTGGCTCCAGCAGGGCCGCGCACCAAAAGTAAAAGCATGTGTCCAGCAGGCAATCGATGAGGGCATCCCGGCAAATGAAATCCTGGAACAGGGCCTGCTCGCAGGTATGAATATCATTGGCCAGAAATTTAAGAATAACGAAGTGTTCGTCCCCGAAGTGCTGATTGCTGCACGCGCCATGAGCAAAGGTATCGAAATCCTCCGTCCGCATCTGGTAGCTGACGGTGTGGAAGAAAAAGGCACTGTTGTACTCGGCACCGTTAAAGGCGACCTGCATGATATCGGTAAAAATCTCGTCCGCATGATGATGGAAGGTAAGGGCCTCAAGGTCATTGACCTCGGTGTAGACGTTCCCGTGGAAAAGTTCCTGGACGCTGCACGCGAAAATGATGCAAAAATTATTTGCTGTTCCGCTCTGCTGACTACCACAATGGGCGAAATGCGCAGCGTTGTGGAAGCCGTTGAGGCTTCCGAGCTGAAAGGAAATGTCCGCGTTATGATTGGCGGCGCACCGGTTACCCAGACCTTCTGCGACCAGATCGGCGCAGACCGTTACACGCCCGATGCCGCTACGGCTGCGGATGTTGCACTTGAAATCTGCGTTGCATAATCACATCAATACACCTCATATGAAAACAGGCGGGAAAGTCATTTACAGGACTTTCCCGTCTGTTTTTATGCGCAAATCCCAGGCCGCCCCGCCCGCCGTCCTTTTGGCGGGCGGGGCAGCAGACGCAAACAGTTATGAATGCACCCTCCCCCGCCGCAGCGGGATAGAAGTTTTTACTCGATTTTTTTACAAAAAAATCGCGGGTGCAGGGCGGCGCCCTGCCGCTCCCCGCGCAGGGGCGGGTGCAGGGCAGCGTCCTGCCGCTCCCCGCGCAGGGGCGGGTGCAGGGCAGCGTCCTGCCGCTCCCCGCGCAGGGGCGTTAGGGGCGTCACAGCGGTTTCCCGGACAGGCAGTGCGCCGCGAATTGCGCCTGCACAGCAGGTACTTCCCCCAGCCCGCGTAAATCTGCCTCGACCTCATAGCCGTCCCGCACCAGAATGGATTTCCAACTGTCCGGCCCGTCGCCCGCAAGGTCGTTTTTCGCATGGTCTCCCGCTACGATCATCAGCGGCGCAAGCGTTACCCGGCGCACTTGCCGCCGTCTCAAGCGGCTGCGGACATAGTCAAGCCCCGGAAATCCTTCCACCGTGCCAACATACACCCGCTCCGCACCCAGCGCACGAAACTGATTTTCCATTTCACTATATACCGCGTTTGCAAAGTGCTCCGTGCCATGCCCCATATAAACATAAGCCTCCTCCGGCGCACAGTCCGGCAGAGAAATCAACAAACCCTCACAAACGGCACGGCAGTCCTCCGGTGAGGCCAGCAGCGGCTGTCCCAATGTGAAACAGCGGAATCGTCCACGGAAGGGAATCAGCTCGCGGTACATTTTTTCGTATTCCAGCCCAGGCATAACATGCAGGCTTTGGCAGCAGACCTCGTCATATCCGGCGGCAGACAACTGCTCCATCAGCTCATCCGGCCCGGGAACCTTTAACCCCTCCGCTGCGGCAATCCGGCTGCGGACGACCGATGATGTAAACGCCCGGTAAAAATCACAATCCGGCATAGCCTCGCACAATGCCCTTTCTATCCGCGCAATCGACTGCCGCGCATCCGGATGTGTTGTGCCAAAACTTATGACCGCAAGTGCTTTCTTCATCCTAAAAGCCCTCCCTTTTTACCAGCTGGTAAAGCAGCGCATTCACAATGGCAGCCGCAACATTAGAACCGCCCTTGCGTCCCCGCGCAATGATGTATGGCGTTTCTTCTCTGAGAAACAGCTCCTTGGCTTCCACCACATTGACAAAACCAACCGGCACGCCGATCACCAGCGCCGGACTGAGTGCTCCCTCACGAATCAGCTCACGCAGGCGAAGCAGCGCCGTTGGTGCGTTGCCAATCGCAAAAATTAGTTCTCCCGGAAGCCCTGCGGCTCGCTCCATCGAAACCACCGCCCGTGTTACACCACGCGCCTTTGCCTCAGCAGCAACTTCCGGGTCTGCCATAAAGCATACAGCCTGTCCGCCCAGCCGTTCCAGTGTGGGCTTGCTGATGCCTGCTAACGCCATACCAGTATCTGTAACAACCGTGGCCCCTGCCGCCAGCGCTTCCTTTGCCCGGTTGACCGCCCCCGGCGAAAAGATCAGGTTTTCCGCATATTCAAAATCTGCCGTGGTATGGATGACCCGCTTGACAATCTCGTCCTCACCCGCCGGGAAGCTGCGCCCAGCCAGCAAATCCGTAATAATTGCAAAACTCTGCTTCTCTATCTCGTCCGGTTTGGTATAGGGCTTTGTCTCCATGCTTTCATGCATCTCCTTCCAAAATGCGGTAAATCCGCTCTATATCCAGCGCACCGCGCACCAGCTCGGCCAGCCGGTCATACTGCGCCTCCCGATATTGTGCCGCCTCCATAACCGGCACCTCCAATTTGGTTCCGCACCGCGCTGCAAGCAGTCCAGCCAGCCGCTCCAAAAAGGCGGCACTGTCAAACAGTCCATGCTGATAGGTTCCGAATACATGCCCCTTGACACAGCCATCCGCCGATGTCTCCGCCCCGTGCGAAAGCATCTGGAACGGCTCCGCCCCTTCCGCACGCACGGTCTCCCCCATATGAATCTCATATCCTTCTGTTTTTATCCCCGCGAGCGCTGCAAAAAATCCACTTTGTATCAAGATTTCTCCCCGCACCTGCACCGTGCGCTTCTCCGCGCGGAATGTGGTCTCTACCGGCAGCAGCCCCAGGCCGCGCAGTTCGCCGCCGCCTTCCTGCCCCTCCGGGTCACATAAACGCTGCCCCAGCATTTGATATCCGCCGCATATGCCTGCAATCGGTGTCCATGATGCATGAAGCTGCAATATTTTTGCTTCCATCCCACTCTCACGCAGCCATTTCAGGTCGGAAAGCGTCGCCTTCGTCCCCGGGAGAATGACAAAATCTGCATGTGCCAGCTGCTCTGGGCGCGCGGCGTAACGCAGGCTTACCCCCGGGATTCGCCCCCACGCGCTGAAATCAGTAAAATTTGACAGGTGCGGCAAGCGTACCACTACGATATCCAACAGCCCATTTGCAGACCGCGCGTCCAGCCGTTCGGACAAACTGTCTTCATCATCCAAATCGAGCGGCGCATACGGTACAACCCCCAGCACAGGACTGCCGGTCAACTCTTCCAGCATCGTCAGCCCCGGACGCAGGATTTCCAAGTCACCTCGGAATTTATTGATAATCAGCCCCTTGATATGCGCCCGCTCATCAGGCTCCAACAATGCCGCCGTACCGTAAAGCGATGCGAACACACCTCCACGGTCAATATCCCCGACCAGAAGGACAGGCGCATTAACCATTTTCGCAAGCCCCATATTGACAAAATCATTCCGTTTCAGGTTGATTTCCGCCGGACTGCCTGCACCCTCAATGACAATCACATCATATTCAGCAGAAAGGCTGTCAAACGCCGCACGGACGACCGGCCGCAGACTTTGTTTCTCCGCCCAATATTCACGCGCTGTACGTGTGCCGGATACCTTACCATTTACAATCACCTGTGAACCGGTATCACTGGCAGGCTTCAACAAAATGGGGTTCATACGCACATCCGGCGGTATTCCCGCCGCCTCGGCCTGCATAGCCTGTGCACGTCCCATTTCCAGCCCGTCCGCCGTTACATAGGAATTGAGTGCCATATTCTGTGCCTTAAAGGGCGCTGGCCGATAACCGTCCTGCCGGAAAATCCGGCAGAGTGCAGCCGCAATCACGCTTTTGCCCGCGTTAGAGCATGTGCCCTGCACCATAATTGTTTTCGCCATGCAGAACCTCCCAAATATTCTCTAATAACTGTAAATTTTCTTCATGCCTGCGCACTGCTGCCCGATACCAGCCCGGCCCCAGCCCCCGAAAGGATGAACAATCCCGCAGCAGGATGCCGCGCGGCAGCAAGCGTTCCGCAAGGCGGGGATTTTCCGACCGGAACAAAATGAAATTCGCCTGCCCCGGACAGACCCACAGCCCACAGCGGCGCAGTTCTTCCGCAAAAAATACACGCTCCTGCGCGATAAACCGCGCGGTTTCCCAGACGAAATCCACACATTCCAGTGCCGCCGCCCCGGCCTGCTGTGCCGGATAGGAAACATTCCAAGGCTGGCCAGCTGCGCGGAGCGCTTCCGTTAGGGCTGGCTGCTGCGTCATACACCAGCCCAGCCGCACGCCTGCCAGCGCATACAGCTTGGTAAACGCACGGACTACCACCACACGGTCATACCGTTCCAGCCACCGGCGCATGGAACGCGTCCGGTCATCCGCGAGAAATCCGCCAAAGCATTCATCCATCACCAGCCAAGCATTGATTTCCATGCACCGCGCTGCGATTCGGTCGAGCAGCGACGGCTCGATCACCTGACCTGTCGGATTGTTCGGCGAACATAGAAAGACTGCCTCAATTTCCCCTGTCAATTCTGTCAGCAGGCGTTCGGTCACTGCAAACTGTTCCGCCTCCCGGAGCGTATGAAAACGGCAATCACAGCCTACCTGCCCCAATGCCCGCTCATATTCCGAAAAGCCCGGCGCCAACAAAAGAGCGTTTCCCGGACGCAGCACCGCCGCCAGACGGTCAAACACCTCTGCCGCCCCATTGCCGAAAAAAATTTGTGCCGGGCTTACTCCCCACTCTGCCGCCAGCGCTTCCCCCAGCCCCCGGCAGAACGGGTCCGGATAACGTGCGCATGTTTCCACCGCTTCATGCAGGGCCGCGCGAACCGGCGCTGGAATCCCAAACGGGTTCAGACTGGCAGAAAAGTCCAGTGGCACGCGTCCCGGGAAACGGCGGGCATAACCATCCAAATCCCCGCCATGTGCAAAATAATCCATTCCCCATCCTTTCCCTACACGGCCAGCCGCACCAATACGCCCAGCCCAAGCGCCAGCAGAGACGCCAGATTCATCAGCCGCACCGTGCGGGCCACATCCCCGGCCTCAATAGGCCGCAACGGGTCACCAAGAGCAGCTTTTTTAACTGTTTTACCAAAATAAACTGCATCCCCACCGAGTTGTATGCCGAGTGCACCGGCTACCGCTGACTCGGTCTGCCCGGCGTTTGGACTTTTATGACTGCGGCGGTCGCGTTTCCAGATGCGCAGCGCACCGCGCCAATCCAGTCCAGCGAGTGCAGACGCACCAATCAGCAACAGCGCGGACAACCTTGCCGGGAAATAATTTGCGAGGTCATCCATCCGCGCAGAAAATTTACCCAAATACTCATAGATATCATTATGATAACCTACCATAGAATCCAGTGTATTGACTGCTTTATACCACATGCCGAGCGGCGCACCTCCCAGCAGCAGAAAGAGCATGGGAGCAATCACGGCATCAGTTGTATTCTCCGCCACGGTCTCCACGGCAGCCCTACGCACCTCATCTGATGAAAGTGCGGACGTATCGCGGCCCACATACCACCCGACTGCTGTACGCCCAGCCTCCAGCGACTGCTCTAACGCCTGGCTGACATGTGCGCCTGCCTGTCCGAGGCTGTTCCGCGCCAGGATCAGACTACAAAGCACAGCCTCAACCGCCAGCCTCAGCCATGGGGAAACCCATTCCAGCACGGCCAGCAGGGCCGCGGTCGCGCCGAAACCTGCGCCGGTCACCCCCAGCCACAACAGGATACCTGCTGCCGTCTCCCCTTCTGGCGTTCGCGGGAAAATCCTGCGCAAGCACTTTTCCAGCCGTGCGGCCAACGCACCGATCGCACAAACCGGATGATACAGCCACGCCGGATCACCAAACACTGCATCCAGCAGAAAACCCACAGCCACAAGCGCCGCATATTTCAAATGAAATCCCCCCCAAATACAAAGCCGCCGCTTTATCCGCCTACGCGGCGGGCGGTCCTCCGCGGACAGCGGTCCTACGCGGACGGCGCCAAAGGGACTAGTCCCTTTGGAATCCCTTCCTCCGCTGCGGCGGGAAATCAGTGCGGCGAAACCCGCCCCGTCCGCCGTCCTTTTGGCGGGCGGGGCAGTACGTATATACAGTAATCACCGCACCCATCCCCGCCGCAGCGGAAATAAAGCTTTTACTCAATTTTTTCTCGAAAAAATTGCGGGTGCAGGGCAGCGCC
>CAJUSB010000093.1 GCA_910589115.1 uncultured Clostridia bacterium | reverse complement strand
CGGGTGCAGGGCAGAGTCCTGCCGCTCCCCGCGTAGGGGCGGGTGCAGGGCAGAGTCCTGCCGCTCCCCGCGTAGGGGCGGGTGCAGGGCAGAGCCCTGCCGCTCCCCGCGTAGGGGCGGGTGCAGGGCGGAGCCTTGCCGCTCCCCGCGTAGGGGCGGGGGATTTGGTACAGGAGGATCACTATGGCGAAAATGTGGGCAGGAAGGTTTCAAAAAGAAACTGATACCCTTGTAAATGATTTTAATTCTTCCATTATGTTCGATTGCCGTTTGTATCGCGAGGATATCCAGGGCTCTATGGCACACGCTATCATGCTCGCAAAACAAGGCATTATTTCCGACGAAGACCGCGAAAACATCATTCGCGGTCTGCAAAGCATCCTCCGCGATTTCGATGAGGGCAGAATTGAACTCTCCCCCGAAAAATATGAGGATATCCATATGGCCGTGGAACAGCTGCTCACCGAACGCATCGGCGACGCCGGTAAACGTCTCCACACCGCCCGCTCCCGCAACGATCAGGTCGCTGTCGATATGCGCCTTTATGTCCGCAGCGAAATAACAGAAATTTGCCTGCTCACCCTCCAGTTTATGCATACGCTGACCCGGAAAGCAAAGGAAAATATTCATACCGTAATGCCAGGATATACCCACCTCCAGCGCGCTCAGCCCATTACGTTCGCCCACCACCTGATGGCATATACCCATATGCTCGAGCGCGATTTGCACCGCCTGGCCAGCTGCCGCCGCCTGATGAACGAATGCCCTCTCGGTTCCGGTGCGCTCGCAGGTACCACCTATCCCATTGACCGTGAGGAGACCGCTGATGCCTTGGGATTCGATTTTCCTATGGCGAATTCTCTCGATGGCGTATCCGACCGCGACTACTGTATTGAGCTTTGCTCCGATTTGTCTATCCTCATGATGCATCTTTCCCGCTTGAGTGAGGAGGTCGTTGCATGGTGTTCCTGGGAGTTCAAATTTGTTGAGCTTGATGATGCCTATTCGACAGGGTCTTCTATTATGCCACAGAAAAAGAATCCGGATGTCTGTGAACTGATTCGGGGTAAGACCGGACGTGTTTACGGTAGCCTGATTACGCTGCTCACGCTGATGAAGGGTCTGCCGCTGGCGTACAATAAAGATATGCAGGAGGATAAAATCGCAGTATTTGACGCGATTGATACTGCGAAAATGTGCCTGCGTGTGTTTACGCCAATGTTTGATACTATGACCGTTCTGCCGGAAAATATGAAGCGTGCTGCCTATCGTGGGTTTATCAATGCGACCGATTGTGCCGACTACCTGACCAAAAAGGGCGTGCCCTTCCGTGATGCGTATAAGGCGACCGGTACGCTGGTAGCCAGATGCATTGAGCTGGATACTACGCTGGATGCACTGCCAATCGAAGAATATAAAGTTGTCTCCGAAAAGTTTGAAGAGGATATCTATCAGGCAATCGACTTGATGGCTTGCGTGGCCGAACGCCGTTCTCATGGTGGCCCCGCACCTGAAATCGTCTCTCATGAAATTGAAGAGATGGAAAAAATGATTATCGAAGTGCGGGCGGCTCTGGAACAGAACATGCAGGAGGGAACCGATGAAGCCTGAAATTTATATTGACGGGCAGGAAGGTACCACCGGACTGCAAATTTACGACCGTTTAGGCAGCCGGGAGGATATCCATTTGCTGCGCATTGCGCCGGATAAGCGTAAAGATACCGAGGCCCGGCGTGAGCTGTTGAATGCAGCTGACCTTGTGTTTCTCTGTCTGCCCGATGCGGCGGCAAAGGAAGCAGTTGCGCTGATTGAGAATCCCGGGACACGTGTCATTGATGCCTCTACAGCGCACCGGACCGCGCTGGGCTGGGACTATGGGTTTCCTGAATTGTCACCGGCTCACCGGGAGGCGGTTTGCCACTCTAAACGGGTGGCAAATCCTGGCTGTCATGCATCCGGCTTTATTTCGAGCGTTTATCCGCTGGTTGCGGATGGAATTGTCCCTGCGGATTTTGCTTTTACCTGTTCGTCGCTGACCGGTTACACCGGCGGCGGTAAAAAGCTGATTGCCGAATATGAGGATTCTGACCGTGATCCGCGTCATAAGTCCCACCGGATTTATGCGCTGGGTCTTCAGCACAAGCATTTGCCCGAAATGCAGCATGTGTGCGGACTGACCCGGCCGCCAGTGTTCTCGCCTGTTTTGGGAGATTTTCCACAGGGCATGGCGACCACTGTTTATTTGCCGGGGTTCGAGCCTGCACGGATTCACGAGGCCCTTGCAAAGCACTATGAAGGGCAGGCCCTGGTCTCTGTTGCACCGCTTGGCTATTCAGAACCGGTTATTTATGCGTCTGAAAAAGCAGGGCGCAATGACCTTGAACTGATTGTAACTGGAACCGGGGAACAGACCATTGTTACAGCGTTGTTTGACAATCTTGGCAAGGGTGCTTCAGGTGCGGCGGTACAGAATATGAATTTAATGCTTGGTTTTGCAGAAACAGCCGGGCTGCTTGATTAAAGGAGATTTATTTCTATGGGGAAATATATTGCAGGCGCTTTATTTTGCTTGTCTGCCGCTGTGCTGAATGCGGCGTGGTGCTTGTCGGAATCCATTTGCAGCCGCAGCAGGCAGCAGAGTGCGCAGCCGTTTTTGCCGGCGTTAGGGCTGGTGTTTCTGCTGAATGGCTTTGCACTGCTGATTCAGGCGGAGCAGGAGGAAGCGCAGGAAAGGATATCATAAACCATGTTAAATGAAATAAACGGTGGTGTTTGTGCACCGCAAGGGTTTACAGCGGGGGCAGTGCGCTGCGGCGTAAAGGCTTCCAGCCCAAAGGATGACACCGCGATTATTTTATCGTCTGTTCCTTGTGCGGCGGCGGCGGTTTATACCAAAAACCGGGTGAAAGCAGCGCCATTGCACGTCACGCGGGAACATCTGGCGGACGGCACGGCGCGCGCGATTGTTGCCAACTCGGGCAATGCGAACGCCTGTGCCCCTGACGGGATGGAGAATGCCCGGCGGGAAGCGGCAGCAGCTGCAAAGCTGCTTGGCCTTGCAGAAAGCGATATGGTTGTAGCTTCGACCGGCGTGATTGGCCAGCGGCTGAATATTGAATGCATTGAAGAGAATTTGCACAACATTTGCTTGTCGGAGAACGGTTCAGACGCAGCGGAAAACGCGATAATGACCACAGATACCAAACCCAAAACGGCGGCATTTGAATTTACTGCCGGTGGGAAAAGCTGCAAAATTGGCGGTATATGCAAAGGTTCCGGCATGATTCATCCGAATATGGGAACCATGCTGGCGTTTATCACGACGGATTGTGCAGTCAGCAGTGCGCTGCTGCATGAAACGTTGCTTGCCGTGGTACGGCGTAGTTTCAACCGGGTTTCGGTAGATGGAGACACATCCACGAATGATATGTGCGTGGTGCTTGCAAACGGGCTTGCAGGTAATGCTGAAATTACGGAAAAAGGGGCAGATTGGGAAGCGCTGAAGGAAGCGCTGGAAACGGTCTGCATTTCGCTTGCGAAGCAGATTGCGGCGGACGGTGAAGGCGCAAGCCGGATGCTCACCTGTACGGTTTGCGGAGCAAAGGATGAGGATACGGCAGAAACGCTTGCGAAATCAGTTTGTTCCTCCAGCTTACTCAAAGCGGCCATGTTTGGCGCAGATGCGAACTGGGGCCGCGTACTTTGTGCGATGGGTTATTCGGGTGCAGAATTTGACCCGGAGGCTGTTGATGTAGAATTTCTTTCGGAAAGAGGGCGTATACCGGTTTGTCAGGCAGGCCGTGCGCTTGCATTCAGCGAAGAAAAGGCGAAAGAGATTCTGTTGTCAGACAGTGTTGAGATATTGATTGACGTACACGAGGGCAGCGGCGAGGCGGTTGCCTGGGGCTGTGATCTGACATATGAGTATGTAAAGATCAACGGCGATTACAGAACGTAATAAATGGAAATAAGATAACAAATCGGAATATATTTGGGATATATCCGGGAATAACAATAAGGAAGCGAAAAGATGCTGAATTTAGATGCGGAGGTCAAGGCAAGCGTACTGGTCGAGGCGCTCCCATATATACAGGATTACTACGGACAGACGGTCGTTGTGAAATATGGCGGAAACGCGATGATAAACGAAGAGTTGAAGGACGCGGTGATACATGATATTGTGTTACTCCGTTTAGTCGGGGTAAAGGTAGTAATTGTGCACGGCGGCGGCCCTGAGATATCGGAGATGCTGAAAAAGATTGGCAAGGAATCGCGTTTTGTGAATGGACTGCGGTACACGGACCGTGAAACGATGGATATTGTGCAGATGATTCTTTGCGGCAAGGTAAACAAGGATTTGGTTGGACTTCTTGAGAAGGCAGGCGGGCATGGTATAGGGCTTGGCGGGATGGACGGAGGTTTATTCCAGGCGAAGCGTCTGACAGACCGAGAGGGAACGGACTATGGCTATGTTGGAGAAATCATGGAGGTAGACCCGACGGCAGTGAATGACGTGTTGGAAAAGGGATATATTCCTGTTGTTTCGACTGTTGCGCAGGGGATAGACGACGATACTTGTTATAATATCAATGCAGACACGGCGGCGGCCAAATTAGCGATTGCTTTGCGGGCGAAGAAGCTAATTTTGCTTACGGATGTACGAGGTTTACTGCGCGACCCGAAGGATGAAGCGACGTTAATTCACCGGGTAAAGGTATCGGAAGTCCCGGCGCTGATCAAGGAAGGGATCATTTCGGGCGGCATGATACCGAAGGTTGACTGTTGTGTGGAGGCGATCCGCAAGGGCGTGGAGCGTGCAAACATACAGGACGGCCGAGTCAAGCATTCTATTTTGATTGAGCTGCTTTCAAAGGTAGGCATCGGAACAATGTTCAGCTGATGTCCTCCGCAGACGGCGCCAAAGGGCGCTGCCCTCTGGACTCCCGCGCCTCCGCGGCGGGCGGTCCTATGCGGACGGCACCAGAGGGCGCTGCCCTCTGGACTCCCGCAATTTTTTCGAGAAAAAATTGAGTAAAAGCTTTATTTCGCCTGCGGGCGGGACGAGGGCTTTGGTGCTCTATTGTTGTAAGTACATACTGCCCGGCCCGCCAAAAGGACGGCGGGCCGGGTGATATCATAACGATGTTATATTTTAGCGAATCAAGGGGTTTTCAAGATGACCTATCAAGAGTTAAAATCCAAAGAACAAACCTATGTGATGAATACCTATTCCCGCTTCCCGATAGCGCTTGAGCGCGGCGAGGGTGCGACACTCTGGGATGTGGAGGGGAAAAAATACATTGATCTTACCAGCGGAATTGGTGTAAATTCCCTGGGCTACAATCATCCTGAAATAGTGGAAGCGCTGCACACGCAGGCGCAGAAGCTGACACATGTATCGAACTTGTTTACGACGGCCCCCATGATACAGGCTGCTGAAACGTTAGTAACTGCGACAGGCATGGGAAAGGTATTTTTTGCAAATTCGGGTGCAGAGGCAAATGAAGGTGCAATCAAGCTGGCGCGCAAATACTCTTATGACAAGTACGGCGAAGGGCGCAGCAAAATTATTACTTTGTTGAATTCGTTTCATGGGCGCACTGTTACGACGTTGAAAGCGACAGGGCAGGCACGTTTTCATAATTATTTTTTCCCATTTACAGAGGGATTTGACTATGCGGAAGCAAACCAGATAGACAGTGTGAAGGAAAAGGCGGACGAATCGACCTGTGCCGTTATGCTGGAGCTGATTCAGGGGGAAGGCGGGGTATTGCCGCTTGAGCCGTCTTTTGTCAAGGCGGTCGAGGCGTTCTGCCGGGAGCGTGATTTGCTGCTGATTATAGATGAGGTACAGACCGGCATTGGACGCACGGGAGCGCTGTTTTGTTTTCAGAATTATGGGATTGAGCCGGATGTTGTCACGATGGCGAAAGGGCTTGGCGGCGGCGTACCGATTGGTGCGGTTCTGGCGGGTGCGGGCTGCTGTGATGTGTTGACCCCGGGCACCCATGCGACGACCTTTGGAGGAACGCCGCTGATGTGTGCCTCTGCGAATGCCGTACTTTCGGTAGTAAATGACCCTGAATTCCTGACGTCTGTTCGTGAAAAGGGCGCTTATTTGCGTGACCAGATTCTCGGGCTTGGTTCAGCGGAGATTCGTGGTGTGCGCGGAATGGGGCTGATGCTGGCGGTTTTGGTAGACCCGGACAAACGGGCTGCACAGGTCAATGCATTGATAGAGAAAGGTGTGCTGGTGCTGACAGCGGGGAGTGAAGCAATCCGTTTGCTGCCGCCGCTCACCATTCGTTATGAAGAAATGGACGCAGCTGTAGCGTTGATGAAAGAGGTATTTGTATGAAACATTTGTTGAAATTGATGGATTTAAGCCGTGATGAAATCATTGGGATTTTGGATTTAGCAGACCAGCTGAAATACGAGCGGAAAAATAACATTCCGCACAAGCATTTAGAGGGAAAGTCGATAGGCCTGATTTTCCAGAAGTCATCGACCCGTACCCGGGTTTCATTTGAAACCGGTGTTTACCAGCTGGGGGGGCAGCCGTTGTTCCTTTCCTCACGGGATTTGCAGATTGGGCGTGGTGAACCGGTACAGGATACGGCGCGTGTGTTGTCACGGTATTTGGATGGCATTATGATCCGCACCTATGAGCAGAAAGAGGTTGAGGATCTTGCGAAATATGGCAGTATTCCGATTATTAACGGGCTGACGGATTTTTGCCATCCTTGCCAGGTGCTGGCTGATTTGATGACGATACGTGAGCATTATGCCAAGCTGGAAGGGCTCAAGCTGGCTTATATTGGTGATGGAAATAATATGACGAATTCGCTGATCGTCGGCTGTCTGAAAACGGGGATGAAAATTTCGGTAGCCTGTCCGGAGGGGTATCGGCCTGATCCGGTTGTATTGGAGTTTGCCAAGGGGAACGCTGATTTTGAGCTGACGGACGATCCAAAGCAGGCTGTAAAGGGTGCGGATGTTGTTTATACAGATACCTGGGCCTCTATGGGGCAGGAGGATGAAAAGGAAGCGCGCATCAAGGCTTTTGCAGGCTATCAGGTCAATGCGGAGCTGATGAAGCTCGCAAATGTGGGCGCAATGGTACAGCATTGCCTCCCGGCCTACCGTGGGCAGGAAATCACCGAAGAAGTATTTGAAGCCCATGCGGACGAGCTGTTTGAAGAGGCAGAAAACCGGCTTCACGCACAAAAGGCCGTTATGGTCACATTGATGAAGTAAGAGACAGCCTGTGAATACAGGGTCTGAAAGCGTAAAAAAATGCCAGCGGGCGAATACCCGCTGGCATAATTTTTAGGAAGGAGAGGTTGGATTTTTAGTATGCAACGCCCTGCCAGATCATAGCATCACAGACCTTTTCAAAGCCTGCAATGTTCGCACCGGCAACCAGATTCCCGGCCATGCCGTAACGCTCGCTGGCGTCCTTGCAGGCCTTATAGATGTTAATCATAATCTGATGCAGTTTAGAATCGACTTCTTCAAATGTCCAGGAAAGACGCTGGCTGTTCTGGCTCATTTCCAAACCGGAGGTTGCTACGCCGCCTGCATTGGCAGCCTTAGCCGGGCCAAAGGCCACGCCCTTTGCCTGGAATGCTTCAACAGCTTCGGGAGTGCACGGCATATTAGCACCCTCTGCGACTGCAATACAGCCGTTGTCAATCAGCTGCTTGGCCTCATCGCCGTTCAGCTCGTTCTGGGTTGCGCAGGGAAGGGCGATATCGCACTTGACGCTCCAGATACCGCGGCAGCCCTCATAATATTTAGCGGACGGTACATAGTTGACATAGGTCTTGATGCGGTCGCGCTTGACCTCTTTGATTTCCTGCATTACCTTGTAGTCAATGCCGTTTTCATCGACAATATAGCCGTTGGAATCGCTCATTGCAATGACCTTGCCGCCCAGCTGGGTTGCTTTCTGGTTTGCATAAATGGCAACGTTGCCGGAGCCGGAGATGACAACATTTTTACCTTCAAAGGAGGTACCCTTGTCCTTCAGCATTTCGTTCATGTAGTAGCATACGCCGTAGCCGGTTGCTTCCGTGCGTGCCAGTGAACCGCCATAGCTCAGGCCCTTGCCGGTCAGTACACCGGTAAATTCATTGCGCAGGCGCTTATACTGGCCGAACATATAGCCGATTTCGCGTGCGCCGGTGCCGATATCACCGGCGGGAACGTCGGTATCCGCACCGATATGCTTGGAAAGTTCGGTCATGAAGGACTGGCAGAAACGCATGATTTCATTATCACTCTTGCCCTTCGGGTCAAAGTCGGAACCGCCCTTGCCGCCGCCCATAGGCAGGCCGGTCAGGCTGTTCTTGAAAATCTGCTCAAATCCGAGGAATTTAATGATGGACTGGTTTACTGAGGGATGCAGGCGCAGGCCACCCTTATAGGGGCCGATCGCAGAGTTAAACTGGATACGCCAGCCGCGGTTTACCTGAACCTTGCCGCTGTCATCTACCCAGGATACACGGAAATTGATGATGCGTTCCGGCTCGGCAATGCGCTCCATGATGCCGTGCTTCTCGATTTCGGGGCGTGCTTCTACAACAGGTTCAAGGGATTCAAATACCTCACGGACAGCCTGAAGGAATTCGGGCTCGTGGGCATTGCGCTGTGCAAGGCCTTCGTATACCCGGCACAGGTAAGCATTTTTCAAAGACATACTGAACTGACCTCCAACATATAGAAAATAAAGGATTCTGTAACAACACTGCTATTTTACCACCATGGAAGCCAGGGCACAATAGTTTTTTTCAATCACCTCTTTATTTTGCTAAAGTTTTGGCTGGCCGCATAAAAATCCATTTTCGAGGCAAACCATTTTTGTCTAGTTTTTTCTATTAAATGGAAGCTGATTCCATATTTTCCGGCCTGTTCCGTGCCTTAAAAAAGGCTTATCCGGCGCAGCGCAAAAAACGAAAAACCGCCGTGCATTCCCAGAGGGAAACACACGGCGGCTTTTATACACTTGCGTCCAGAGGAAATTTCCGCAGTTGCCCCTTCGTCCCGCCGTCCTGTTGGCGGGACGAAGCAGCACGGGTGAACAGGTGCCCCTGGCCCTCGTCCCGCCCGCAGGCGATGGAAGGGAGTCCAGAGGGACGAGTCCCTCTGGCGCTGTCTGCGTAAGACCGCCCGCCGCGCAGGCGGACGAAACCTTAATTTTCTGCATTTACGAGTCCCAGCACCTCCCGCCCGCAGGCGATGGAAGGGAGTCCAAAGGGACGGGTCCCTCTGGCGCTGTCTGCGTAAGACCGCCCGCCGCGCAGGCGGAGCGAACGACAGGATTCAATACTCACGAGTGTAAAGCCGCGGATTAAAGGCCAAAGACTTTAATCATGAAACCGGCTGCAACTGCCGAACCGATAACGCCGGCCACATTGGGGCCCATTGCGTGCATCAGCAGGAAGTTGGAGGGATTTGCTTTTTGGCCTTCCATTTGGGAGACGCGGGCGGCCATCGGGACGGCTGAAACACCGGCTGAACCGATCAGCGGATTGATTTTGCCGCCGGTCAGCTTGCACATGACCTTGCCGAGCAGCAGGCCGCCGCAGGTAGAGAGCATGAATGCCAGCAGGCCGAGGATAATAATTTTGATAGTATCCCAGGTCAGGAAGGTTTCGGCGACTGCCTTGCAGCCGACGGACAGGCCGAGGAAAATGGTTACGATATTGCACAGTGCATTCTGCGCGGTATCGGAGAGGCGGTCGGTCACGCCGCATTCACGGAACAGGTTGCCGAGCATCAGCATACCGATCAGCGGGGCCGTATCCGGTATCAGGAGGATAACGAAGATTGCAACGGCAATCGGGAAAATGATCTTCTCTGCCTTGGATACGGTGCGCAGCTGTTCCATTTTGATTTTGCGTTCATTCTCCGTGGTCAGCAGACGCATCAGGGGCGGCTGGATCATGGGGATGAGCGCCATATAGGAATAGGCGGCAATCGCGATTGCTGGGAGGTATGCGGGAGCCAGCTTGGAGGCGGTGAGGATAGCGGTTGGACCGTCTGCGCCGCCGATAACGCCGATTGCCGCTGCAACTGCGGCGGGGAAGCCGAGCGCGAGGGCCAGCAGGAAAGCGGTAAAAATACCGAACTGAGCGGCTGCACCGAGCAGAAGGGAGCTTGGGCGTGCAATCAGGGGGCCGAAATCGGTCATTGCCCCGATGCCGAGAAAGATAATGGATGGATAGATAGCGTGTTCTACACCGAAGTAGAAGTATTTGAACAGGCCACCTTCATCCAGAATACCAGTCAGCGGGAAGTTTGCCATCAGGATGCCGAATGCAATCGGCACCAGCAGCAGCGGCTCAAATTTTTTGCCGATGCCCATGTACAGCAGCACGCAGGCGATCACGATCATGATCAGATTGCGCGGCTCGTTGGCGAAGGCGGCGAAGCCGGATTCCGCGAGGATGCGCCGGATTACTTCAATAAAGGAAAACTCCATTTTCAGGTCCTCCTTTATGCCAGTGTGGCGAGCGGTGTGCCGGTATCGACCGTCGCCCCCTTGGTGACGCAGACAGCGCTGACGGTGCAGTCACGCGGCGCACAAATTTCGTTTTCCATCTTCATCGCTTCCAGGATAAAGAGGACGTCGCCCGATTTTACGGCTTGACCGGCTGAGCAGCGCACATCGAGAATGTTGCCGGGCATGGGGCTCGGAAGCGGTTCGCCGGGGCCTGCGGGTGCGGCAGCGGCGGCGGGTGCAGCAGTCGGGGCGGCAGCAGGCGCTGCGGCAGGGGCCGGGGCAGGTGCGGCGGCGGGGCCGGTATAGGCGGCTTTGGCCTGACCTTTTTCGACCTCTACCTCAAATTCTTTTCCGTTTACAGTCACTACATATTTCATTTTGTTGTACTCCCCTTGGCTTAGAGTGCCTTGATTTTGTGGAAGATAAGCTGGTCGAGCGGGATACCCGTCTCATAGCTGACGATAGCCATAACCATTGCGGCAGTTTTTTCATCGCAGCCGATGAGGGCGACTTCACCGGTATAGGTGCCGCCAGAGGCTGAAGGTGCGGGAGCTGCCGGAGCAGGCGCAGGCGCAGCGGGGGCGGGGACAGGCGCGGATTTTTTGCCCTCTATGGAAGCGACCGTTTTGGAGATGACGGGAATCATCAGGCACAGGACTGCCAGCATCATAAAGACCGTCACAATACCCGAAAGGGCGACCAGCAGAGATTCCAAACCGCTGAGTTCGGTAATGCCCATTTACTTGACCTCCTTGATGGTGTACTGTGCAACCAGCGCCTTTTTGAGGTCGCGCACTTCAAAGTAGTGCTCGGCCTGCTGTGGGAAGGCGATATAGCTGAGGACATCCAGATCGTTTTCGGCGCGGTCACCGAGTTCGGCTTTGGCCTTCTCGAATTCGGGTTCGAGGGTTTCGGCGAAGCGGGTGGTCATCATGGGCTGATCGCCCAGCACTTTTTTAACGAGT
Organism: uncultured Clostridia bacterium; assembly: GCA_910589115.1. Taxonomy (GTDB): domain Bacteria; phylum Bacillota; class Clostridia; order Oscillospirales; family Butyricicoccaceae; genus QXXE01. Next base: position 1,411 of record CAJUSB010000093.1, on the reverse strand, counting down.
TCCGGGTTAATTTGACCGGGTGCTTTACCATATTCGCCGTGAATATAGGCTTTGATTTCCTTGCCGATATTTTTGTAGCGTTCACCGAGCAGGACGTTGACGGTTGCCTGTACGCCTACCATTTGGCTCATGGGGGTGACGAGGGGCGGGTAGCCCAAATCGGCGCGGACGCGGGGGGTTTCCTCCAGGACGGCCTCAAGTTTGTCGATCGCGTGCTGTGCTTTCAGCTGGGCGACGAGATTGGAGAGCATACCGCCGGGGATCTGATAGACCAGCGCGTCTGCTTTGGTGGACAATACATAGGGGTCGAAGAGGCCATTATCTGCAAATTTTTTGTGGATATGTTCAAAGAAATCGTTCACTTTTTTCAGTTCGTCATTATTCACGCCGCAGTCAAAACCCATTTGGGAGAGGGTATAGACGAGGGATTCGGTAGCGGGCTGGCTGGTACCGCCGGACATGCAGGAGGTTGCGCAGTCGATACCGGCGGCGCCGGCTTCTGCGGCTTTGAGGTAGGTCATGTAGCCGAGGCCGGTTGTAGCGTGGGTGTGGACGTAGATAGGCAGTTTAACCTCTTGACGAAGGGCAGAGACCAGATCGAAGCATTCCTTGGGGCTCATGATACCGGCCATATCTTTGACGCAGATGGATTGGCAGCCCATACTCTCGATTTCCTTGCCGAGGCCGATATACATATCGAGGTTGTGGATGGGGCTGAGGGTATAGCAGATGGTGCCTTGGGCGTGGCCACCGGCTGTGAGGCAGGCATCGACGGCAGTTTTGATGTTGCGCAGGTCATTGAGGGCATCAAAAATGCGGATGATATCCATACCATTTTCGATAGAGGCAGTGACGAACCGGCGGACGGTGTCGTCGGAGTAGTGGTGGTAGCCCAAAATATTCTGACCGCGCAGCAGCATTTGGAGCTTGGTGTGCTTCAGGTGTGCGCGGATGGTGCGCAGGCGTTCCCAGGGATCCTCTTCCAGGTAACGGAGGCAGGAATCGAAGGTCGCGCCGCCCCAGCATTCCAGGGAGTGGTAGCCGCATTTGTCCATCTCATCAAGCACGCCGATGAAGTCATCGATCGGCATACGGGTAGCGATCAGGGACTGCTGCGCATCCCGGAGGACGGTTTCGGTAATGTGCATTTGCTTCACGTTGTCATCTCCTTACTACATTTCTTCACGGAAACCAAAGGGCGCGCCTACGCGGCGGGCGGTCCTGTGCGGACAGCACCAGAGGGCGCAGCCCTCTGGACACCCGCGCCTACGCGGCGGGCGGTCCTGTGCGGACAGCACCAGAGGGCTGCGCCCTCTGGACACCCGCGCCTACGCGGCGGGCGGTCCTGTGCGGACAGCACCAGAGGGCTGCGCCCTCTGGACACCCGCGCCTACGCGGCGGGCGGTCCTGT
>CAJUSB010000092.1 GCA_910589115.1 uncultured Clostridia bacterium | reverse complement strand
CCCTACGCGGGGAGCGGCAGGGTTCCGCCCTGCACCCGCCCCTACGCGGGGAGCGCCAGAGGGCTCTGCCCTCTGGACACCCGCTGGGGCCTAAGCCCCAGACCCCGAGATGCTGCGCATCTCTAATTCGCCTGCGGGCGGGACGGGGGCTTTGGGTGTGCTGAATATTGTGTCTGCGGTGCTGACCTGCCTGCCAAAAGCAGGGCAGGCAGGTCGGTATCCTTCGCATAGGCCGGAAAGGTGTATAGAAAATAGTTATTTGGAAAATTGATATAAAAAATAAGCGCACAGGCGCTTTGAAAGGAGTTGTCATCGTTTATGTTTCATCAGAATAAATTTACCCAGCGTGCCGAGCATGTACTTGAGCTGGCACAGGAGACCGCGGGAGAGTTCGGGCATAGTTATATTGGTTCAGAGCATTTGCTTGCGGGCCTGTTGAAGGAAGCGGGCGGCGTTGCGGCGCGCGTGTTGGACGAATGCGGCCTGACGGTTGAAAAGATTGACCGGGGGATTGAGGAAGTAGCCGGACGCGGTACGCCTGACCCGGCGGCGCCGCAGGGCATGACGCCCCGCACCAAGCGGATTATCGAGCTTGCGTTTGCATCTGCGGCGCAGATGGGGAATGGCTATGTGGGTACAGAGCATTTATTGTATGGCCTGCTTCGCGAGGGGCAGAATGTTGCATTAGGTATCCTGGAGAAATTGGGGGCGGACCCGCAGCAGGTTTTCCATGCTTTGACAGAGGCGGTCGGTGCGGCTCCTGCGCCTGAGGATGATGTACAGACAGTTGGCGGTGAGCCGCATCATGGAAATGCACGGCTGGGGCGTGCGCTGGAGCAGTTCGGTAAGGATTTGACGGCAGCGGCAAGGAAAGGGCTGCTTGACCCGGTGATTGGGCGCACGGAAGAAATCCAGAGAGTGATTCAGATTTTAAGCCGCAGAACGAAAAATAATCCGGCGCTGGTTGGTGATCCCGGGGTTGGCAAGACTGCGGTTGCAGAGGGCCTTGCGCAAAAAATCGTAGCGGGTGACGTGCCCGAAAACCTGAAAAACAGGCGTTTGGTATCCCTTGACCTGACTGGCATGATTGCGGGCACGAAATATCGCGGCGAGTTTGAGGAACGCATCAAAGGCGTATTGGAGGAGCTTCAAAAGGCGAAAGATGTGATTCTCTTTATTGATGAGCTGCATATGATTGTCGGAGCCGGTGCAGCCGAGGGGGCAGTTGATGCCGCCAATATCCTGAAACCGGCGCTTGCACGCGGAGACATTCAGGTGATTGGCGCAACGACGCTGGATGAATACAGGAAGCATATCGAGAAGGATTCTGCATTAGAGCGCCGTTTCCAGCCGGTCATGATTGGCGAGCCGAGCGCGGAGGATGCAGTGCAGATTCTAAAGGGGCTGCGTGACCGTTATGAGGCGCACCATAGGATTAAGATTTCAGATGATGCAATCGAGACGGCAGTACGGTTGTCGGTGCGATATGTTTCGGGCCGGCAGCTGCCGGATAAAGCGATTGACTTGATTGATGAAGCATGTTCGCGGGTACGGATGCAGAACCAGACCGCGCCGCTGGATGTTAAGCAGTTAGAGGACGAGCTGAAAGCCTTGGCAGCGCGGAAAGAGGAGGCCGTCAAGAATCAGGACTATGAGAATGCGGCCCGTCTCCGTGACGAGGAAAACGCCAAGAAAGCGGAGATTGAGAAGCGCCGCAGGGAGTGGCAGGAATCGCAGTCCAAGGTAAACGGAGAAGTCAGAGAGGACGATATTGCGGCAGTGATTGCGGGCTGGACGGGCATTCCGGCATCTCGTCTGACCGAGGACGAGGGCGAACGTCTGCTCCGTTTGGAGGAAACGCTCCATGCACGGGTTATTGGACAGGATGAAGCGGTTACAGCGGTTTCGAGGGCGATTCGCCGCGGCCGCGTAGGGCTGCGCGACCCGAAACGTCCGATTGGATCGTTTATCTTCCTTGGCCCCACGGGCGTAGGCAAAACCGAGCTTTGCAAAACCCTTGCAGAAGCACTTTTCGGGGATGAAAACGCATTGATACGCGTTGATATGTCTGAATATATGGAGAAACACAGTGTTTCAAAGCTGATTGGTTCGCCTCCGGGCTATGTTGGTTATGATGAGGGCGGACAGCTTTCCGAGAAGGTGCGCCGCAAGCCGTATTCTGTTGTACTGTTTGACGAGATTGAAAAGGCACATCCTGATGTATTCAATATTCTGCTGCAAATTCTTGAGGATGGGATATTGACCGATAATCAGGGCCGAAAAGTTGATTTTAAGAATACAGTGATTATTATGACTTCCAATATCGGTGCGCAGAAGATCACCGGCAAAGCGCGTAAGACATTGGGATTTGGCGGCGAAGGCGGTGAAGACCAGACCTTTGAGAAAATCCGCGAAGAGGTCACCGGCGAACTGAAAAACGTATTCCGCCCGGAATTTCTGAATCGTATTGACGATATCATCGTCTTTAATCGTTTGAGCGAGGCAGAAATCGCGCAGATTGCAGATGGAATGCTGAAAAACGTAGCCTCCCGCATGACGGAAATGGAAGTCGAGCTGCAATGGACAGATACAGCAAAGGCACATTTGGCCAAGGCTGGATTTGATCCGATATACGGAGCGCGTCCGCTGCGCCGGGCGATTCAGTCGCAGGTAGAGGACCTTGTTGCCGAGGCCTTCCTGAAAGGCGAAATCAAAAAGGGCGAACAGGTCACGCTGGACGAGCGGGATGGCAAACTGTCCCTTGCAGAAACCGCAGCCCCGGCAAAGGAAGCCGCAGAATCAGTGTCATAACCTTATATAAGGTAAAAAAACACCGGCAGAGCCGCAGCAGGCTTTGCCGGTGTTTTGGGTTATTCTCTCAGATACTGCATTTCTGTAAAGGGATTTTTATAGGAGCTGTGTTCGGTTTCAATATTTTTGCCGTCCACGGTAAGGGCGAGGGAGCTTGCATCCGGATAATTAAACAGAAAAGTATTGACAACGGCATAAAGGGTCATCGTTTCCCCGGCGGAACCGCCAGCGCCAAGGGCTGTAAGATAAGCGCTGTTTAAGTCCAGTTTCAGCGTTGCAGAAGTGTCGTCGAACTCTATAATACTAACATCTTCTGGGATTGCCCCGTTTGAAATCAGCCCGTCAATCAACATTTCAGGCAGGGATTCCCGTTCTGGGACGGTAACATAGGTGCCGGTGAGGTATTCTGCCTGTGCGTCCGGCACAAAAACGGCGACCTGTTTGGATGCTTCCGCTTCTGTAGAATCTGTGTCCTGTTCAGTCGGGGGAACATCCGTGCCCCTGGGGGAACAAGCCGCTAATATCAGCATAAAGGCACAAAGCAGTGCAAAAATCCTTTTTTTCAACGCGTCCGACCTCCTTTGCGCGTATTTTCAATCCGCTATGTATATCCTTATCGTAACGCCTGTAAGGTCATTTGTCAAGGGATGGAAGGAAAACAGTCTGCAAATTTTATGCGGCAAAGAAAGACAGGGATCTGCGGCAGCGGAGGCAGACAAGATGTTCTTTTTCGTTGACAAAGCGCATAGAATCCTGAATGAAAAGGGAGGTGCCTGAAATGAAGCGGCTGAATCGGATTGTTTCTGCAATGGCGGCAGGCGTGCTGCTGTTTGGGATGATATTATACGCACCCGCAGCCGCAGCCGGAGTACGGGACGGCCTCCGGATTGCCGCAGAGACAGCACTTCCGGCATTGTTCCCGTTTTTTGTTGCGGGTTCGCTGATGGTCAGAACTGGCTTATCCGCAGCCGTAGGCCGCGTAATGGCCCGCCCATTCCATTATCTGTATGGACTGCCCGGGGCCGGAGCTTCCGCGCTGGCGCTCGGCCTGCTTGGCGGATATCCTGTAGGCGTACAGGTCACCGTACAGATGTTCCAAGCGGGACAACTGGAACGGGCCGAGGCTGAGCGGCTTCTCGGGTTTGTCAACTGTTCTGGCCCGGCGTTTTTGGTTGGCATGTGCGGTGCGGCGGTCTGTGGGTCTGTGCAGGCCGGTTTTTTGCTGTACGCTGTGCACGTTGCTGCCGCGCTTATGACCGGCTTTGCAATGACCCGTTCTCCGGGTGTGCCGCCGCGGCCAGCCAGGCCAGTCCGTCCGGAACCATTCACACCGGCCTTTGTTGCGGCAGTCGGCGACGGGATGGCAACTGCGCTAAAAGTAACCTCTTTTGTCGTGTTTTTTGCCGTCCTACTATCTGTGGGGGAGGCGCTTGGCGTGCAGGATACTTTTGCCGCAGTGTTGGCCCCCCTGCTTCGGATTGCCGGATTGCCGGAGCACGCTTCCAGCGCCTTTTTTGCCGGACTGGTGGAACTGACAAACGGTTTGGCCGCGCTTCCTGCATTAGAATTGCCTGCCCGTGCACTGTTTCCGCTGATGAGCGCGTTGGTTGGGTTTGGCGGATTGTCCGTGCATTGCCAGACGCTCAGCATCCTGTCAGGCAGCGGGCTTTCAGCCCGTCCGTATTTTGTCGGGAAACTGCTCCACGCGGTGATAGCATATGCACTTGCATCAATCTGGTGCGCCGTGCTGCCGAATCCAGTGCCAGTATTCGCCCCGACCGGCGGAACGATTCCATTTTTCACCGCAGCTCCGGCGTTTGTCAGCCTTGCCCTAATCCTCTTATGCCGTGTACGAACCAGAAAACATATAATCCCATAAATCCAGGCAGTAAACCGCCCAGCCCGCTGTCCTTATGGCGGGCTGGGCAACGGCGCAGCAGCGATAACGCTGAACCCAATCCCCCCGTCCCGCCCGCAGGCGAAGCAGAGATGCGAAAGCATCTCGGGGGCTGGGGTCAACGACCCCAGCGGGAGTCCAGAGGGCAGCGCCCTCTGGTGCCTGCCGCAAAGGCACGGGTGCAGGGCAGAGCCCTGCCGCTCGCCGCGCAGGCGGCCCCTCCGGCGAGGAGTGCCAGCCGCAAAGGAACGGGTGCAGGGCAGAGCCCTGCCGCTCGCCGCGTAGGCGGCCCCTCCGGCGAGGAGTGCCTGCCGCAAAGGCACGGGTGCAGGGCAGAGCCCTGCCGCGCAGGCGGGTGTGGAATTTTCAAAAAAGGGCTTTACAAATGCACTTTTATATGGTATGATGTTATCTGCCTTTGAGTGTTCTCAAAGAAACCCCTTGCTTCGTCCTTTGGGTACAGGGCGCGTCCAGCACGCCGCTTCACCAGCCAGGAACGCAGCATTTGGGCGATTCAATTATTCATTATTATGAGGTGAAATATTATGATCCGCAAAGAAGCGAAAACCGCTGTTATCGAAGCAAACCGCACCCACGATACCGACACCGGCTCACCGGAGGTCCAGGTTGCGATTTTGACCGCACGCATCGCCGAGCTCACCGAGCACCTGAAGCAGCATCCGAAGGACAACCATTCTCGCCGTGGCCTGCTGAAAATGGTCGGCCAGCGCCGTTCTATGCTGAACTACCTGATGAAAAAGGACGTTAATCGCTACAGAGAGCTCATTAAAAAGCTCGGTATCCGTAAGTAACAGCTATAAAAAAGGGGAGCGGCCGCTCCCCTTTTCACCTTGCCTGGTGTATCCTTTGCTGCACCAGGACTTGTGTTTTTGGTTTTCTCTACCATCACCGTCATCACCGTTTCGTTTGTTCGGACGGCAGCAGTTTTTAGCCTTTGAAGGACAGGCTTCCCCGAGCCGCCGGGGACTGCGCTTCAAACGCTAAAGGCTGCCGGAACGTCCATTTTTCCCCCATTTTCTTTTATAAGGAGGCAGTTTATGAGCAACATTAACCATTTTGAATTCAAAGATTACCGCGTGTTTGAAACCACCTATGCAGGCCGTCCGCTGGTTGTAGAAACCGGCAAAATGGCTCAGCTCGCCAACGGTTCATGCTTGGTGCGCTACGGCGAAACCGCTGTGCTCGTCACCGCGACCGCATCCCCGAAGCCGCGCGACGGCATTGATTTCTTCCCCCTCTCCGTGGATTTTGAAGAACGCCTTTACGCTGTCGGCCGCATCCCCGGTTCCTTCATGCGCCGTGAAGGCCGCCCTTCCGAGCGTGCAATCCTTGCTTCCCGCCAGATCGACCGCCCCATGCGCCCCCTCTTCCCGAAGGACCTGCGCAATGATGTTTCCATTGTCTGCACCGTTCTGGAAAATGATTTTGACAATACGCCCGAGATTGCTTCTCTGCTGGGTGCATCGATTGCTGTTTCTATTTCCGATATCCCGTTTGACTATGTAGTCGGCGGCTGTGAAGTCGGCATTGTTGATGGCGAAGTTGTCATTAACCCCACCACCGAACAGCGCGAAAAGAGCGAGATGAGCGTGACCCTGTGCGCGACTGCTGATAAAATCGTCATGATTGAAGCAGGCGCAAAGGAAGTGCCCGAAGAGCAGATGTTTGACGCGCTGATGAAAGGCCATGAAGCAATTAAAGAAGTCGTTTCTTTTATTGCGGGCATTAAGGCAGAGATTGGAAAGCCTAAGTTTGAATATGAGCATCATGATATTGACCACGACCTTTTTGACCGTCTGGAAGCTGCCTGCAATGACCGTTTCGAGCAGGTAATGGATACCGATGACAAAACCGTCCGTGATGCGGGTATCCGTACCATTGTCGATGAATTTGAGGCTGGTCTGGATGACGCGTATAAAGAGGAACATTTGGCAAATCTGCCCGAGGCCGTGGACAAGCTGGAAAAGAAGATTGTCCGCCGCTGGCTGGCAAACGGCAAGCGTGTAGATGGCCGCGGCATGGAGGAAGTCCGTCCGCTGGCGGCAGAGGTTGGCGTGCTGCCCCGCGTGCATGGCTCCGGCATGTTTACCCGTGGACAGACCCAGGTACTGACGCTGTGCACGCTGGGTACGCTGGGGGATGCGCAGGAGCTTGACACGATTTTTGATGAAAAGGAAAAGCGTTATATTCATCATTATAATTTCCCGTCGTTCTCGGTTGGTGAGACGCGTCCGAGCCGCAGCCCGGGCCGTCGTGAAATCGGTCATGGTGCGCTTGCTGAGCGTGCGCTGCTGCCGGTCATCCCGTCTGCGGAGGAGTTCCCGTATGCGCTCCGCCTGGTGAGCGAGGTCATTTCGTCGAATGGTTCCACTTCACAGGGTTCTGTATGTGGTTCGACGCTTGCGCTGATGGATGCGGGCGTGCCGATTAAAGCGCCGGTCGCTGGTATTTCCTGCGGCCTGATTACGGACGGCGGGCAGGAGACGACCTTTACGGATATCCAGGGCGTAGAGGATTTCTATGGCGACATGGACTTTAAGGTAGCCGGTACGAAGAAGGGCATCACAGCGATTCAGGTAGATATCAAGGTGGACGGCCTGACACCGAATATTATTAAGGAAGCATTCCGCAAGTGCCGTGTTGCGCGTCTGGGGATTTTGGATGATGTTATGCTCAAGGCGATTGAGAAGCCGCGTGTTGACGTTTCGGACTGGGCGCCTAAGATGACGACCATGCAGATTGATCCTGACAAGATTCGCGAGGTAATCGGCAAGGGCGGCAGTGTGATCCAGAATATTGTTGCGGAATCCGGCGCGAAGGTTGATATTAACGACGATGGTGTTATTACGATTGCATCGGTTCATGCATCGGAGGCGGAGACGGCGAAGCGGATGATTGAAGCGATTGTCAAGGTGCCGGAGGTTGGCGAGATTTACTACGGCAAGGTAGTGCGTCTGATGAACTTTGGAGCGTTTGTGAACCTGACTGCATCCAAGGATGGCATGGTGCACATTTCCAAGATGGCGAACCGCCGGATTGAGAAGGTCGAGGACGCTGTAAATGTTGGCGACATGGTCTGGGTCAAGGTCATGGAGATTGACGACAAGGGGCGCATCAACCTTTCCATGAAGGACGTCCGCGACGAAGAAAAGATTCTCTAATATGAAACCTGGGGCTGGTTCTGTTCGGAATCGGCCCTTTTTGTTGTCCTCCGCAGACAGCGGCAAGGCGCTGCCCTGCACCCGCGCCTGCGCGGCGGGCGCTCCTCGCCGGAGGGGCCGCCTATGCGGCGGGCACCCCTGCGCGGGGCGCGCCAGAGGGCGCTGCCCTCTGGACTCCCGCTGGGGCTATGCCCCAGACCCCGAGATGCTTTGCATCTCTGCTTCGCCTGCGGGCGGGACGGGGGCTCAGGTGCGGTGTGGATTGTGATTGCAGTGCTGACCTGCCCGCCATAAGGACAGCGGGCAGGTCGGTTGACTTTGGAAAAAGAAAAAAATAGGGCTGTCTCCGGTGGAAGGCAGTCCTATTTTGATGCAGGTTCTTATATCAGCGCTGATTCATTGGGATATATACTTTTGGGTCAACCACGCTTTGATAAGCGGGACGAATAATTTTATCCGCGTTAATCAATTCCTCCATTCGGTGAGCCGACCAGCCGACAACGCGGGCGACAGCGAACATGGGGGTATACAGTTCAAGCGGCAGATTCAGCATGGAATAGACGAAACCGGAATAGAAGTCCACATTTGCGCTGACGCCTTTATAGATATGTCGTTCCTGTGCAATGACCTCCGGGGCAAGGCGTTCTACCATTTCGTAGAGGTTATAATCTACGGAGCGGCCTTTTTCCCGTGCGAGCGCTGCGACGAAGTTTTTGAAGATTCTGGCGCGGGGATCAGAGAGGGAGTACACCGCGTGTCCGATGCCGTAGATGAGGCCCTTTTGGTCAAATGCTTCACGGCGCACGAGACGCAGCAGATAATCACGCACCTGATCCTCATCCGTCAGGTCGGAGACATTTTTACGCAGGTCGTCAAACATTTGTACGACTTTAATATTTGCGCCGCCGTGCTTGGGGCCTTTCAGGCTGCCGAGTGCTGCGGCCATTGCCGAATAGGTATCGGTGCCGGAAGAGGTGACAACATGGGTGGTAAAGGTGGAGTTATTGCCGCCGCCGTGCTCCATATGAAGCACCAGGGCAAGGTCAAGCACCCGCGCCTCCAAGGGGGAATACTGCATATCAGGCCGGAGCAGGCGCAGGATATTACTGGCGGTCGATAATTTGTTGCTTGGGTAATGGATATACATACTGCCGCCGCATTCATAATGGTTATAAGCGTGATAAGAGTAAACAGAAATCAGCGGGAAAACAGAAATCAGCATCAGGCACTGGCGCAGTACATTGGGCAGGGAAAGATTATCGGTACTATTGTCGTAGGATGCGAGCGTCAGCACGCTGCGTGACAGCATGTTCATCATATCGTGAGTGGGCGCTTTCATAACGACGTCACGGACGAAATTGGTTGGCAGCGTGCGGCCTCTGGCAATCAGTTTGCGGAAAGCGCTGTGCTCCTCCGCGTTTGGCAGCCTGCCGAAGATTAAAAGGTATGCGACCTCCTCAAAGCCCTTGCGGTCATCGGCCATGAAGCCCTTGACCAGCTTCTCGACAGGGATTCCGCGGTAATACAGCTCGCCGTCACAGGGGGAGCCGTCGGGCGCAAAGGAGACGATTTTCGAGATGTTGGTCAACCCGGCGAGGACGCCTTTGCCATTTATATCGCGCAGACCGCGCTTTACGTCATACTTTTTGTACAGGGAAGGTTCGATTGTACTGTTGCGGACGCATTCCTCTGCCAGTTCCTCCATCTGCGGGGTGATAGAAAGCATGGTGTTCATTGGAAAATCCTCCTTTTTGCAGCTTTTAGTTACTTAGACTTATATTATACCATAAAAAGGCTCTTATTTCCATTTAATTTTGCAGAATCTCCATGAACATTTCGTGAACGGCGGCAAAAATCGGGAAAAAGGGACAAAAAAGGCCTGAAAATGCAGAAAAAGCAAAAAAACAGCACAGGCCGGATAAGGCCTGCGCTGTGCTGGGGGCGTATGTCAGAGGATTTTCTCTACGGTATGGTCAACGGGGTTAAGGCTGTAAACTTTCCCGATGCCGACCAGATAGGCGCCGACAAAGTTATTGGTGCCTGCAACGGGGTCCAGCTGATAAACATTCAGATGGCGGCAGACTTCTCCGTCAACAAGCGGGCTGCCCTGTACGGGGACAAGCTCGTATTCTGACATGGATTCGCCTTCCAGACCCAGGGCGGATGGATGCAGGGAGCGGACGTAATCCACTACTTCCAGCAGGGTCATGATCTGCGTGCCGTCATTCTCTGATTCGCTGGATTCCGATTCATCATAGAAGCCGCCCTCTGGACAGCTGACTACAACGCTGCATTCCTTTTCCGTCCAGCTGACGGCAATCTGGAAGAGGGAACCTTCTTCCGCTGCTTCGCGGGCAAAAACAGCGCTGCCCTCCGTTTCTTCAAAGTCGGGGAGGTCGGTTTGCGGCACGCGCTCCTCATCAATTACAGTGAAGCCCTCTGCTTCATCAACCAGCGCAGCGGCATAGCGGTCAAGCGCAGCGGCAGGGACTTCTTTATAAGTATAGGTGTAGGCGTTGGGATCAACATCTGCTTCACCGTCAGCTGATTCGGAATCTTCTTCATCTGCTTCTTTATCATCTTTGTTCTTGTTGTCCTTGTCGTCCTCTTTTTCCTTGTCATTCTTATCGTCTTTTTTATCCTTGCTGTCTTTTTCGTCCTTATCTTCTTTATCTTTGTCCTTCTCGTCGTCCTTCTTCTCGGCGTCGCCGTCTTCATTTTCTTCTTCACTTTCCGGCGCGTCAATAGCGGTCAATTTGCCGCCCTCTTCTTCATCAAGGAACTGATCTAATGGGACAGTGCTGTTTTCGCCGATTACATAGGCCTCCGGGGGTTCCACCTTGTCACCGCAGCCGGTCAGCAGCAGGCACAGCCCTGCTGCAAGTGCCGCTTTCATCCAGCGGCTGGTCATGGTATTCATCGCTTGATTTTTCCTCTCTTCTTTTGGAATGTAATTTTTTTGGTCTTTGTCTGGGCATAGCGTCCGTTGCGGACATCGCCTGCAAGCCTGCCATCGACCAATGTTATCACACGCCGCCGCATAATATTAACATACCGGCTTGCGTGGGTAGCCATGATAATGGTGGTTCCGTGCTGATTAAGCACATGGAACAGCTGCATGAGGTCCCAAATGCTGTCGTCATCCAGATTAGCGGTCAGCTCATCGATCAGCAGGATGGGCGGGCTGCACACCAGTGCACGGGCCAGCTCGACGCGGCGCACTTGGCCGATAGAGAGCTCGCCGGGGTAATTTTTCTGCACGTCAAGCATACCGACCAGAGAGAGGGCTTTTTCGACTGCGGCGTCGGATGCACTGCGCAGACCGCCGGACTGTGCGGCGAGGTATAGGTTATCATAGATGGTGCGTTTGCGGATCAGCCGGGTATCCTGCCAGACGTAGCCGAAGGTCCGGCGCAACCGGTAGCGGAATGGGCCGAAATAGCGGTTCATATTCACGTTGTCGAGGTAGGCGGCACCTTTATCGGGGGTAAGATCGCCGCCAAGCAGACGCAGGATGGTGCTTTTGCCCGCGCCGCTGCTGCCATTGAGGAAAACGAATTCACCTTGCTCAATGGTGAGGTCGATATCCTGGACGGCCATGCGTTTTCTGCGATCCACTTTATAATATTTGCTGACACCTTCCAATCGAAGCTCAGGCATCCTAAATGCACTCCTTAATTTACCCGCAATTTACCCGCAGGCGTATTTTAGGTATTGTGCTGTGCGGTGCGGGTATGCTATAATATATGTAAGCATTTCCGGAGCGGGGGGATTCTGGGCGGCGTCCGGAAAACTCCGCTTCTATTATATCACACATTTCTGAAATAAGGAAGCCCGCAATCTTGTTGAATGAGGGAATAATCGTGCGTCAGACCACTACAAAAAACCGCGTTTTGCACAAAAGAAGAAGAATGATCCTTGGTATCCTGTTATTGGCAGTGCTTTGCCTTGGGGCGGCGGAGCTGGCGGTGTGCCGGTTTGCTGATCCGGAGCTGTACTATGAGATAACTGAACCGGCGCGGGCCTGTGCGCGGCAGGTAACGGCGGCGGGGCAGGCGGCAGCTCGGGAGGGGGCGCGGCTGTGCCGTTTGGCTGGCGGGCAGATTGCTGATGCAGCGCAAGCGGCATACCAATCGGCGGCATCATCGGCGGAGCGGCTTGCAAAGGCGATTGGGCCGAAGATGCAGGCGATGCGCAAGCCTGTGGGGGGGCATAGTATGCCGGAGTCACAGCTGGCGGGGCCGACGGTATTGGAAGCGCCGCAGGGGCTGGTAGACGAATCGGTCAGTCATTTGGAGGGCCGTTCGGACCTGGAATTCCTGACAGGCGGAGGCATAGAAGTTGTATATTATAACCAGGTAGATTCGCAGTGGTCGGAGGTTTCTTATGGAGCGGACCCATTGAGCGGGTATGGCTGTGGGCCTACGGCGATGAGCATGGTTGTATCCACGCTGCTGCAAAATCCGGTTGATCCGGCGCAGATGGCGCAGGAGTGTGTCAACAGGGGATATTGGGCGCGGCGTTCGGGGTCGTACCTGTCGATTGTACCGGGGATAGCTGCGGCATATGGATTGGAATGCCAGTCGATACCGCCGGAGAGCTTAGACCGGGAAAATCTGATGATGCACTTAGCGACAGGAGATTTAGCGGTTGCGCTGATGACGCGGGGGCATTTCACGAACAGCGGACATTTTATTGTATTGCGCGGCCTGACGCTGGAGGGCGACATTTTGGTAGCGGACCCGGCGAGCAGGGAGCGGAGCCTCACCCCTTGGGAGCTTTCCCTAATCATCTCGGAATTATCCCCGAGCCGCCACGATGGAGCGCCCTTATGGCTGATTTCTGCCCCTTCCGGCATCGGATAAGGACTCTTCGCCTCTGCAGCGGGCACCAAAGGGCGCTGCCCTCTGGACTCCCGCGCCTCTGCGGCGGGCACCCCTACGCGGGGAGCGGCAGGGCGCTGCCCTGCACCCGCGCCTCTGCGGCGGGCACCAGAGGGCGCTGCCCTCTGGACGCCTGCTGGGGCTGTGCCCCAGACCCCGAGATGCTGACGCATCTCCGCTTCGCCTGCGGGCGGGACGGGG
>CAJUSB010000091.1 GCA_910589115.1 uncultured Clostridia bacterium | reverse complement strand
CGCCGTCCGCGTAGGACCGCCGTCCGCGTAGGACCGCCGTCCGCGCAGGACCGCCCGCTGCGGAGGCGAACCCGCGAAACCTATTTCTTTTCGGCCGCGCTCAGCAGCTCGCGTGCGTTTTCAAGCGTCGCTTCCGTGATCTGATCCCCCGCAAGCATTCGCGCAATCTCCTGCGCCCGCCCCTCCGCACTCATCGGATGTACATCCGTAAACGTGCGGTCATCCTTCGCACACTTCTCAATCAGCAGATGATGACTCCCCATCGCTGCAATCTGTGGTAAATGCGTGACGCATAAAGTTTGCTTTTTGTCTCCAATTTCCCGGAGCTTGTGCGCTATCTTCTGCGCCGCACGCCCGCTGACACCAGTGTCAATTTCATCAAAAATCAACGTGCCTACCGGCTCCCCTGCCGTCAACACATTCTTCATCGCCAGCATGACCCGCGAAAGCTCGCCGCCCGATGCTACCTTGGACAACGGCCGCACCGGTTCCCCGGGATTTACCGATATCAAAAACTGTACCGTGTCCATCCCCTTCGCCGCCAGCTTGGTACCAGTCTCTACCCGGATCTCTAACGTGACCCGCGCCATGTCAAGATCCTTTAACTCCGAAACAATCGCTTTTTCCAGCTTCCTTGCGCCAGTACAGCGTCCCTCCGTCAGCTGCGCCGCAAGCGCCTTCGCCTTTTGCAGCTCTGTGCGGTATTCCTCCCGCAAGATCCCTCGCCGCTCGTCTGCACATTCCAGCCCTTCCAGCTCTTCCTGCGCCTTGGCCGCATAGTCCAGCACTTCCGCTACCGTCTCCCCGTACCGCTTGCGCAGCCGGAAAATTTCATCCAGCCGTTCCTCTACCATCGCCCGCTCCTCCGGTGAGAACTCCGCACGGCTTATCTGCACGCTGATACTCTCCCGCAGGTCTTCCGCCAAGTATTTTAATTCCTCCGCCGTCTCTGACAGCTTGGCCACCGCCGGGGAAACCTCCGCAACATCCGCCAGCGCATTCGCAGCCTCCGCCGTCAGTACCGCTGCGCCGTCCGCTATGTCACTGCCCTCTAACGCCTCATGCGCCCGACTTAACGCATCCATCAGCCGTCCCGCATTGTCAAATTGCAGCTTCCGCGCCCGCAGCTCTTCCTCTTCCCCCTCGCGCAGCTCAGCTGCCTCAATCTCCGCAACCTGCTTCCGCAGGCTCCCAACCCGGTGGAGGCGCTCCTGCTCCCCATGGTCAAGCTCGGTAATCTGCCGCCGCAGCGTCAACAGCTTCTGATAACTCGGCCGGTACTGCGCCAGCAGCCGCCCAGTACCACAGTAACCGTCCAAAAAGTCAATATGGCTGTTCTCATCCATCAGCCGCTGGCCGTCATGCTGGCCATGTACATTCAGCAAATAAGGGCTCAGGCGGCGCAGTACAGCAGTCGCAACCGGCTTCATATTCACCCGGCAGACCGTCTTCCCGTCTGCCGAAATCTGCCGCTGGATGCACAGCTCGTCCTCTTCCTCGTTGTCCAGCCCGAGCGCTTCCAGCTCCCGGCGCAGCTCAGGGGATAACCCGGTGAAAACGGCGCTGACAAACCCCTTTTTCGCACCGCCGCGAATCAGCTCCCGACTGGTGCGCTGTCCCATCACCGCGCCGATGGAATCAATTATAATGGATTTGCCCGCGCCGGTCTCCCCGGTCAGAACGGTCAGACCATCATTCAGCTCAATGTCCGCCTGTTCTATCACCGCAATATTTTCAATATGAAGCAGCTGGAGCACAACGCCCGCCTCCCTTCTTTCCTTTCTGTCCGGATACCGTTCATTTCAGCATCCCACGCGCTTCCACACAAAATTGGTCGGCGCTCTCCGTATCCCGCATGACAACAAAAACCGTATCGTCACCGCCCAGCGTCCCTACTACCTCGCGCACGCGCATTGCATCTATCGCCATCGCTGCCGCCTGCCCCAGACCGGGCAGCGTTTTGATCACAACCATATTCTGCGCATAGCTGATTTCGGTCACGCATTCCCTGAAAATATTGCGCAGCCGGGTCGTAAAACTGTTCTCTACCTCACTGGTCGCGGCAGCATATTTATATTTCCCACTGGTGGAGGATAGTATTTTAATCAGACGCAGATCCTTGATGTCCCGCGACACCGTTGCCTGCGTTGTCGCATACCCCAACCGGCGCAGATGTTCGGAAAGCTCCTCCTGCGTTTCGATCTCGGTCTGCTCAATTAAATCCAATATCTTTGCCTGCCGTTGGAATTTCATCTCATTTCCCTCCCAATCAGCTTTTTCTGCAAAATATGATAAAAACTCTGCCCTTTGACCCGCAAAAGACGGGTTTGCAGCGGCGAACGTTCTACATTGACCTCATCGCCAGGCTGAAGCGTAAAATTCTGATCTCCATCACCAGAAACGACCATATCCATATCATGGCTGCAACGCGCCCGCACCGAAAGCCGCCGCGCCGCCGAAAATACAAACGCGCCGGGCTGCGCACTGTGCGCACAAACCGGCGTCAGCACGATATTCTCGGTGGAAGGCTCCACAATCGGCCCGCCTGCCGACAAAGAATAGGCAGTCGAACCGGTCGGCGTTGCAAATACGACGCCGTCCCCGCCGAAAGAAGTGACACGCGTACCATCCGCCTCCACATCGATATGGATGAGGTGAAACTGCGGATTACCACGCACCACAGCAACATCATTCAGTGCATCCCCTGAGAACACCGTCCGCCCCCGCCGGGACACGGAATAGCGCAGCATCATGCGGTCATCACACGTAAAGCCGCCGGAAAACAGCCGCGAAAGCAACGGTATTTCATCCCGTTCCAGCTCGGTCATGAATCCCACATGTCCCAGGTTAATACCAAGAATCGGCACCCCCGAGCGCGCTGCCAGCCGGGACAGTCGAAGCATTGTACCATCGCCGCCAAGCGACACGGCAAACGCCGCCTGCGGTATCGCCTCCTCTGCCGCGCAGTAACGCACGCCCGAAAGCGCCGGGTCAAAACAGGCATCCGAAAGCAGGACCTGCACCCCCTGCTCCTGCAAAAGTGCGCAGACCTCGGCTACCGCCGGAACAATATCCGGCTTTTGTTCATTCGGATGTACATAAACGATTTTCATAAGCTGTCCTGTGAAAGCGTCTCATGCGCCTGCTGCACAAGCGCGGGCAGATCGGGAATCTGCTCCTCCCCGCTTTTGACGAGATATCCTAAAAACTCAATATTTCCCTCCGGCCCCTTGATCGGCGAAAAGGTCATGCCCTGCACGTGAAAACCCGCTTCATGCGCGTTTTTCACGAAATTTTGGAGCACATCCAAATGTGTGGAAGCCTCACGGACAACGCCTTTTTTGCCAACCCTGCCGCGTCCGGCTTCAAACTGCGGCTTGATCAGACAGGCGACCCGCCCTTCTTCCGAAAGCAGCCCAAAGACCACCGGCAGCACCAGCCGAAGAGAAATAAATGATACATCAATTACACACAGCGACGGAACTTCATCCAACATCTCCGGCTTGACATACCGGATGTTGGTACGCTCCATACACTTCACCCGCGGGTCCTGCCGCAGGCTCCACGCAAGCTGGCCATAACCGACATCAATCGAATAGACCTTCCTCGCACCGCGCTGCAAAAGACAATCGGTAAAGCCGCCATGCGATGCACCTACATCCATTACCGCCAGCCCAGCCGGGTCAATCTCAAAGGTATCCAGTGCTTTTTCAATCTTATGGCCGCCGCGCGAAGCAAATTCCTTCCCACTGCTACGCACTTCCAGTGCGGCATCCTCCGGCACGTTTTCGCCCGCCTTGTCGGCCTTTTGGCCGTTCACGTAAACAAGCCCGGCCATAATGCTGGTTTTGGCACGCTCCCGCGAAGGCGCCAGCCCTCGCTCGAACAGCAGTACATCCAGCCGTTTCTTACTCATTGCTTTTCCTCCTCCGGAATCCCCGGCAGCGCATCACAAACCGCTGCCGCCAGTGATTCCGCATCCAGCCCGCACAGCCGCAGCAGCTCCGGCACACTGCCATGCGGCAGGAACCGGCTGCCCGTGCTTCGCAACAGAATACGCGCACGTGTGCCATGCGCTGCAAGCGCCGATGAAACGGCCTCACCCATGCTGCCGGACGGCGCAGTATCCTCACACACCAGCAGCAGCGGGAATGCAGCCAGCGCCTCCAACAGCGCCGCAGGAATCGGGCCGGACAGGCGGTTCAGCTTATAGACGGCAGCAGAAATACCGCGTCCGGCACAAAGCTCAGCCGCCCGCAGCGCCTGATTGATCTGAATGCCGTAGCTGACGATTGCAGCCGCAGCACCTTCCCGCAGGCAAACCCAATCCTCCGCCGCCGTATTCCCCTGGAATTCACCTTCCCCGCCGCGCGGGTAGCGGATCGCCGTCGGCCCAGCCTCATGATAGACCGCCTTTGACAGCATTGCACGCAGCTCCGCAAAGCTGGACGGCGCAAAAAGATTCATATTCGGAATCGAACGCAGATAGGCAACATCGAATACGCCGTTATGCGTTGCACCATCCGCACCGACAATGCCCGCACGGTCAACCGCGAATACACAGCCCAAACGCCGCTCATCAATCGCACAATCGTGAATCAGCTGATCGTAGCCGCGCTGCAAAAAGGTCGAATAAATCGCAGCCACCGGCCGAAGCCCCTGCGCTGCCATTCCTGCCGCCATCGTGACGGCGTGCTCTTCGGCAATGCCAACATCAAAAAACCGCTCCGGGAACCGCTCCGCAAATCCAAGCAGCCCTGTGCCCGAACTCATTGCCGCAGTCACTGCACAAATACGCGCATCATTCGAGGCCAGCCGGATCAGCTCGTCGCCAAGCACCGCCGAAAAATCCATGCCTCCGCCGGATGCTGACTGCCCGGTTTCCGGGTCAAATTTGCTGACCCCGTGGTATTTTTCCGGCCGTTCTTCAGCCAAACGATACCCCTTGCCCTTTTGCGTCATGACATGCAGAAGGACAGGCTTTTTCATGCCTTTTGCCGCTTGCAGCAGTTCGCAGACCGATTTCAGGTCATGCCCGTCCACCGGCCCCAGATAGGCAAAGCCCATCTGCTCAAACAGCGTCGTCGGCAGAAGCAGCTGCTTGAGCCTGCTTTTCGTCCGGGATACCATGTTGATCAGCGGCCCCCCAAACGGCAATCTGCCGAAAAACCGTTTTGTCCGCGTTTTCGCACTCAAATAGCGCGGGCTGACACGCAAATGCGCCAGATGACGGCTCATTGCACCAACATTTGGCGTAATGGACATATTATTATCATTCAGAATCACAATCAGCGGTTCCCCGCTGTCGCCTGCATTATTTAACGCCTCATAGGCCATGCCTCCGGTCAATGCACCATCGCCAATGACTGCAACAACATGATATTTCTGATTTTTGAGCGTGCGCGCATGGGCCATGCCGAGCGCCGCAGAAACCGATGCGGAAGCGTGCCCTGTAATACAGGCATCCGCAGGGCTCTCCGACGGCTTCAAAAAACCCGATATCCCGCCCGTCTGCCGCAGCGTATGGAACTGCTCCCGCCGGCCTGTCAGTATCTTATGCACATAGCATTGATGCCCGACATCATACACCAGACGGTCAACCGAACTATCAAAAGTACGCTCCAGTGCGACAGCAAGCTCCACGATCCCCAGATTGGAGGCAAGATGGCCGCCGGTCTCCGATACGCTGTCAAGAATGAAGGTGCGCAGCTCTGTGCACAGCTCATACAGCAGCGGATAGCCCATTGTGCGCAGATCCGCCGGACGCTCTATTTGATCCAGAATCCCGTAACGTTTCCTCATGCCGCCACTCCCAAAAAGCGTTATTTTTTCCCAGCCGGGCTGATAGGCAGCAGCGCCAGCACCCGCCCCGCCGTATGGACGATGCGCACGCTGAACCGGATGCCCAAGCCCTTGCCGACCGCCTTGCCGCCAATGGTAAGCGCGGCAATCAGGCCGGTAATCGTCATCGTAACGACAAGCGTACCCAGCGGCGGCAGCCCCTGCGTGATCCGGCTGGTGATGACCGCGCCGGTTGCACCGGAGATAATGCCCGCAATATCGCCGACCACATCATTACAGATGCTGGACACCTTTTCTGCGTTCCGGGAAAGCCAGACGGCTTCCCGCGCCCCGGCCACCCGCCGCGACGCCATCGAATGGAACTCCTTTTCGGTCGCCGAAGTGGCGGCCATGCCAATAATATCAAACAAAATACCGAGCGCAATAAACAGCAGCAGGATGACAAACGCAACAATATTGTTGACCTGCGCCAGCGCTTCACTCGAAAGCCAGGACATGGAAACCGAGATCATAAAGCTAAGTACCGTGATCGTCAATACCCATTTCCAGTTGATCAGCCGCGGCTTCTGCGGCTGTTTTCGCTTCGGTTTTTCGCCGTTGTCCACGATAAACACCTTTCTTTATTTCAATAATGCCATCCTATATGGAGGCCCTTCAAAATACTGTATATGTAGAAAACAGACGCCGTAAACCAGCCGTCTGCATCTGTCTTTTTATCTTGAATGTATCCGTTCCCGACACACTGCGGGACGGAAAAATCGGGTCGCCGGAGGGCCACAAAGCCCCCCGGCACTGCCCGCCGTGGCAGCAGGGCGGGTTAATCTTACGGCTTAGGTTCGGTTGGTTTTCCCCACGCCCTGCCGTGCGTCGCCGCTTCCGGTGGTTTCCCATTATAGGGCGTGCCGGCGTGTTACCAGCACCGGGACCGAATTGCCACTGAGTCCGTACTGCAATCCCCGTCCTGCTTCGCAGGGAGTCCCACCCTGCGAACAGCCTAGATGATTTCCATAACAGGCAACACATCTCTTAGCCTCTTTTGCAGGCCTGGTTTCAGCGGTCAATGCCCGGCAGCGTCTTGCGCACAACGCGACGGGTGGACACCGCATCCACCACACCCACTCAAGGCAGGCTACTCTGCACACAGCGTTTTGACGCGCTCCGGTCTGGTTGGCCGACGGCCTTCCCTCGCGGGAAGGGGACGGTACTTCAGCCCGGGCTGTCGCCGCACCGCAATACAGGTTTCATCCTGCGCCGTAACGCGTCCATCAATCCCACAAAGGGGATGCTATAGGCGTGCCACAGCCACAGGTCTCCACGGCAGCAGGGTCGGTATCCCATGCCATTGGGAAGCGCCCTAAAGCCTTAACCCCCAGCATCCACCCCAAACTGGGCGTAAGAAGCAAACACCAGGGACTTCATCGATATGCCCTTCAACGGATTTTTAGGCCCGTCCTGGGAGATGTATGCGCTGACTAGGATACTGCGCCACTGCCGCCCATAGGCGGCATACGCGAATGCGCCCTAGAGCGCCGGATTTACGATACCTCTATAAAATACCATATTTCAATCTGCTTTTCAAGAGAAAATGAATAAAAATTCACGATTTATTCATTATTTATCTGTGCCAGCCCGCCGGACAGGCGGCGTGCGCCTAATAGTCACGGGAAACCAGATAGACCGCCAGCTCCTCCAGGAATGCATGGTCCGGGAACGCCGCCGCCGCTGCGACTGCCTTATCGGTCAGCTCACGCACCAGCTCGCGGCAACGTGCAATCCCCAGCAGCACCGGGAAGGTCGCTTTCCCCTTCTCCGCATCTGAACCGATCGGCTTGCCAAACTTTGTGATATCCCCTTCGATATCCAGCAGGTCATCCTCTATCTGGAATGCAAGACCAAGATTGTCCGCATAACATTCGGCAGCCTCCAGCGTGGCCGCATCGCCACGCCCTGCAAGGATGCAGCCCATTGTCGCAGCTGCCTGCATCAAACAGCCAGTCTTGTGCCGCTGAAGCAGCATCAAGGTTTCCTGCGAAATCTGCCGCCCTTCGGATTCCATATCCAAAATCTGTCCGCCAATCATGCCGTCCATACCGGAAGCCCTGGCCAAACAGCTGGCCGCACGCAGCACAGTCTCCGCAGAAAGGCCTCTGGTATTCTGCGGGCTCAGCACCGTTTCAAAAGCACGGTTCAGCAATGCATCCCCTGCCAGTACAGCCGTTGCTTCGCCAAACACTTTGTGATTGGTCGGCCTGCCCCGCCGGAGATCATCGTCATCCATACAGGGCAGATCGTCATGGATCAGCGAATAGGTGTGGATCATCTCAAGCGCCGCCGCAAAAGGCAGTGCCTGTTCCGGCGTACCGCCGCACACCCGGCAAAATTCCATGGTCAGCGCCGGGCGCAGCCGCTTGCCGCCGGACAACGCAGAATATCGCACCGCCTTAAAAACAGACGGATAATATGCTTCATTTTTCGACGTGAGCGCCTGTTCCAACGCCTGTTCCGTCAGCTTGCGGTAATAATCTAATCGTTCGGTCAGCGTCATTTCGCCTCTTCCTCCTCCCGGCTGAACGGCGTCTGCTCCAGCCTGCCGTCCGCTTCCCGCAGCACGGTTACTTTTTGTTCGGCCTCGTCGAGCAGCTTATGCAGCGCTCCCGCCAGCTTTGTCCCTTCCTCAAACAGCGCAACACTGTCCGAGAGTGGGGTGTCCCCCTGCTCCAGCTTGCGCACGATCTCTTCCAGCCGTACCATTGATGCCTCAAAGCTCTGCTTTTTTGCAGCCATTGTTCCCAGCCTCACTCTTGTATATTTTTTTCTCCACCCGAAACGGTTTATTTCCCGGTTTTATTGACTGTGCACTGTGCGCTCCCCTTCGCAAACCGCACTTCAATTTGGTCGCCTGCCCGCAGGGCTGATGCATCCGTCACGGCTGCGCCGCCGTGCGTCGCCATTGCATAGCCGCGCCCCAGCACCCGCAGGGGACTCATTGCATCCAGCCCGACGGCTGCACGCTCCAACCGCTGCCGCCCTGCTGTCAGGCGCTGCACCGTCAGCGTCCCCAGGCGGTCCGACGCAAGGTCAACTGCCAGCCGACGTTCGGCCAGCCGGTTTGCAAAAGCGTGTTCCAGCCGTTCGGCCTGGCGGGCCAGTACCCCCCGGCGTTCAGCAAGGGTATGCGCCGGGCTGTGCGCTGCAAGCCGCGCCTGCAACAATGCCGTCCTCTGACGGCGGCCCTCCATGGAACGGAGATACCCCCGCTCCAGCCGGAGCCCCAGCTGCCGCAAATGTTCGCATACCCCTTCCTGATCGGGCACGGCGAGTTCCGCCGCACCAGACGGCGTAGGCGCACGCAGGTCAGCGACAAAATCCGCTATTGTGATATCAGGCTCGTGGCCAACTGCTGAAATTACCGGAATCTGCGATGCGGCAATCGCCCGCGCAACTGCCTCATCATTGAATGCCCACAGGTCTTCCAGCGAGCCGCCGCCCCGCCCGATAATCACCAGATCGTCCTCATGCAGCCGGTTCACAAGCGCTAACGCACGGCAAAGGCTCTGCGGTGCGCCCTCCCCCTGCACCAGCGCGGAAAAAATCCGCACCTCGGCAAGCGGCCACCGCCGCCCCAGAATGCGCACCATATCCTGCACTGCCGCGCCGCTCTCCGCCGTGACCAGCGCAATAGAACGCGGCAAGACAGGAAGCGGTTTTTTCCGCGCTTCATCAAACAGACCTTCTGCCGCGAGCTTTTCCTTGAGCTGTTCAAAGGCCGCGTGCAGCGCACCTGCGCCGTCCGGCAAAACTTCGGACAGATAAAGCTGCACCTGTCCGCTTTTGGGATAAGAGCTGACGCGACCGCGTGCAACCACCTTCATACCATTTTGCAGGCGGAAGCGCAGCCGGGCCGCATCCGAACGGAACATCACTGCATTGATGGACGCGCCCTCATCCTTGAGGGTCAGGTAATGGTGCCCGGAAGGGTGCGGCTTATAATTGGAGATTTCCCCTGCCACAAACACATTCCGGAAGGAGGGATTGGATTCCAGCAGCCACTTTATTTCGTTATTCAGCCGTGAAACGGTATAAACTGTACTCATTTTAACACCCCGACCCGCCGTGCAGCCAGCACTGCCGTACCAACGGCATTGTCCCCCGAAAGCATATCCGCGCCAAAACAGCAGTCAAACTGTTTTGGCAGCTCTTCCCGCAGGAAAGTGCAGCTCATCACGCCGCCCGCACACAACACTGGCAGCGGATACTGTTCCAGCGCCTGACGGGTGGCCCCGGCTACGGCGTTACAAATCGTTTCAACGGTGAAGCGTGCAACTGTTTCGGGCGGTGTGCCCTTTTGCACGAGTGCTTCCACCTGATTCTGCATCCCAGAAAGGGAAAAACGGCAATTTTTCACTTTGGGGCGGAATGCGCGGACGGGTTCGGTACACGATTCCTGCAATTCGTCCAGATCCGCGCCTGCCGGGAAGCTCAGTCCGAGCAGCCTGCCGCAGCGGTCAATAAGCTGCCCTGCCGAAAGGTCTTCGGAACCGCCGATGCAGCGTGCTTCGGGCAGACCGTCCTCACCCGGCTGCACATGCAACAGCTCGGTTGTCCCACCGGAAAGGTGCCATGCTAAAAATGCGCCGTCCAACAGCTCCAGCCGGTCTGCTGACATGGCTGCGGCTGCCAGATGGCCTTGCTGGTGGGAACACGCAATCAGCGGAACCCCCAACAAATGCGCTGCCGAACGCGCCACGCTCTCCCCTGCCAGAAAGCAGGGCATATAGGAGCCCTCGACCGCACGCGGGCGCGTGCTTACGCCGACCGCTTTCAGCGGCACGCCATACGGCAGATTTGCAATCAGCGAATGCAGGCCTACGGTGTGCTGAAACAGTGCTTCGGACTGCCGCACGCCGATTGCACCTTCCGGCACACCAATCAGCCGACCGCAATTTGTATACTCTCCGGTTACGGCGTTGTACACTGCCGCCGAGGTACGATAATTTGAGGTATCGATCCCCAACACGATGCTGTCTGTCAGGCGGCTACTCATCTGTATTCTCCCCGGTATCAGACAGTGGAGCTGATTCCTGCGGCTTATCCTGCGCCGCGAGCGCCCGGCCCGCAGCACCCAGAATGCCGTTAACGAACTTGCCCGCTTCATCGGAATCGTAGGCTTTTGCCAGCTCAACGGCCTCGTTGATGGCTGCGCCGACCGGGACATCATCCACATAAGTCATTTCGTACAGTGCGAGCCGCAAAACTGCACGTGAAATCCGGGTAATCCGCCTCAGGCTCCAGCCCTTGGAGTAACTCACAATCTGCGCATCGAGCTCCTCCTGCCGTGCGGCAACCCCCCTGACGACCGTCAGGATATAGCTACGCTGACGGCTGGTCAGCGGGCCGTCATACAGGTTAGCTTCCCCGGCGAGTGCCTGCAATGCGCCCTCCTCCAGGCACTCCAAAATCTCTTCATCGGTTCCAAACTCGCGGAAGTTCATCTCATATATCAGATGCAGCGCGATTTCTCTTGCTCTGGTTCTGCTCACGGTAACCCCCTGTTTTCCTATCGTTTATGTGCTTTTGTCAGTGCGGTGCCCTACGCGAAAGCCCCCTACGCGGGGAGCGGCAGGACTCCGCCCTGCACCCGCCCCTACGCGGGGAGCGGCAGGACTCCGCCCTGCACCCGCCCCTACGCGGGGAGCGGCAAGGCTCTGCCCTGCACCCGCGATTTTTTTGTAAAAAAATCGAGTAAAAACTTTATTTCCGCTGCGGCGGGGTAATGGGTGCTTTCATGCTCCTTTTTGCCTGCTGCCCCGCCCGCCAAAAGGACGGCGGGCGGGGTGATTTAGTGCGGTACTATTTCACATTCGTGAGTATATTTTACCGGATAACCGTCTGAATTGCAAGCATTTTCCGTGTTATCGGGTGATAAGGGTGCATTCTGTTCCTGGACGGCTTCGACTGCCAGTTCTTCGAGAATTTTCCGGTCAATTTTTGTCTGCGCTTCAAACTGTGCAAACAAATCCGGCCGGTCTGCCTGCGTGCGTTTCAGGCTCATTTTACGCCGCCAGCGTTCAATATTCGCATGATGCCCCGACAACAGCACCTCCGGTACGGTACGACCACGCCAAACCTCCGGGCGGGTATACTGCGGATATTCCAACAGGCCGTTCCAATGGCTTTCCTCCTGAAATGCCGTCTCATCCGGCAGCACCCCGGGCACCATCCGGCAGACTGCATCCGCAACCGCCATAGCCGGGATCTCTCCGCCGGTCAGCACAAAATCACCAATGGAAATTTCCTCATCCACACACGCATCAATGAAACGCTGGTCAATCCCTTCATAGTGCCCGCAGACGATTATAAAGCGCTCCCTCGCAAGCAGCTCTCGCGCCTTCTGCTGGCAAAAAGGCGCCCCCTGTGCACTCATCATCACCGTATGGACGTGCCTGCCCCCGCAAACCGCCTGATGACAAAGGTAAAGCGGTTCCGGCAGCATGACCATACCGCGTCCCCCGCCATATGGCGCATCATCCGCTTTATGATGCTTGTCCTGTGCCCAGTCACGGATGTTATACGCATGCACCTCAATCAGCCCGCGTGCCTGTGCCCGTCCAATCACAGATTCCCCCATTACACTGTCAATCAGGGCCGGAAACAGCGTCAGGATATCAATCCTCATTCGATCAGGCCCTCAATGGTTTCCACAATAATCCGGCCGCCCTCCAAGTCAACCTCAACCAGAAACGGCGCACACGCCGGAATAAGCGCATCCTTTTTTCCCTCACGGGCAACCACATACATATCATGCACCGGGTTGGCAATCACTTCCTTTAGCGTACCGATATCCTGCGCCAGCCTGCGGTCATACACCGGCAATCCCAGCATATCCTGCACAAAAACCAAATCCTCCGGCAGGTCAACGTCCTCACGGTCCAGATAAAGTACCGTCCCGCGCAATGCCTCAGCTGCTTCGCAGGTATTGACACCCTCCAACCGCATAATCACACAGCCCTTGTGAACATATGCCTTTTGAACCCGAAACAGCTTTTTTTCCGCATCATATAAAGTATCAAACCCGGCTAACACCTCGGGACTGTCACACCAGGACTGCACCTTGACCTCACCAGTAACGCCATGCGTATTCACGATCTTTCCGGCCTCAAGATAGCGTTTTTTCATCGGGGAACCCTCCGTTTTTCTATAATAATTATACTTTCAAACGATAATTTCTGCATGATACCGCCCCGGCTGCCCTCCTTTTGGCGGCCGGGGCAGCAGGCAAAAGGGACCGTGGATGCACCCCTCCCCCGCCGCAGCGGGACTAACGTTTTTACTCGATTTTTTTACAAAAAAATCGCGGGTGCAGGGCAGAGCCCTGCC
>CAJUSB010000090.1 GCA_910589115.1 uncultured Clostridia bacterium | reverse complement strand
TAAGCTCGTTCGCGGTGACGATACTTGGCTGGAGACGGCCCGGGAAAATAACTCGATGCGCACATCAGTAAAAATCCTCTTGTGCTTGAATAAGCGCAGGAGGTTTTTTCATTGAATTTTTGAATCAGATTATGGGAGTTTGCCGGATGAAAGGCGGATTCCTGTTTTTTTATTGGGCTCCAACAGCCAGCTGATGCTGAAAAATGGGACGTATTTACGAGCTTTTTTTGTTGCGCCGGACGGCAGGAAGTGGTAGAATAGATTCGATATGATAACAGCTCTGTCCAGAAAGTCCCTCAGTGGGATTCTGGACGGATTTGGATAAGAGGAAAGGGTTACTGCTATGTGGGTGGCTGAAAATTGGACGGATTATGCCGTGCTCGACTGTGGGGACGGAGAGAAGCTCGAGCGCTGGGGAAACCAGGTGCTGATACGGCCCGACCCGCAGGCGATTTGGCCCCGCGCGGCTGCGGACGGCTGGCGGACAGCAAATGCACATTATCACCGGTCATCCAGCGGCGGCGGGCAGTGGGAAATCAGGAAGCTGCCGCAGCAGTGGCAGATCGGCTATGGCGAGCTGCGGTTCAATTTGAAACCGATGTCTTTTAAGCATACGGGTTTGTTCCCGGAGCAGGCATCGAATTGGGATTTTATTATGCAGACGATCCGACAAGCGGCGAGGCCGGTTTCGGTGCTGAACCTGTTTGCTTATACGGGGGGCGCTACGCTGGCTGCGGCTGCGGCTGGCGCGAGCGTGTGCCATGTGGATGCATCCAAAGGGATGACCGGCTGGGCGCGGGAGAATGCTGTTTCCTCTGGACTGGCGGACCGGCCGGTCCGGTGGATCGTGGACGATTGTAAAAAATTCATTGAGCGTGAGCTGCGGCGCGGGCGGCGGTATGATGCGATTATTATGGACCCGCCAAGCTATGGGCGCGGCCCTTCCGGGGAGACTTGGAAAATTGAGGCTGACGTGGCGGCATTTGTGGCGCGGGCGTGTGAGCTGTTAAGTGACAAGCCGCTGTTTGTGCTGATTTCGAGCTATTCGACCGGGCTTGCACCGTCGGTTATGGCATATATTTTGGGGATTACAGCGGGCAGGCGGTTCCGTGGTACGGTGGCTGCGCAGGAGCTGGGGCTGCCGGTTGAGGCAACCGGGCTTATTTTGCCGTGCGGTTCCAGTGCGCGGTTCGTGGCCGGATAGGGCCGGGGAAGAAAGGATCAACAGCATGTCGGAAATGATAAAAACGGAACAGCTGCGTTATCATTATCAGGATGAGGAAGGCCGGCCGGTGACTGCGCTTGATGGCGTAGACCTGGAAATCGGGCGCGGGGAATTTGTTGCGGTGCTCGGTCATAACGGTTCAGGCAAATCAACGCTGGCAGGACATTTTAATGCAATCCGACTGCCTTCGGGCGGTACGGTCTGGGTTGACCATATGGATACACGGGTTGAGGAAAATACCTATGAGATTCGCAAAAACTGTGCAATGGTGTTCCAGAACCCGGATAATCAGATTGTAGCAACCGTAGTAGAAGAGGATGTTGCATTTGCGCTGGAAAATATGGGCGTACCGCCGGAGGAGATCCGGCGGCGGGTGGATGATGCGCTCAAGGCAGTCGGGATGTATGAATTCCGGGAGCACGCACCGCATAAGCTGTCGGGCGGACAGAAACAGCGGATTGCGATTGCAGGTGTGATTGCAATTATGCCGCGCTGTGTGGTACTGGATGAACCGACGGCAATGCTGGACCCGCGCGGACGGCGTGAGGTAATGGAGGTTGTCCGGGTGCTGAACGAGCGGTTTGGCATTACGGTCGTGCTGATTACGCATCATATGGATGAGGCCATACAGGCGGGACGGGTCGTTGTCATGCACCATGGAAGGGTGCTGATGGACGGCGCACCGCGTGAGATTTTCGCGCAGGTCGATGCGCTCAAGGGGGCGTCGCTTGATGTGCCGCAGACGATTGAGATCCTGTACGAGCTAAACCGGACTGGCGCAGGGCTGCCGCTTGCGGCGATGTCCGTGAATGAATGCGCGGATATTTTGCAGGGCTATCTTGCGGGATGAAAGGGAAAACATTTGCTGTTGGAGGAATGACGTGTCAGCTATATTAGAGGTAAGGGACCTGACTCACGTTTATGGAGCGGGTACTCCGTTTGAGCGGACTGCACTCGACAGGGTCAGCCTTTCCATTGAAAAAGGGGAAATACTGGGGGTCATCGGTCATACGGGCTCGGGCAAATCGACGCTGATTCAGCATTTGAATGGGCTTTTGCGTCCGAGTGCAGGCGAGGTGCTGCTGAACGGGAAGCCGGTCTGGGATGAAAAAGGCAAATGTGACCGGTCGGTTCGGTTCCGGGTGGGCCTGGTTTTCCAGTATCCGGAGTATCAGTTGTTTGAAGAAACGATTGCAAAGGATATTGCTTTTGGACCGAAAAACATGGGCTTATCGGATCAGGAAACTGCGGAGCGGGTGCGTGAGGCAATGGCATTTGTCGGCTTGGGAGCGGGACTCGCGGAAAAATCGCCTTTTGCATTGTCCGGCGGGCAGAAACGCCGGGTAGCGATTGCGGGGGTGATTGCGATGCGGCCGGAGGTGCTGGTGCTGGATGAACCGACGGCGGGACTAGACCCGGCGGGGCGGAATGAGATATTGTATGAAATCCGTCAGTATCATGAGGAAACGGGCGCTACAGTGCTGATTGTATCGCATTCGATGGAGGACACGGCGCGGATGGCGGACCGGATGCTGGTGATGAACCAGGCGAAAGTCATGCTGCTGGACAAGCCGGAGGCTGTATTTGCGCAGGCGGAAGAGCTGACGGCGGCGGGGCTGGATGTTCCGGAGATTACGAAAGTGTTTATGGAGCTGCGGCGCCGTGGGATACCGGTGAATCCGGCTGTATTTACGGTGGAGCAGGCGGCAGCAGAGCTGCGGCGTGTGAAGCAGGCGGGCCGGGGAAGCGAGCCGGACGGGGAGGTCAAAAAGGAATGCTGAAAGATGTGACAATCGGGCAATTTTTCCCGGGGAAAAGCATCATCCACCGACTTGACCCGCGGGTAAAGCTGGTGTTGATTCTTGCGTTGATTATTGCGCTGTTCCTGGCGGAGGGCGTGGTTTCGTATGCGCTGATGATTGGCTTCTTACTGGTGATTATTAAGGTATCGGGCATCCCGTTCCGGATGGTTGTCAAGGGGCTCAAGCCAATTTTGTTTATTATCTGTTTTACGGCGGTATTAAACTTGTTTTACACGCCGGGCGAATATATCTGGCAGTATGGTTTTTTGCACATATCGCGGGAGGGCATCTTTGTTGCGGTAAAGATGGTGCTTCGCATTATGCTTTTGATTATTGGCACATCGATGCTGACGTACACGACGAGTCCGATCCAGCTGACGGACGGATTGGAGCGGCTGTTGTCGCCGCTGAAGCGGTTTCATGCTCCTGTGCATGAGCTGTCTATGATGATGTCGATTGCGCTGCGTTTTATTCCCACGCTGATCGAGGAGACAGAAAAAATCATGTCTGCGCAGAAGGCGCGGGGGGCAGACTTTGAGACGGGCGGCATTATCCAGCGGGCAAAGGCGCTGATTCCCATTCTGGTGCCGTTATTTATTTCGGCATTCCGCCGTGCGGACGAGCTTGCGGTCGCGATGGAGTGCCGCCTGTACCGTGGGGACGTTGGGCGCACGCGCATGAAGCAGCTAAAGATAACGCCTCTGGACTGTGCAGCAATCGCTGTTTCATTCAGCATTTTCCTCACTGTCGCCGTCCTGGGCCAAGCCTTCGGACTGTAAGTGTGTGCCGCCGCTTTGGCCGCCTGCGCGGCGGGCGCTCCTCGCCGGAGGGGCCGCCTATGCGGCGGGCACCAGAGGGCGCTGCCCTCTGGACTCCCGCTGGGGCGTTGCCCCAGACCCCGAGATGCTGCGCATCTCCGCTTCGCCTGCGGGCGGGACGGGGGTTTGGGGCTGTGATATATGGTGGTGCGCTGCTGACCTGCCCGCCAAAAGGCTGGGCGGGCAGGTCGGGTGACAGATGAGGAAGGGGTTGAGGGATTAGAAAGATGAATATTGCTTTGATTTTAGCGTATGACGGGACGAATTATCACGGCTGGCAGATACAGAAAAATGGTATTTCGATTCAGGAGGCTTTGACGGCGGCTGTGTTTCGTTTATTAGGGCAGGAGGTCAGCATTTCCGGCGTGGGGCGGACCGACGCCGGTGTACATGCCCGCCGGTATGTAGCGAATTTCCGTGCGGATTGTACGATTCCGGTGGAGCGGCTGCCGCTTGCGCTGAATGCACAGCTGCCGGAGGATATTGCAGTTTCCGGTGCGGTGGAAGTCCCGGAGGGCTTTGACGCGCGGTTTGATTGTACGAAAAAGGAATATGCATATTATCTTTATCCGTCGCGTCTGCGGGACCCGTTCCTGTCTGGGCGGGCATACCGTTATCCGTATCCGTTAGAGATTGAACGGA
This sequence comes from uncultured Clostridia bacterium, assembly GCA_910589115.1. Classification (GTDB taxonomy): domain Bacteria; phylum Bacillota; class Clostridia; order Oscillospirales; family Butyricicoccaceae; genus QXXE01. The sequence goes on along the minus strand of CAJUSB010000090.1, from coordinate 8,771 downwards.
TGCAGGCGGCAGCCCGGTACTTTGTCGGGAAGCAGGATTTTGCAGCGGTGCGCTCGGTCGGTACTCCGGTACGAAGCACGGTGCGGACGATTTTCCATTGTGAGGTTGAGCCGTGTGAGGAAAATTTGATTCGCATTCGGGTGTGCGGCGACGGATTTTTATATAATATGGTACGTGCCATTGCAGGGACGCTGACCTATGCCGGCTGCGGGAAGCTAAGGCCGGAGGATATGCGGGCGATCCTGGATTCCTGCGACAGGGAAAATGCAGGGCCAACATTGCCCGCGTGTGGATTGTTTTTGAATCGGCTCTGGTATGAGCATACGCCTGAACTGACAAAGTTTTCGCTCGACCGTTAGAAAAAGAAGGAAAATTTCACGGTTCATTCACAAACAGGGATGAAATATGTGTTAAAATATTATGATATGAAACTCGGGCAGACAGAACACCCCGGCAAAGCGCATATGCGCCCGAAAGGAATTCCAAAATGCCAGACAACAGCAATTCAAATCATCCAAGAAGACGCCGCGGCAATGTTGTACAATTCCCGGAAACCGGGAGGGCGCGCCGCCGTATCCTGCGAAAAAGTGAAGACCCGCGCCTCCGGCTTGCTGCTGTTTTTGCTTCGGTCAGCGGCTGGCTCTTTACGCTTGCGCTTGTCCTCTTCCTTATTACAAACTACCGGCTGCTGCTGCCGGATTCGCTTTACCGGCTTTTTTCGTATTTGGCGACAGGGCTTCAGATCACCAGCAGTGATGCCGCAACGATTGAATATGCCTCCGGTTCGATGCTGGATGCCGAGCTTTTCGGCGGCGGTCTTGCTTATGTGGATAGCGACACGCTTTATATTTCCAAGCCTAACGGCCTGAATCAGCTTGCCCTACAGCTTTCTTACAGCAATCCCGCTATTGAGGTATCCGACAGCCTTATTTTGGCATTTGACCAGGGCGGACGGACTGCTTCCCTGTCAAATGCGCTTACCTCATTATGCGAGGTGAAAACAGAATCACCAATTTTATCGGCTTCCATTGGTGAAAATGGCGGATTTGTGCTTGTTACCGATGAATCAGGCTATAAAACTGCGGTTGCCGTATACAATAATAATGGCGCACAAGTGTTTAAGTGGTATTCGGCAGAATATTATATTCTAGCGGCGGCACTTTCACCCGACGGAAATTACCTGGCGGTGCTGGGCTTCCAACAGGCCGGTGTGGAGCTGAAAAGCGAGCTGCTTTTCTGGCGCATCGGCAAGGAAGAGGCAGAGGCCCGCTTTGAGCTAGGTTCGTCGCTCGGCTATGATGTGGAATTTATGAATTCTTCCACAGCTGCTGTTATGACAGACCATGGCGCTTATCTGGTTACCCGGAAGGGCGTATTGCTCGGGCAGCTTGAGCTTTCGCCAAGCGATTTGATTGGTTATATCTTCAGTGACCGCGGGATCCTTGTGGCCTCAAATGCCTATCAGGGCGCAGCACGCGCACAGCTGCGACTGCTCTCTACGAATGGGACACTTTCCGAAGAACCCCTTTATATTTCCTCTGAAATCCAGCATATTTCCGCAGATGGCTCGATGCTTGGCGTACTCACTACGGACGGGCTGCATGTTTACAGCCTATCCCTTTGGGACGAGATATGGTCTAATCGTACCGTGACCGGTGCACGCGGTCTGCGCATGGATTCCTCCGGTACTGCATATGTTCTTTACGGCAGTGACTGCCGGATTTTCCAGCGTTAACGGCTGCATGATGGCCTGCGCAGGCAATTCAGATTCCCTTGCAGGCCCGGCGATATCAAAAGGAGACATCATGGAATTTCAACAGATTTTTAATGTCCGCGACCTGCTTTTGGTCCTTTTCTTAGTAATCAGCGGCCTGCTGGGTGCAGGTCATGGGCTGATTCGTACCTTTATGAGCCTGCTGGGCCGGTTGGTATCTATTTTTGGAGCGGGCTTTGCAGCTAAACTGCTGGCACCCGTCATTGCACGTATTGTCGTTACCCCTATCATTGGCGACCTGTTTGAACGGGATGCTGCCAGCTATCTGGCAGCCCTTCCAATTCCAATAGAAACCACAATCACAGAAATGGCCGTCGAAATGGCGGAAGGTGTGGCATTCCTGCTGCTGATGGTTTTATTCAGTATCCTGTTTTCACTGATGCTTTCCATCGTCAGCCAAAGCCTGCGATTTTTGACCCGATATACTCCGCTTGGAATTTTGGACCGTCTGGCCGGTCTTGCACTTGGCGCAGCGGGCGGAGCAGCATTGCTGATGCTTGCAGCAGTCGTTCTGTCATATGCCGCGCCTGAGCTTTTCCGTGGTCTTGGCTGGCTGTCACCTGTCAATACAGCCGATACGCTGCTGACGCGGGAATTTCTTGCAGCATTGATTCCGGATTATGCGGTATAAAGTCCAGAAAATATATCTATCATAGAAGCAAATATATAACAGCATTAAGCCGACCGGTCCGCCCGCCTTTTGGCGGGCCGGTCAGCACCGTGTCATAAAGAGCCAGCGTACCCAGCCCCCGTCCCGCCCGCAGGCGAGACAGAGATGCGTCAGCATCTCGGGGTCTGGGGCATAGCCCCAGCGGGAGTCCAGAGGGCAGAGCCCTCTGGAGCGCGCCGCGCAGGCGGCCTCTCCGGCGAGGAATGGAAGTTGAGCACCATCAAATCCAAGAGGAGTAAATAATATGAATATTCCCATTTGTACCCGGTGCGGGAAAAATCCCGCCGTCGTTTTTATTACCAAGATTGATCAGAACAGTAATTCGACACAAGAGGGCCTCTGCCTGAAATGCGCCAAAGAGCTCGGTATTAAGCCGATCAACCGGCTCATGGAACAAATGGGCATCACAGAGGATACCCTTGATATGCTCGCCGAGGAAATTGGTTCCCTTGAAGACCTCGGCGGCCTCGTCCCCGCCGGTACCGATGGGGAGGAAGATGATGCGCCCCATCAAACGAACTCAGACGATGAGTTCGACTCCGAAAACAAGCCCGTTCATCCCTTCGGTATGAGCTTCTTTCGAAAAGCCGATATGCCCTCCTCAGATCGCCGCCATCAGGATCGCTCCGAACGCAGCGATCCCCGCCAGGAACGTCAGAAGAAAAAAAGGAAATATCTTTCCAGCTACTGCGACAACTTGACCCTCAAAGCCAGCACAGGCCGTCTCGACCGCATCATTGGCCGCGAACGCGAAACTGACCGCGTGATTCAAATCCTGAACCGCCGACAGAAAAACAATCCTTGTTTGATTGGTGAGCCCGGCGTTGGCAAAACTGCTGTGGCCGAGGGGCTCGCCCTGCGGATTACGGAGGGCAATGTTCCCACAAAGCTCGCAGACAAGGAAGTCCATTTGCTCGATTTGACCGCCCTGGTTGCAGGTACCCAGTTCCGCGGACAGTTTGAAAGCCGCATGAAAGGGCTGATTGAGGAAATTAAGACCCTGGGGAATATCATTCTCGTCATTGACGAGGTCCACAATATTGTCGGTGCAGGCGATTCAGAAGGTTCCATGAATGCCGCCAATATCCTGAAACCGGCCCTTTCCCGCGGCGAAATCCAGGTTATCGGTGCGACCACTTTCAATGAATACCGGAAATACATCGAAAAGGACGCAGCATTGGAACGGCGCTTCCAGCCGGTGTCTATCAGCGAACCTTCTGTAAACGAGACCGCCGAGATTTTGAAAGGCGTGCGCAGTTACTATGAAACTTTTCACGGCGTGTGCGTGCCCGATGAAATGTGCACCCTTGCCGCTGAACTCTCCGAACGCTATATCACAGACCGCTTTTTGCCCGATAAGGCAATCGACCTGATTGACGAAGCCTGCTCCCGCCTGAATCTGGATTCCCCCCAGATTGCCGAGGTTCCGCGCCTGCAAAAGCAGCTGGACGATTACGCCGCAGAACGCGATATCCTGTTTGAAGAAGACCGCGCCGAACACTATGCCCGTATCGCTGAGCTGAAAAGCCTGATCCTGCAAACCGAGGATCATTTGGCCGAGGCCCGCGCAAAGCCCGTTCCCGAAATCAACGCGGAACACCTGGCCGGTGTGATCGAGCTGTGGACAGGCATTCCGGCCGCCAAGGTGCAGGCGCAGGAGCTGGAACGCCTGCGCGGTATGGAAGCCCGTTTGCAGTCCCGCGTTGTCGGGCAGGATGAGGCGATTGAGGCGATTTGTGCCGCTATCCGTCGTTCACGCGCCGGTATCAGCCCCAAGAAAAAGCCGGTTTCCTTCCTGTTCGTAGGGCCGACCGGCGTCGGTAAAACCGAGCTTGTTAAAACACTGGCTACCGACCTGTTCGATGCGCCGGAAGCATTGATCCGTCTCGATATGTCGGAATATATGGAGAAGCATACCGTATCCCGGCTGCTGGGTTCGCCCCCCGGCTATGTCGGCTACGATGAAGCCGGGCAGCTTACCGAGAAAATCCGCCGCCGTCCGTATTCTGTGATTTTGCTGGACGAAATCGAAAAGGCTCACCCCGATGTCCTGAATACCCTGCTGCAAATTTTGGATGATGGCCGCATTTCTGATTCGCATGGGAGGCAGGTGAACTTTGAAAATACTGTCATTGTCATGACCTCGAATGCCGGTTCGGATTCGTCTTCTTCACCGCTCGGGTTTGGCAAAAATGTCAGTGAACAGGCCCGCGATAAGGCCATGCGTGCACTTGAGGATATGATGCGCCCCGAGTTTTTGAATCGAATTGATGAAATCATTTCCTTTAACCAGCTGACGAAAGAGGATTTCGCAAAAATTGCCGGGATACTGCTGGGAGATTTGCGCGACAGCCTGTCTGCACGCGGTATCCGTTTGACCTGGGATGAAAAATTGACGGATTATTTGGTGGATAAGGGTTATTCGCTGAAATTTGGTGCGCGAAACCTGCGCCGCCTGACAGAAAAGGAAATTGAAAATGCACTTGCAATGGAAGTGATTGCAGCAGGTGAAACCCATTTGACCGGTGCGCACTTGAGCGCGGAAAACGGTGAACTCAAGGTACAGACGATTTGAAATATATATTGATAACGATTCGTAATATAATTTTTAATATTACAGATAGTTATAAAGCAAAGGGGAGCGCTGCGCTCCCCTTTGTTCTGTAAAACGTCAAGCTATATCGTTTTTGGATGTGCTGGAAGGTTGTAACACCGTGCGCAGCCGTTCAAGTGAAGCACGCACGGAGGGCGCTTCCCGGAGGGCGGCGTATTCAGCGGCACGTTCAAAGCCTTCCAGCAGTGTTTTTTTCACGGCGGGCAGCTGTTCCGGCTTCGGCTGCGCCGCTAAATGGCAAAGGAACGGATGTCCGCTATAATCATAATCCAATACAGCGAGGCGGTCCAAATAGTCTGCCGCTGTTTTCTCCGCCTCTTCTTTTGTACCGTATTGATTGAGCAGCGTCAGCAGCTGCATTGTGCTCGTGACCTCCTGCAAATCCAAGGCATCGACCAGCGCGGCAGAGGCTTGCCCGCAGGCTAACGCCCGCTTGCTGTCGCCGTCCTGCATTGCTGTGGACGAAAGAAGGTGCAATGCGCGGATTGTCTGCATACCAGCGCGTAGAACCAGCTGTTCCAGCAGAAGGACAGCGCGTTCGCGTTCCCCCTTCTTTAGATAAAGCAGGGGATATAATTCGTCTGGCGCTGCTTCCGGCTGCGGCAGTTCGGAAAGCAGTGCTTCCGCCCGGTCAAGGGCACCGCACATCAGTTCATGGCTTGCCAAGGCCTGTGCTGCGGCTGCGTGCAGACGGGGCTCCCCACTGTCATATACCTGCTGCATCAGTTCGTAAATCCGATCAAATTCCTGCTTTATCCGTGCATCTGTGTGCTCTGGAATCGTCAGCAAAAACCGTTGATACAATGCGGCTACACGGAAACGCAGATACATCATATTCGGATATTCCAGCAGCAGAGCTTCGCACTTTTCCCGCCCTGCATCGTAGCCGTTACGGCGAAAAATCTCTGCGCATTCCTGCTCCAGCGCGGTCACCTCTTCGTCACTCAATTCGTCCTGAAAGCCAAGCAGTTCATCGGCAGTTATGCTTAACGCGCGGGCGATCGGTGCAATCAGCAAGAGATCAGGCAGACTTGCACTTGACTCCCACTTACTGACTGCTGATGTGGAAACCCCAACCAGCTCGGCAAGCTGCTCCTGTGTGAGGTTCTTTTTCTTCCGGTTTTCACGAATGACCTTTGCAATATCCATTGTTATATCCTCCTTGTGGATCACTTGCAGCGGCGCCCTGCAATTACATCATATCACATCAGCTGATACCGTGCAATGGAGGCAAAGTAAAACGGTATTCATGAAAATTTGACTGCCGTTCCACTTGTTTTCCATAAAATATGGAAAACCTCTTTCCTTTAGGTCAGGAAAGAGGTTTATTTCTTTTATATGCTTCTGCTGAGCACCTGTATTCGCAGGTTGTCAGCAGCGTTTGCACGGTTCTGACCATGCCAGTTCTGCACATCCACGACAGCTATCTTGTAAATACAGGTTCTTAAATCTCCATAATAACGGGCAGAATCATCGGGCTGCGTTTCGTCTTACGGAACAGATAGTCGCTGAGTTCAGTTTTGATAGCGGCTTTGATTCCATTCCAATCATGAATGCCCTCATCCAGACAAATATCCAATGAAATCTGGCATTGGGTGCGCAGCTGTTCCATCAGGTCTTCGGCTTCCTTTACATAAATGAATCCGCGTGAAACAATATCCGGCCCGGCAATTACAACACCGCTGGTGGAATCAATCGTCATAACAACGACCAGCAATCCATCATCGGCAAGATGCCGGCGGTCACGCAGGACAGTGGCCCCCACATCACCAATACCAAGACCGTCTACAAATACTCTGCCGGAGGGTACCACACCGCCCAAACGTGCGCCGCGTTCATTAAATTCTACGGTACGGCCAATTTCAGTAATCAGCACATTCCGTGGAGAAACACCCATCAGTCGTGCCAGTTCGGCATGTTTGCGGAGCATCCGGTGTTCGCCGTGCACGGGGATAAAATACTTCGGACGGCAAAGGCCGAGCATCAGCTTGAGCTCTTCCTGACAGGCATGTCCAGAAACATGGATTGCAGCATTACGGTCATAAATGACTTCCGCACCCAGCTTGTACAATTCGTCAATCATGCTGGAAACCGATTTTTCATTGCCGGGGATTGCAGAGGCCGCAATCAGGATGCGGTCGCCGCTGGTTACCTCAACGAATTTATGGCTGCCGTAGGCCATCCGGTAAAGCGCTGACATTGTTTCGCCCTGCGAACCAGTCGAAACAATGCAGATTTTGCTGCGCGGATAGCGTTTCATTTCACCGATATCTATCATTACTTTATGGTCGTCATGCAGGTATCCAAGCTCTAAGGCAAGTTCAGAAATATTCTCCATACTCCGGCCACAAACGGCAACTTTACGCCCATGCTTGGCTGCAAGATCCATAATCTGCTGCAATCGGGAAACATTCGATGCAAATGTTGCAACAATGATCCGCTGTTCGCAGCCTGCGAAATAGCGGTCAAGCGACTGCGCAACGGTCTGTTCACTAGGGGTATATCCGGGACGTTCTACGTTTGTAGAATCGCTCATCAGCGCCAGAACGCCTTCCTTCCCCAGCTCGCCAAAACGGCATAAATCAATCATTTCTCCCTGGACAGGCGTTAAATCTACCTTAAAATCGCCTGTGTGGATCAGCATACCTAACGGTGTACGGATGGCAAGCGCTACAGAATCCGCAATCGAATGATTGGTGTGGATAAACTCAACCGTGAAACAGCCCAGTTTAATGGTCTGTCCCGCCTTTACGGTGTTGAGCTTTACCTTTTGCGGCATACGGTGCTCCGAGAGTTTGACATTGATAATGCCAAGCGTCAAACGGGTACCATAAACGGGTGCATTTGCCTCACGCAGTACATAGGGGATTGCGCCGATATGGTCTTCGTGCGCGTGCGTAATCAAATAACCGCGGAGCCGGGAGAGATTCCGTTTCAAATAGGTGGTATCAGGAATGACAAGATCTACGCCCAGCATGTCATCATCGGGGAATGCAAGGCCGCAGTCTACCACGACCATATCATTGCCGTATTCGATAACCGTCATGTTTTTGCCGATTTCATTCAGCCCGCCTAAGGGGATAATCTTCAGTTTTTCTTTCATAATAAAGCTATCACTTTCCTTTAATATCAATCAATTCTAAAACAATATGCACCAATATAATAACGGTGCCATAAGAAGCCGCCCAGAAATCATACCGTGTATAAAGCCAGCTGTTTTGCGGCTTTTATGTAACTCCAACTTTCTCAAAAATAAATCTGGCAGCAAAAGCGCATGAAAAATAAATATGCGCACTCATTTATACTAAGGAGCTGTTCAGAAATAACTTGCGACAATCGCTTGCATCTTCATTCGTCAGACGTGGCGTGCTTATCACAATTTATTTTTTCACAGTTCCTAAACAGCCGGCACGCAGGGCGTGAGTTCCCAGCGTGTTCCACCGGACTGCTGTAAACAATTATTATTAGGATACCACAAATTTAACGCTTTGTACAGTATTTTTTCTGTAAATTAAAAAAATGAATCGGTTTGCGAGGCAGAAAACCACCCGTCCCGCCCTCCTTTTGGCGGGACGGGCAGAGTGCACTGACAGGCTTGACCGTACCAAATCCTTCGTCCCGCCCGCAGGCGAGGCGGAGATGCGTCAGCATCTCGGGGTCTGGGGTCGTTGACCCCAGCGGGAGTCCAGAGGGCAGAGCCCTCGGGTGCACGC